>CAJXWH010000236.1 GCA_913062915.1 uncultured Acidiferrobacteraceae bacterium | reverse complement strand
CCCCGTGCGTGCGAAAGAACTGATCCATGAATTGATAGACCGGTTCTGGTTTGGGCAGGGTCGTGGCAGCGTTATCAAAGTAAAACAGCTCTTTCATTCAGTTTCTCTTCTATTTGTGTTGTCTGACTTTCAATCAGTTTTGTCTGAGTTTGTTTGGTGCGTGGGATCCTTCTCATTGAGTTCGGCAGAGATAATGACATCAGTTGAAGGCGAAGTTCGAATGGTTGGCCCTTGCGGTGCTGATAGAAACGAGCCGTGCCGCTGGGCGGCAATTGCCCGCTCTGGTGTCAGTCCCTATGAAATCCCCCGCTACTGATCGTAGACGGAAATGCGCTACTGGCTGTGGCCATGGTCGCAGTCCGTCGTCTGGAGACGACGAAAGTCTCATCGTTGAACCAGATACCGTTATGTTTTTGGAGAATTCTAGCAGTGGTCTCGAGATATGCTCCAGATGCAATCGCCGGTTCCAACCGGTCATCTTCTATCTGGTATACGTAAATAGACGCATTCCAGGCAGCAAATAATGTAGAGGTGCCAATGCTTTCGGCAATCTCGGTCGGCAAGGTGTGCATCTCATAGCGCAGAATTGACTTGCTGTCGGAGGCCGCGTTGAAATTGTAGTTCGCTGCGGCGCGGCCGAGGGTCTCCTTAAGCACTTTAAGCAGTTCGTGACGGTTGGTTTGAAACGGATTTTCATCGGGCCAGATTTCGCGAACCAGCTCAAGCCCGGGATCCCGACCATAGGACTGCACCGTAAGCATTCTGCCACCGGGGGCCAGGCTGCGGACCAGTGGTGCCAACACCTTGTTGACCTTGAACGCCACGCCCAAGCTTGCCCGCCATGGTTGCGCTGCGAGAATGAGGTCGTAGTTTCCTTCCACCTGGCCGCGCCGGGGAACGACAGAGTCGAGCAGGAAGCGGTGGTCTTCACGAAAGATCACCAGCACCGATGGCCGAACGTACATTGGGTTGCCGGTTTTGGCGCTCGCCCGGACTTCCCACCCGTTCACGAGAATGTCGTCAATGGCCCGAAGCTGTTCGCCGTATTCCTGCGCTGACCCACCTTGCAATGAGACCTCATGCCAGTTAAGTGCAGCCGCTACCGCAACATTGCCGGGCATCAGCCAAGGTGCCTCGGCGTAGTACAAGTTGGTTAGAACGATGACGCTGGCTGGATGTTCGACAAACCGATCAGGCAACTTCTCCAGGCAAAGCCGGATGTCTTCCAGGCTGATTTCTTTGGCGACCACAAAAAAGGGGATCGTTGGGAACCTGCGATGCATGGTTCGCAGTAGGTAACTTAATACCGATCCATCGCCGGTCCCCGCATCAAAAAGGCGCAATGCGGGGGGGCTAGGGTGTATATGGGACAATTCGTGCGCTGCACGCTCTCCGATCTTCCATTTTTCGTTACAGGTATTGACGAAAGCCAGGTATTTCTGACGATTGTCATAAAAGCGAAACGGGCGCTTGCCGGTAGATCGGGGTTCGCTGTGACTGGCTGGCCGGGAGGCCTCTTCGAGCCGTGATCGAGAATCGGCGGGCGCCGTCGGAAATTTCGTATGAGACGCAATAAAGGTTCGTATCTTCTGTGCCGTGCTGACCGTGATGTTTTTACCCGATCGCAGTCGGTTGCACAGTTTGCCGTCGTTGACGGACTGGCGGCCAAAAGTGGACTCGGCCATGTTGGATGTCTGGCAGAAATGCTCGATATCACGGAGCAGTGCAGTTACCGGATTTTGAGTGCCATCGGCCTTCATCGGGTCGGCAAACTGAGGTGTGTTCAGTGTGGCTTCGGGCATTGCAGGGCACATCATGGCGCAAGACCAAAACCATACGCCATTGGGTTCTTAGAAGTAAATAGGGTTTTGAATTATTTTCCGGTAAGAAAAAGTGGGTAAAATCCTACATCGTAAGAATGCGTCGAACAAAACCCGCCAATATATACACTTAATCGAACATTGAATCGGGTTGGGAAAATGCCCACTATAGAGCTCGAAGTTGGAGATATATGG
>CAJXWH010000235.1 GCA_913062915.1 uncultured Acidiferrobacteraceae bacterium | reverse complement strand
TCTTGGCGCTTTTCTTGCAGTCATTCAGCGAATCCCCGCTACGGCGGGGATTCTTGTTTGAGCTTACTGAACGGCGCCCTACTTTACTTGTTCTCTTCAAGCAACAAATGCATCGAATGCTTCTTCAATAGTAGGATCCATTGGCGCGTTTTGCGGCGCGCCATCGAAACTTCCCTTAGGGCAAAACCTGATCGGGATGCACGCATTCAAGAGGGTGCAGCATCATTTACGAGGTGCTCTTTTTTTCGACAACCATCCTGTTAGCGAGTGCTGGCCCTGCGGGAGTCCAAAGATGCGGGGCTGGCACCCGACGCTAGCAGAACGCGGCCACTACGCTAAGGGGTACGCACTCCAGGATTCGAGCCTGGAATGCGTAGAAAACGCGCCTGATTGATTCCACTGACTAAGTCAGCAACAATGGTCGCAATCACCGACTCGTTTTTCCCCTGACAAGATGAGCAGCCCCGTCGACAGCGCAATCCACTTATCGCACATCGAGTTGATGAACGCCGGCCTGTCCGTACGCTGGTCGGATGAAAGCGCGTCCTTCTTTCATCACATTTGGCTGCGTGACAACTGCCGCTGCCCCGCATGCGGCGAACCTTCGATCGGCCGGCGAACACTCAAGCTTTCGCGGATTCCGAAAGAAATCATCGCTGTCTCTGCAACGATCGATCGCGACGACACTTTGGCTATCAACTGGTCTGATGGCCATCAATCATCTTACTCCGGGACGTGGCTTAAATCCCACACCTACGACGAACTGGCCCGGAAAATCCGGGCTTTTTCGCCACCAATTTGGACCGAAGTGACTCGTCAGAATCCACCCACCCTTTCGTTTGAGAGCGTCCAACAGGATCTAACTACATTTCGGGAGATGCTTCATTGCCTGCGCGATTTCGGTATTTGTTTTCTGCACGATGCGCCGCCCAAAGACGGACCGCTGGAGGAATTGGCCAGTCGCATCGGCCCCATCCAGGAAAGCAATTTTGGCCGGGTGCAGAATATGGTCGTCGACCGAACCCAGCGCGGCATTGCCAACGACGTAGATGCGCTCAAGCCCCATACCGATGAGCCCTATCGTGCTTCGCCGCCGGGAATCATGCTGTTCCACTGCATTCAAACGGATGTCACCGGCGGTGGGTCCTCTATATTTCTCGACGGGTTTGAAATTGCAGAGACCTTACGCGCTGAAGACCCTGAGGGGTTCACCTCACTAGCTCGACATCGGCAGGCATTTCGCAGGCACTTTTCGGATGACGTCGATCTGATCGCTGAATTTCCGGTGATTTCCCTGGATGAATTCGACAATATCTGCGGGGTGCGGATCAACGACCGCGTGGCAGCACCATTGTCGATTCCATCAGAAGAAATGCCGGTGTACTACCGCGGATTGCGCCGACTCCTCGAACTCGCCGAAGACTCCAAGCGAATGATTCGACGTTCGCTACGACCCGGGGATATTGCACTGTTTGACAACCACCGAGTTCTGCACGGCCGGACTACGCTAACGGTACATGGTCGCCGCTGGCTGCAGTGGGCACAGGTCGAGCGCGGTGACTTTCACAGCACCCTTCGAATCACGGCCGATCGACTACAGCTTTACCGAGACGCCTTGCCCTTACTGCGCGGCGCATATGGATAAAGGCACGGCTTCACGAAACAACGGGCCGGCCCAGGCACAGTTGATCCGAACAGAGCGCTGACATGGAAGTACTGGTCGTGACAGGCAGCAGCCGTGGGATTGGCGCTGAAATCTGTCGGGCAGCCGCGGCCAAGGACTGGGCAGTTTGCGTCAATTACGCGACGTCAACCGATGAAGCTGAATTGGTCGTGAAAGACATCGAGCAGGCGGGTGGCCGGGCCATCTCGGTGTCGGCAGACGTTTCGATCGACTCCGAGGTTGCTGCCCTATTTGAACGCGTGGACGCCGAACTTGGACCCATCACCGGCCTCGTCAACAACGCAGGGATAAACGGTGGGGGTACCCGCGTCGACGAACTCGATGTCGATCAAGCACGCCGCATTTTCGAAGTCAACATACTGGGTTCATTTCTTTGCGCCAAACATGCGATTCGCC
>CAJXWH010000234.1 GCA_913062915.1 uncultured Acidiferrobacteraceae bacterium | reverse complement strand
TGAAAACCCACTTCGGTCTTCAAGTTGGAAATCGACACCAACACCCCGCCTGCAAGCGCAAAACAAAGGGCGATCCCAAAACGAAACGTCAGACGCTCTTCCCCACGGACCATGCCCATGATGACCGAGACAACAGGTATCGTAGTAGCGATTACGGCAACGTTCACGGGGTTGGAGTACAAAAAGCCGAAATTCATCAGCACCGTGCCGAGTCCCATGCCAACGGCGCCCGTTAGACAGGCCTGTTTGACTGGCCAGTCTCGCCACGGGAGATGGATGGCACCCAGCGCAATTGCAATCAGACCTAACAAAATGCCTGCCCCCAACACTCGCGTCATACCAAGCGACAATGGATCCCAAGTCACGAGCAAGACGTCGGTGATCGGGTAGGTCGTCGCCCAGATGAGCATGCTCAAAACTGCAAACAGGTTCCCCTGGATGCGAGGCGAAATAGTGGACGAAGACATCAGGGTGGTGTTATACCAGTCCTGCCAATCCCGCAGGCGTCGCTCGCTTCACCTGACGATTTCTCGACCGGCCGTACAAAACCTAATTATCAGGTTGTCCCAAATCCTGGCTTTCGATATTCCGGGCGAGGCGGACTGAAGACGTCAAATACCAGAGCGCCTTCTGACCCGGCTCGAAACGAATGCGGAACGCCGCTCGGGGTCTGCCAGAAATCGCCAGCCGACACCGGATGTTCGACGTCATTCTGAATCCGCATGCCGGTACCTTCGAGCAACACGCCCCACTGTTCCTCGGGGTGGGAATGGCGGGCGCTTTCAGACTCCGCCTCGATGCGCACAACCGCCAGCATGGCATGCTGCCCCGGAAAAATTCGCGTCGCCACACCATCCGCCAACGATCGATGAATCCCGTCGCTCTCATTGTAAAGATTAAAAAAATGTGCCGTCATTGATGGGTCCTCCTGTATCGATCTTTGTCCTTCCAGGATTAAATCAACTGATTCACAAGCCAAGTCTGAAATGCGTGAACGCTCGGTTCCAGTAACGGCGAGAACCGGCCCGGGCGGGCCAGCACCGAGTTCAAGCCGAGTTGTTGCCTCTCCAGTATTTCGATGTCCTCGGCGAGTGCAACATCCATCCGGCGTTGGTATACCTCGGCCCGATCAAGAAAATCCTCTCGTGCTGCCGTCTCCTCGGGAAAACATAAAGTCAGACTTCCAGTCGTCGTGTCCGCTGTTCGGGGACACGCTTCTAGAATCCAGATGGCATCTACTGAGGCCGCAAACGTCAAGGAAGGATATATCCAGGTATAACGGGTGCCAGAGCGCTCCTTACCACGCAGCGTAGACATGATCGGCAGGGGCTCAACCCCATCGTCCAACTTGCCGACGCTGTCTACCTGCTTATGCAGACCAAACTGGGTCGTAAAATTTCCACGTACCTCGTCCGGCGGATCAGGGGTTTCGTACAGCATTCCGACGGTGCGTGGGTGGACCTTTTGTATGTGGTAATACTCGTTGAATACTTCGAGATAGGCCTTCCAGTTACAGCGAATCTCGAACTCGCTGCGGTACCCAGTGACCACGGTGCCGAAAGACCACGGTTCATGCAGCGCTTCGAAATCACCGAGCCAATCGTCAATGCTACCCGCTCGACCGTCGAGATTGACGAACACGAATCCGGCCCGTGCTGCAAGTGATATTTCGACCAATCCATAATTATTGGTATCGAAGTTGACAGCGTCGGTCATATTCGGAGCAGCCTGGAGTGAACCATCCAACCGATAGTTCCAGCCATGGAACGGGCAAGTGATGCGTTCACAATGTCCGTCACCAAGCTTCAGCAACAACATCCCACGGTGGCGACAACTGTTCGCAAAAGAGCGTAGAGTGCCATTCTCATCCCGCAACACTATGATCGGCGTACCACCGACCTCCAGCGCAACGTAATCACCGGCATTCCGCCAACGATCCTCCCGGCCGACACTTACCCAGCCACCCCGAAATAGCCGTTCCTGTTCGCGAACATACACTGAATGCTCGGTATAACACCAAGGCGGCAAAGACTCTGCTTGCTCGACCGGCCTTAAGACGCCGGCAAACGTCGATTCATCATAACGAACAGAGTGATTCATCGGCTCATCATACCCGGTTTGGTGAATAATTAACCTATACGAATGATCGGTCACGCGAGATCCACAACCCAGCAAGAACCAGTACCAACGCCACGGCGTGATAAATGTGAAACGT
>CAJXWH010000233.1 GCA_913062915.1 uncultured Acidiferrobacteraceae bacterium | reverse complement strand
ATATTTGGAAAACTTAGATTTCGAAGGGACGAATGGGCTACAGGTGAGAGCCGTCAGGGTGGCCTCGTGGGACGAGACGAAGACGGGGCTAAAGCCGCACACACCGGTTCCCCGAGTAATTGTTGCGCTTTAATCTGTGCCGAATTGCTTGAATTTCTGTACGCGTCATCTGCCGAGGTAACCCGGCTACCAATTTATACCGCAAGCAAACATCATCGCATGCGATGTCTGTTAAGGGTCCAGGCTGTGTAAAAACGTGCGGTGTGAATATTGGGTCTGTTAGAATCTCGCCATGGTAGGGGCGGGGTTTTTTGATGAAGCGTTTTATCGAGGGCGTTGACCGCGGCCAGAGCACGTTGTTTCCCGAATGTCTTGAGGACTATATCGCCGAGGACAATCCGGTTCGGGTGATCGATGTCTTCGTCGACGAGCTTGATCTTGGCGGGCTGGGTTTTGGCCGGGTCGAACCACGGATGACCGGCAGGCCGGGCTATCAGCCTTCAGTATTGCTGAAGCTCTATATCTACGGCTACCTCAACCGGGTTCAGTCGAGCCGCCGCCTTGAACGGGAGGCCGGGCGCAACGTGGAGGTCATGTGGCTGACCGGCCGTCTGGCGCCGGATCACAAGACCATCGCCGACTTTCGTAAAGACAATGGCGCGGCGATCCGCAAAGTCTGTGCCCGGTTCGTCGCGCTGTGCCGCCAGCTTGAGCTGTTCGCTGATGCGAGCGTTGCAATCGACGGCGCCAAGTTCAAGGCGGTCAACACCCGGGACAGGAACTTCACGCGGGCCAAGATGAATCGCCGCCTGGAGCAGATCGAGGAGAGTGTCGAGCGGTATCTGCAGCAGCTGGACAGCGCCGACCGACAGGAGCCATCGCTGGCACGCACGACGAAGAGCATCCGCCTGAAAGACAAGATCGCCACCCTGAAGGAGGAGATGGCCCGGTTAACGGAGCTTGAGGCCCGGATGCTGGCAACACCGGACCAGCAGATCTCGCTGACCGATCCCGATGCCCGCTCCATGGCCACGAGCGGCCGGGGTTCCGGCATGGTGGGCTACAATGTTCAGGCGGCAGTGGACACCAGACACCACCTGATCGTCGCCCACGAAGTGACCAATGTGGGCACCGACCGCGCCCAACTCTCACACATGGCCAAGCAGACGAAGGCTGCGCTGGCGGCGGACAGGTTGGATGTCGTTGCCGATCGCGGCTACTTCAGCGGCGAGGAGATCCTGGCTTGCGATGAGGCCGGCATCACCGTGACCCTTCCAAAGCCCCTGACCTCAGGCAACAAGGCCAAGGGCCGTTTTGTCAAACAGGACTTTCGCTATGTGGCCGAGGAAGATGCATACATCTGCCCTGCCGGCGAGCGCTTGGTCTACCACTACACCAACCAGGAAAAGGGACTGACCCTGCGCCGCTACTGGACCAATGCCTGCCAGACCTGCGCCATCAAGGATCAATGCACCACGGGCAAGGAGCGCCGGATTACCCGTTGGGAGCACGAACATGTTCTCGAGGCCGTCCAGCAACGGCTTGACGAGCATCCGGAGAAGATGCACCAGCGGCGCGAAACCGTCGAGCATCCCTTTGGGACGATCAAATCCTGGATGGGATCAACGCACTTCCAGACGAAGACGCTGAAACGGGTCGGCGCCGAAATGGCGTTGCACGTGCTGGCCTACAATCTCAAACGCGTCATGAACATCATGGGCGTCGCCCCGCTGATCGCAGCGATGGGAGCATAGGCGCCCCCTTCGCTCCAAGTTGCGCCCGTATCCGGCCAAATCGCCGCACAGAACCGCAAAATCCGGCCCATAAGCCCGCATCAGCCGCACAAATCCCCAAAACCGGAAAACCGATTATCCAAACCCGTAGGCCCGTCACATAGAAAAACAGCAGGCGTTTTTACACAGCCTGGACCCAAAGCGGACATCCCGATCCGGCCGCCACTACATAATAGGGGCTAAATCCGTATCGGGATTTACCTCCAACGGTGTTAGGTCTAACTTAATAAATGGTATCTTCCGTGGGCGTAGTTTAGGAAATCTTATCGATGTCATCTGACCTTCGGTTGGGAAATTTGGCGGCGTTCAATGAATTCCTGCCCGGCCTGTCTCACGAGCTGGCAGCTTATAAGCCCAGAGGTCGCCTCGTCGAGGTAGAAGGCGGTGACCATGACGTCGAGCTAGAAGGAAACCGTCTTTACGG
>CAJXWH010000232.1 GCA_913062915.1 uncultured Acidiferrobacteraceae bacterium | reverse complement strand
CGTGGATGGTCTCGCTGACCTGCTTGCGGCCATCGGGACTCGGCACGTCGTACCTGACCCTCCAGGTTCTCGGACCACGCTGTTGAATGTTACCTTTCATCAGCCGCCTCCAGTTCTCCAACGACCTTTTGGAGGTCGTCCAAGAGTAACGAAGGTAATATGACCAATCCCTGCTGTAAAAGGAAATCGAAGATCAAAGGCGGCAATCCTGCTCGGCTGTAAACGCCTGCGTAACTGGAATTCGATCCAAAAATCGCCTCTGCTTTATCAATGACCTCCGCTGTCGATGGGTTAGTGGGTTCCTGCCCGAGTTCTCGTCGATAAAGCGCGGCCGCTTGGTCGTTTTCCCAAGGTCTCATCATGACGGCGAGATCCAATTCGCGATTGCTGATCTCGCGTTGATACACGTTGCCGACCAGCTGGCGAAGCGAATACAGAAAAGAAAAAAACCAAACGTCGCGGACATCAAGTTTCGGCAAAGCGCAATGCACGCGCCACGCCCAGATCACGTGGCGCGCAGGCGGTGTGATCACCTGGTGCCACGCCGGCAAATAGAAGAACATTTCGCCCGACTTCCATCGCCTGACGAATTCATTCAAATATTGAGACGATTCCCAGGGCAGTCGGTACTCGTCTAAACGACACCATTCGAACGGGGCGTGCAGCAGGCGTTCCCGATCCGACAACTTTTTGAACTCGTCCAGATATCGTCGAACAGTCCGTGGGTCGGGAGGCTCGAGCTCGGTTTGGGCTAAGCGGTCGGTGATGGCTGTCACGCCCAACCCCAAGGTATGGTAGTGGACAATTGTGTCGAACAGATGACCATATAGTTTCGGTCGCGCCATATTATGCCTCTATTATGAGTATATTATGTCATTATTATGACTAAGTATATGCGCTATATATAGGTATAATTATGCCTGATAACACAAGGAAATTTCCAACGACTCAGGAGGCCTGAAAGGGGGACACTTTGGGTAAGCGTTATCGCATGGAAACCATCGCCGCAGCGAAGGAGCTCTATTTGCAGCGTCAAAGTTTCAGAGACGTCGCCAGGGAGATATCGTCGCAAACGGGGCGCAAAGCCTCACCTGGGCTGATCTTCAGGTGGGCCGAAAAAGGGCGCTGGGAGGGTGTGAGGGATGCATTGGAACAGCGGGCATTGGCCAAAGTGGCGGAGCAGACCGCTGAGCTGCGCGAGAAGGCTATGGCGGACACGGTCAGAAATCAGGTCGCGGCGTACAGAAGCCTGTGGGAGCGTGGGTTGGACGAGTTGCGAGACATGGAGATCACCCGGCCCAGCGACGCCATCGCCATGGTTGATAAAGGTGTAAAGGGCGAGCGGGAGATACTCTCGAACGCCGTGACCCGGCAGTTCCTAGTCGACGTCGCGGTCATCATCAAGGCAGAGGTCCATAACAAAGACGCGCTCTTGAAAATCGGTCAGCGCCTCGTCGAGTTAGGCATTAAGTATAACCTCAAATTTAACGTTGGTTGACGTGGATTAACACCCAATACACTGACCGCTATAGCAGCGGAGAAAGGACTGCCGACAATGTTGATGAGAAACCAGTGGAGCCCATATTTTATCCCGCGCGGGAACAAAGCGCTTGCCGAGGCCGCCGAACGTGCTGGTTGGGCCACGCGGATCCCCAACCCGAGTGGCGTTCGCATAGATCCACGGACTGAGGGCCTGTTGGACATCGCAATGCAGATAGACGACATCATCGACTACGGCCGGTCCGACTCTGCTAATGAAGAGGAGCCCTGGGCGCCGTTGACTCTTGCACGGAAGATGCAGGAGGCAGTCGATCACATCGTACTATTGACATTGCCAGATCCCACTGGAGCGCAACAATGAATTGGACAAAGCTCGAGTTCGGTAAGCATCTTGGGCTCACTATACCCCAGGTGATGTTCAAGGACCCTGATTGGTTTTTTTGGATGCACACGACTGGGTTTTTTCAAAATAGTCATACCCGCGGCAAAGAAGCCAATGAGATATACAGAAAATCCCGGGCAATCAAAGTGCCGCAGACCGGCGATGAGGAGATGGTAGCGGAGTATATCGTCGACCCTAGAAATCACAATTTCAGGGGACTCGACCTGGTTCCTACATCCAGGCCTCCCCATGAAGGCTACAGCATCACATTCAGGAGCCCGGTCATAGACATGGCTCTGGTGAGACAGATTGCCAATTATGATAAAAGCGGCTATCAGCGGTTGGTGCGGGACATAAAGCGCCATGTCCTAGGCAATCGTAGTATCAGAATGACCAGGTCTCGCTGCGAAGCCTTCTTCGACGACGACGCCAATTTTGTCTTGGCGCCGGCACAGCGCTGATCGGCTGGGCGATGCATAGAGGGGCACCCGAAAGTACTTGCGAATGCAT
>CAJXWH010000231.1 GCA_913062915.1 uncultured Acidiferrobacteraceae bacterium | reverse complement strand
CTGACCCCTTTGCATGAGCTCCCGTGTTGCCGCAAAAAAATCGCTAATCGCCGCAGTCGACTCCACATCCGGCGTGTCGCTTCCTACCTGACCGTAAACCTGTGCCAGGGCCGAACCGCCGAGCCGACACCGGCCCGACGCCAGGTCGATAAACACCAGTACTGATTCCACATCCGTACGCAGCGTCGGCGTCCACGTTGTGTGTACATTTGACACCGGTGCAAATGCTGTCACCACCAGTGACAGCGGGGCAATGACTTCACATGGCCGTCCGTCCTGCTGCCATCGTGTTGCCATAGACAACGAGTCCTTCCCTACCGGGATTGACAATCCGAGCGATGTACAAAAATCGAGCGCGACAGCGTGAACAGCATCAAACAAATCGGCATCTCCTCCGGCCTGGTCTGCAGCCGCCATCCAATTGGCCGAAAGTTTTAGCGCAGCCAGTTCACCGACGCCGGCTGCCGCCATGTTGGTGATCGCCTCGGCGACCGCCATTCGTCCGCTGGCCGCAGGATCTGCCAAGGCGATCGGGGACCGTTCGCCAATGGACATCGCCTCACCTCGGCGACCATTAAAACCAGCGGATGTCACCCCAACGTCGGCAACCGGTACCTGCCAGGGCCCGACCATGGGGTCGCGCACGACCCGCCCGCCTACGCTTCGATCACCGATGGTGATCAGAAATGATTTGTCCGCAACGCCCGGCAGCCGGAGAACGCGTTCGACCGCGTCTTCCACCGTAACGCCGGAAAGATCAAGTGTCTTTTGTTGCGGGGGTCTCCGCCAACACTGCCTGTGCATCCGCGGCGGCTTCCCAAACAAAAATTCCATATCGAGTTCGACCGGGCGACCACTGTTCGCACGAGCCTGTTCATCTTTTTCCCCAGTGAATTGCGCATCACGAACAGTCAGGCGTCGTTCAGCCGTTGCGGTTCCGACGATTCGGCATGGACAGCGCTCGCGCTCACATATCGCCTCGAACTGCGTCAATCGATCAGCCGGAAGTGCCAGCACGTAACGTTCCTGTGCCTCATTACACCAGATCTGCATTGGCGACATGCCTGGGTCGTCACTGGGTATATCCCGCAGATCAATCGCGCCGCCCCGCTGCGCCCCCTGCACGATCTCCGGAAGTGCATTACATAGTCCGCCAGCGCCTACGTCGTGAATCGACAATATGGGATTCGTGTCTCCCAGCGCAATGCAACGATTAATGACCTCCTGGCAGCGCCGCTGCATCTCCGGGTTGGCCCGTTGAACCGACGAGAAATCGAGCATCTCACTGCTTGCGCCGGAGCCCACACTCGAAGCGGCACCACCACCCAATCCAATTAACATCGCGGGGCCACCGAGGATGACAAGCTTGGCGCCAGGCGGTATTTCTTGCTTATGAACGTGCGCGGTACGGATGCTTCCCAGCCCGCCCGCCAGCATGATCGGTTTATGGTAACCACGGCGACGATGGGTACCATCGTCATGCTCACTGATCTCCAGGGTTCGGAAATAACCGCCGATGTTGGGTCGGCCAAATTCGTTATTAAATGACGCAGCACCAATGGGGCCTTCCAGCATAATTTGAAGTGGCGTTGCCAGCCGAGACGGATGGCAGAACGATTCCTCCCAGGGCTGCCCGGCACCAGGCAAGCGCAAGTCGGAGACAGAAAATCCGGTGATTCCCGCCTTCGCCCAGCCCCCTCGACCCGTGGCCCCTTCGTCACGTATCTCTCCGCCCGACCCCGTGGCGGCACCGGGAAACGGGGAAATACCGGTCGGGTGGTTGTGCGTTTCAACCTTGGCGATCAGATGGGCGGGTTCAGCCAGGTATCGATACTCACGGGTACTGGTATCCGGCAGGAACCAGCTGCTGGCGCCTGCCGCTATGACCGCCGCATTGTCCCGGTAAGCGCTGAGCGTACCATTCTCTTTACCCTCCTGGGTGGCCTGAATCATCTGAAACAGTGAGGCATTTTGCGAGACCCCATCTACCTCCCAGGTTGCATTAAATATCTTGTGGCGACAGTGCTCCGAATTCACCTGCGCGAACATCATCAGTTCCACGTCGGTCGGATCCCTTCCCAAGCCGCGGTAGCCCTGGATCACGTAATCCATCTCGTCGCAGGTAAGCGTGAAACCGAGGTCGCGACTCGCGTTGGCAAGGGATTCGCGGCCACCGTCGAGAATCTCAATCCATTGGAGGGGAGCGGCTTCGGCCTGCCGGAAGACCTGTTCCAGGCCAGCGTCATTAGTGATGATCGACTCGGTCATCGGGTCGTGTAGAAACGCCGCAATTTCCCGTCCACTGCACTCGTTAGCGACATCAATCTGCCAGACAATGCCCCGTTCGGCCCGCCGCACCTGGTCGAGATCGCAACGGTGAATGATGTCTGTCGCCT
>CAJXWH010000230.1 GCA_913062915.1 uncultured Acidiferrobacteraceae bacterium | reverse complement strand
GGGTCGGGTCACACAAAGCGGTGAAGCTCGATTGCGCCGGCCGATCTCTGGCTCTTGATCGGGTTGCGATTATGGGGGTGCTGAACGTTACCCCAGATTCATTTTCCGATGGTGGCCAATATCAGAACGTTTCAGATGCGATACACCACGCCCAGAAACTGGTGGCCGAGGGAGCGGATCTGATCGATGTGGGTGGGGAATCCACCCGGCCGGGGTCGCGCGGTACCGATGCCGAAGAGGAAATTCAGCGGGTCGTCCCGGTGATTCGAGAGTTGGTGGCGCGGTTAGCGGTTCCTATTTCGGTAGATACCTCGAAACCTGAAGTGATGACGGCTGCGGTGGCGGCGGGCGCAGGCCTGATCAACGACGTCCGGGCGCTTAGAGCCGACGGCGCGATCGAAGCCGCTCGGGCCCTGGGTGTTCCGGTATGCTTGATGCATATGCAGGGCAAGCCGGAGACCATGCGAGATGACCCGCACTACCAGGATGTGGTGAGAGAGGTGGGGGATTTCCTGCAACACAGAGTGGCCGCCTGTGCAGAAGGCGGTATTTCGCAGCAGCAGTTGCTTATCGATCCAGGATTTGGATTTGGGAAAAATTTTGACCACAATCGGCGCCTGTTGCTCGAGCTCGATGCGCTGGCTGGGTTGGGTTTGCCGCTCACGGTAGGATTCTCTCGAAAGGGATTCGTTGGTGCGTTGCTCGGAGACTTGAACCGAGACCGGGGCATCGGCAGCGCGGGTTTGGCCCTTCTGGCGGTTCAGAAAGGGGCTCGGGTTGTGCGGGCGCATGATGTGGTGCCAACCCGGGACCTGATCCGGAGTTGGGAACGTTTGCAGAGCGTCGACGGTCACCAAGAGAGCTTTAGATGAGCGAGAACAGCACGAAGAGATTTTTTGGAACCGACGGTGTGCGGGGCCGAGTCGGTGAGACACCCATTACACCCGACACGGTCCTCAAGCTTGGCTGGGCTGCAGGTCGCGCACTCGGCGGACAGGGTGGCGGAAAAATCGTCATTGGTAAGGACACTCGGGTGTCGGGATATCTGCTCGAATCGGCGCTTGAGGCGGGCCTCTGTGCGGCCGGCATGAATATCTCTCTCATTGGGCCAATGCCGACGCCCGGTATTGCCTATTTAACCCGAACGGCCCGAGCCCGCGCCGGAATCGTAATCAGTGCATCGCACAATCCCTATTACGACAACGGCATCAAGTTCTTTTTGCCGGACGGCAGCAAATTGCCAGATGACGTGGAAAGCCAGATCGAGGCGCTCATGCAAGAGCCTATTCGGACGGTTCCGGCTGACCGCCTGGGCAAGGCCGAACGTTTTCCGGACGCTCCGGGGCGCTACATCGAGTACTGTAAGAGCACCGTGCCTGCGAGTCTCTCGCTGGCTGGCCTTACATTGGTAGTTGATTGCGCCAATGGGGCGGCCTATCACGTCGCTCCATCAGTGTTCGAAGAATTGGGAGCGGAAGTGGTTGCGGTTGGGACGGATCCCGATGGATTCAACATCAACGAGAATTGCGGTTCGACCGAACCCGAATACCTGCAGCGGTTGGTGGCGGAAAATGGCGCGGATGTCGGAATTGCGCTGGATGGGGATGGCGATCGGGTTGTGATGGTCGATGAAAAGACCCAGCTGATCGATGGCGACCAGATTCTTTACGTGATGAGTGGGAGCCGTGTGGACAATGGATCGATGCCGGGCGGCGTTGTCGGCACGGTGATGACCAATCTCGGGCTGGAACTCGCCTGTCAAGCGCGGGGTATCCCATTCGCGCGCGCGGCGGTTGGAGATCGCCACGTTCATGAAATGCTGCGCCAACGGGGTTGGGTTTTGGGTGGAGAAACATCAGGCCACATCCTGTGCCTGGAAAAGAGCACGACGGGCGACGGCATCATTGCTGCGCTGGACGTGCTGGAGTCGATGATCACAAAAGATCAGCCCCTCTCAGCTTTGACGGGCGCGATGGAAGTGTTTCCTCAGACCATTATCAATGTGTCCCTGAAAAACGGTCGGCAGTCCCCCGGAGAGTCGATCAAGAGAACGGCGGTTCAGGATGCGTTACGGGAAGTGGAGCGAACATTGGGTACCGAGGGTCGGGTGGTGCTGCGGCCTTCCGGGACAGAGCCGGTGATCCGGGTAATGGTCGAGGGGCGCGATCAGTCGGTCGTCGCGTCCTTAGGCCAGCATCTGGCTGAAGCCGTGGCAGCGGTTGAAACCGGATCATGATTTTTCCTATTTTGCGGCCCCGGCTTCCCCCCCATCAAGGTTGGACCCCCTTTAAGGCCCCGGTACGGCGGGTTGCGTGGGCGGTAGCGGGTGGCTACCATCGCCGCCTTTTTTGATCTTACCGGGGTCAGACGACCTGGCAGTTGTAAACCGATCTAGGAAAAAAGACGAATCGAG
>CAJXWH010000229.1 GCA_913062915.1 uncultured Acidiferrobacteraceae bacterium | reverse complement strand
TTTTTGGTGATCTTGAAAAAATTCGTGGTGCCTTATGAATCGTCGTCCAGCTCTTGACCTTCTGGAACAGCTTTAAAAGGGCAAGGATGGCCCTGATGATGACCTTGCCGACATACGGCGAGATCAAAAGATGGGAAAGAAGAAGGGCGCTGGACGATTGACCCGCGTGATTCAGCGTCGGCGGGCTTACCTTTGAGCTTGGGTCGTGATCTGGTACCGTTTTCCCCTGCCGCCTCCCATCGATTCATCTAAGTCGCCCATGACCCGTCGAATTTTTGTTGATACCGATACGGCCTCTGATGATGCGGTCGCACTTTTGATGGCGTTCGAACATTGCACCGCTTCGTTGGTTGGAATCGGCGTCGTAGCCGGCAATGTGCCGTTGGAGCAGGCGGTCCAAAATGCCCTGTTTGTTCGAGAGTTGTGTCATTCCCAAACGCCCGTCTATGCCGGCGCCGCCAGGCCGCTGGTTCGGCCACTTGAAACAGCACAAAATGTACATGGCCAGGACGGCATGGGTGATATTGGCCTGCCAATTGGTGGTCGCATTCCAAACGAGGGTCACGCCGTGCATGCACTGATCGATGCTGCGGAACAATATGCCGGGGCGTTGGAACTCGTTACCCTTGGGCCGCTTACCAATATTGCCCTTGCGCTGTCTTTAAGTCCCGGGATCGCCGAACAAATCAAGCGGTGCGTCATCATGGGTGGCACCAGCGACAGCCACGGCAATATTACGCCCGTCTCTGAATTCAACATCTGGGCGGATCCAGAATCAGCGGAAATCGTATTTTCTTCTGACCTTAATAAAGTGATGGTGGGTTGGGATATTTCACGAAAGTATGCCGTTTTCAGCGATGCCGAGGCGGCACAGTTGCGTGCAATTGGAACCGAGAAAGCCCAGATGGCGGTCGATTCGCAGACCGTCGTTCGTCAGTTCTGCGCAAAGGAGACCGGCATCGATGGTTTCGATTTGCCGGATCCGATTGCCATGGCGGTTGCGTTATCGGATGAGACAATAGTCCATAGCACAGTAGCCTCTGTTACCGTCGATCTGGAGAATGGGCCCACACGCGGCATGACCATCATCGACGACCGCAATTATATTGACCGAAAGAAAACCACGACCATTGTGCTCAAGGCCGATCGTCAGCATTTCGTCCAACTGTTGAAGAGTGCATTAGAGAAGTAAGCCGCGCAGAACGAGAATTTTTCTTTGCACAAGTCGGCCTGTCGTTGTGGCCCGCGCCCACAGTCGACTGCCGGTCTGCCACAGGGGGTGTGTCAGTCGTTCAGTCGTCGGCCCGATTCGACCATGTTGATCTCCCAGATCACTTGGTCCAATAGATCACCAACCATGATCGTCGGGTAGCGCAATGGATTCTCCGGGGTGACACATGTTGGAATTGGGGCGAGCATCGTCCATGGGGTAGGGTGACAGAACTGGATCACCGAGTAGCGTTCCCCAGGACCTTTCGCTGCGACGCGGTGAATTCCCGTAGGAATCAGGCCATTGGTAAGATGGTCGAGCATGATTCCGGTGTTGATAATTGCATGCTGGTCGGGCGGCATGACATCTACCCAGCCGTCCGTGGTTTTGACTTGAAGCCCGGCTCCGATGGCGCGAGGCAATGCCGTCATCAGATTGATGTCGCCATGTTCGCCCGACCATACGTGATTCTGGCTTGGGGCCTGATCCATAGAAGGATAATGAAGCGCCCGATTGAGTGCGCCCCCATTTTCCAACATCAAGTCAAAATAACTTTCATGGACCCCCAATCCAGCCGCGAGAATTCTCAGCACCCGGCGCTGAAGTTCGAGTGTGACGTGGTGAAACTCGATCAGTACTGCCGAAATGCCGGGGATATCGTCATCCGGCAACACGGGATCACCGTAGCGATCGGGGAACCGGCGTCGAAGTGGATGGCCCTCGGGGACCGGCGCACTCCAGTTGAGCATTTCTTTCCAGTCTGGTATGTCGGATATCGCAGCAGTTTCTACTAGAAGACCGGTGTAGCCGAAATTCCCGCTGGACCCAGGTACTGTGTAATGGTCTTTGCGCTCCTGCGGAAGCGCGAAAAACTCAGCCAGCTTTCCATAGGCCTCGTCGAGCAGGCTTTGGGAAAGGTCGTGGCAGACGTAAACAAACCCGCTAGACAGGCTCCGCATTGTGCCATCGACTATGGCACGGCGAGCAGAGGAATCACCACGCTCAAAGGCGATGAGGTCAATATCGAGTATCGCGGACATGTTGTTTACAGCCAATTCGTTGCAGTGAACCCTGAGCGAACCGCAGCCAATCATCGGCCAGTCGATCGTGTAATTCACAGGCGACTGAAGTCACCCGATAAATGGTCTGTTATCGCTCGTCTTCTCGTTTCATCATCGCCCAGATCAGCGCGCCAACCACGATGATGGCGG
>CAJXWH010000228.1 GCA_913062915.1 uncultured Acidiferrobacteraceae bacterium | reverse complement strand
AAACCGTCGATGCCTGTCATCGAAGACTCCGCTGCTGCGGTGGCGCGAGCCCTCGATGCCCCTGTGGGTACACTTCCGTTACGCGCTCTCGCAGAAACCGCAACCAGCGCCACGATCGCTGTCTGTGACATTACACGGCCTGTCCCAAACGGGGTTTTTCTGCGCCCGATGATCGAACAACTGATCGGCGGCGGGATTTCCACTGATGCCATCACGGTAATCGTCGCTACTGGCCTCCACCGACCCAATCTTGGGGCAGAACTGGAAGAGCTGATCGGTGACTCCTGGGTGCTGAAACAGGTAAACGTTGTCAATCACGATGCCCGTGATGATGATGCTCATGTCTTCGTTGGAAAAACCAAGACCCGAGGGTCGGTCATACGACTCGACCGACGATTCGTCGACGCGGACCTTCGTATCGTTACGGGTCTTGTCGAGCCGCACTTTATGGCGGGCTACTCCGGGGGAAGAAAAGTCATCGCGCCCGGCCTCGCTCACGCAGAAACGATCACCACTTTTCACAATGCGAGATTCATGGGCGACCCTCTGGCAACCAGCTGCAATCTGCGAGGCAATCCCCTGCATGAAGAGCAAATCGAGCTTGTGGGTATGCTGGGTGGCGCGCTGGCATTGAACACGGTCATTGACGAAGATCGAAATCTTTCGTTCATCAACTTTGGTGAAGTACTCGAAAGCCACACCGAGGCGGTCAGTTTTGCAGGTCAATATTGTCAGGTCGCTGTGCCCCGAAAATTTCAGACCGTACTCACCAGTTCAGCGGGGTACCCGCTGGATAAAACTTACTACCAGACCGTAAAGGGGATGGTCGTAGCGATGGATATTCTTGCGCCGGGCGGCGACCTGATTGTTGCGTCGGAAATCTCTGAAGGCATGGGTTCGAACGAGTTCGTCGCTGCCCAGCAGCGGCTGCTGTCTATGGGCCGAGACACCTTCCTGGAGACCCTTCGTCGGCAGGATCATGCCGAGGTGGACGAGTGGCAGACGCAGATGCAGCTCAAACCCATGGCGATCGGGAATGTTCACTTGTTCTCCGGTGGTCTGGATCCAGCAAACTACCCGTTAACAGGTGTCCAGGTGATCGATTCCATCGAAGAAGCCATCGACAACAGCGTTCGGCGGTCCGGAGATAAAGCAGTAGCGGTGATACCGGAAGGGCCGTATGTCGTGCCCGTGCATCATTCATCAGCGGCGTAACACGATCAAAGGGGCGGATACTTTGCGTGGGTCAAATGCGTTTTCCAAAACGGTTCGCGACCGGTGAAGTTTGCATTCAATCCATCTGTTCAGTCTTTGTATACGGGTCGCTTATCCGCACACCCGAGAGTCGCGATTCATGATGCGACCCTGACCCCGGCCGCTGTCGCCATCGTCGTAGCAAAATCCGCCGCCAACGATGAAGCGTGTTTCTTGTTGACTCGCCGAGCCAAGGGCTTGACCCGACACAGCGGTCAGTACGCGCTGCCTGGCGGGCGACTGGAACCCGACGAAAGTACGAAAACAGCAGCCCTCCGGGAATTACAGGAGGAGCTCGGACTAACCGCTTCAACAAACCAGGTCGTCGGCCAACTGGATGATTTCCCAACACGATCGGGGTTTCGGATCACCCCGGTGGTGGTCTGGCTGGAACAGGATACCAACATGGCATTGGATCCCAATGAAGTAGAGGAAGTATTTTCGGTTCCTGTTCGGGACCTCATTCATCCAGATGTTCCGCGCCTCCATCAAATTTCACAGAGCCCAAGTCCCGTGCTGTCGATCTGGCTCGAATCGCTGCATGAAGAGGTGTTTTCACCAACGGCGGCCATCCTCTATCAGTTCCGGGAAATCGCCCTGTTTGGTCGACAGACCCGCGTAGCGCACTATGAACAACCGGTGTTTGCCTGGCGTTGAGTCAATCCAAATCCTACCTGCGGCGCACCGGGCGAGTATCGAAAAAAGTAAAGGAAAAACCACTTGATTCAGTGTTCCGACACTGTTGTGTATTTTCGCCTTGGGCGTCGATGACCTGTTTTCTATTTTTTGGGACGAGACCATTTGAAATCCGATCAGTCGGCCAGAAAACCGGTGAGATCAATATCTTAGGATTGCTGTGGTTTATTCGCCAGGACAATGGCGGTACTCTTTGTGACGATCTGCGACGTATTGATCGATGAATATCGACCCGAAGACAGGAGAGACATCATGGACTATGTGTGCGGACAATGTGGAATGGGCGTCACTGGAATGAAATGTGTCAAATGCGGTCAGGAACTTGTGCACGACCACATTACCACCGATGAGGGAGCAACCGTCGCGGTATCGAAGTGTCCAGATGGCTGCGGAATGATCAAATCCCCGTTATGTTGCGGAGCGGATATGACCTGCAGCACCTGAGCACGAAGCGGGAGCGGCCCCCTCTTGGCGCTTTTCTTGCAGTCATTCAGCGAATCCCCGCTACGGCGGGGATTCTT
>CAJXWH010000227.1 GCA_913062915.1 uncultured Acidiferrobacteraceae bacterium | reverse complement strand
CTGGCTTTGGTTGGATAGGGGTGGACCTAAGTGCATCAGAAGAGATGGTCTTGGTTGATTGCGGTCAGAATTGCACCACGATTGCACCAAAGAAAGTCCCGTCAAAATTACTCGCAGAAGATACGTTGCCGGAGCGGGATTAGTCATAGCAGATGTGGCGTACAGCGGTCCGCAATCGATGGCAGACGCGGGTCTTTTCAGTCCCGCTGTTGAATTGGTAAATTAGGTGGCGGGCACTCTGGGGCTAGACAACTTTGATGTATAGGGTATTGGCATGACAAATGATGAACAATGGATCAAGACAACCTGCCCGAGGGATTGTTATGACGGGTGCGGGATCATTGTACATAAGCGAAACGGGGAGATTTTTAAGGTAAAAGGCAATCGCGACCACCCGTCGACACGGGGACCACTTTGCGCCAAATGTGCCGTCAGCTACAACGGGGTATGGCTCGATGAAAACGCCCGTCTGCTGTATCCGCTGAAGCGATCAGGAAATAAGGGAGGCGGTGAATTCGAGCGCATTTCTTGGGACGAGGCTCTCGCAGAGATAGCCCAAAGGTTTGCTGACATTAATCATCTGCACGGCGCCGACCGGATTTACCAGACCCATTACACCGGAACGTGCTCGGTCATTGCAGGAGAATTTCCGAAGCGTTTTTTCGACCACATTGGTGCGACCGAGGTCAATCCGGATACGGTTTGTAACGCTGCAGGTCACGCGGCGTTGAAGTACGTTTTCGGTGATTCTGTTGCAGGCTTCGATCCCCGTACGGCAAGGGACAGCGAGTGCATTCTGATCTGGGGAGCGAACCCTGCCCACTGCGGACCCCATGTGCACAAGCACTGGCTGCGTGAACACGGCGCTAAAGTCATCGTCATCGATCCGGTCCGTACCGATACCGCCGCATCTGCCGATTTGCACCTTCAGGTACGCCCAGGGGCTGACGCGGCGCTTGCCTTTGCCATGCTGCATGTCATGAGGCGCGAGGCTCTCGTGGATGAGAACTACATCAAAGATCACGTGCAGGGTTATGAAGAAGTCCTACCTTCGATCGAATGCTGCGCGCCCGAGTGGGGGGAAGCAGTAACGGGCGTACCGGTAACACTGATCGAACAGGTGGCACGGTTGTATGCCCGCGGCCCGTCGTTGCTCTGGCTCGGCCAGGGACTTCAGCGTCAACCCCGGGGCGGAAATGTCTTCCGCGCCTGTGCCATGTTGCCCGCGCTGACGGGTAATATCGGAAAACCGGGTGCGGGCTTCTACTATTTAAACGATACCATCGGCATCGGCGGACGCGGTGGAGGGGCACCGGGTTACGAGAAGCCACGATTTAACGACGGACCCGCCCTTGTCAGTCAGATGGATATACCAGACCTGCTGCAAGATCCTGCAGCGATCAGGTCGTACGTGGTATGGAATTGTAATCCGCTCGCGTCAAATCCGAATCAAGCGTTGATGCGGCAGGGATTGGCCCGAGAGGAGTTGTTCACAGTCGTGATCGACTGCTTTATGACGGATACGGCGGATTATGCCGATATCGTTTTGCCGGCAGCGAGTTTTTTAGAGTTCGACGATGTGTGTGCATCGTATTTTCATCTTATGATCGGAGCGCAGGTGCAATGCCGCAAGCCGATGGGTGAATCGTTGCCCAATCAGGAAATTTTCAGAAGACTGGCTAGAGTCATGGGGCTCCAAGAGTCGACTCTGTACGAAGATGATCGGTCTATCATCGAGCGAACCCTTCGCGCATCCGGCGTTCGGGAAACCTGGCAGGAATTGACTGAGCAGGGTTGGGCTCATGTCGCCGACGAGCCATTGATCCTGTGGGCTGAAGGGCGGTTTGCGACCCCCAGTGGAAAAATCGAGATTGCCAGCGAACGCGCCGAAGCGGACGGCCTACCGCGCCTGCCGCAGGCAACTGTGGACGCGGAGCCGGCGGACGGCAAGCTGCGTTTGATTTCGCCGGCTGCCGAGTGGCTGATGAACTCGAGCTTTGGCAACGACCGCCGCGTTATCAAAATGATGGGCCCGGCAACGGTCACCTGTCATCCTGAGACGGCATCCGGTCTGGGTATAGGTGACGGTGATCGGGTGCGGTTGTCTAACGAATTGGGAGAATTGGCACTCACGGTATGTGTATCAGACATGATCACACCGGGTGCGCTGCTTGTTTACAAGAGCCGGTGGCCGAAGATGGAGAAAAGTCGTGCGAATGTGAACGTGCTGTGTGTAGCTAGAAAAACTGATATGGGTGAAAGTACTTCCGTGCATGCAACAGAAGTCACGGTTTCACGGATCGACTGAGAAGATCACCATGCGAATCTGAACAAGACGAGAAGCAAATCAGTTAGCACACTACAGAAAAACTAGAACTACCAGACATATCCGAGAAGGCTGAAAGGTTTACGGTGTTAGTGGGGTGTTGGCAGTAACTAACCCAATCTCTTAACCAAATCCTCTGCTCTTAACAAGGTCGTCCGCCTTCCCCACGTTTGCTTGTCGA
>CAJXWH010000226.1 GCA_913062915.1 uncultured Acidiferrobacteraceae bacterium | reverse complement strand
GGGCCGGCACTGAACCCGCCTCCAATCCTTCTTTGGGTATCCCGCCTGCCAAGACGTAGACCTCGGGCCAACCCATCTGGATGAGCCATGACGCAGTCATTGTCGATCGAACTTCTGTGTCATCGATCAGTACCAGTCGCGCATTTCGCACCCCGACATATTCATCAGTGGCTTGTACAAGTTGCCCGCCAGGTGCCGATTTTGAGCCCGGCAGGTGCCCCGCCTGAAATTCGTCTTCTGATCGCACATCCAAAAGAAAAAGCGAGCGCTCTAGGCTTTGATCCCGAAAGCGCTGCAGTTGTGCCATATCAATGAAGGGAACGGAGAAACGATTCTTGATCTGTTCGACGAATACTTTTGATCGTTCGACTCCTCGAGCCGTAACTTCTGGTGCACGCCGCGACTTGCCATGCTCAAGCGCATATCCCGACAGATGCCAACCCATGGTTCCATTTTTCAGTGCCACCACACGATTGGGTATTCCTGCATTGATTAATGACTGGGATCCGATAATGCTACGAGTTCGTCCTGCACAATTCACTACGACAAGTGTCTCCGGATGAGCAACAATTTCGGGCACGCGATACACCAATTCAGCTCCTGGGCAACAGATCGCGCCCGGAATACTCATTTTCAAGAACTCCTGCAGTGGTCGACTGTCGAGCACAACGACGTCGTCACCCGCTTCAATCTTTCCTTTCAGTTCTTCGGCCGGTAAGTGGGGCGTACCATATTCATGCTCCACGAACTCACCAAAGGCTTTGCTCGGCACATTTACGCCCGAGAACAGTTCATGCCCGGCTTCATCCCAACCAGCGATGCCGCCGTCAAGAATCTTAATTGAGGTGTACCCAAAGCCTGTCAGGCGCTCGGCCGCCATCTCGGCTCGACCACTGCCATCATCACAAAGCACAACCGGCGTATGTTTCCGAGGCACTAAGTCGGCGAAAGAAAGTTCCAATCGATCAAGGGGTATAGACACAGCGAATAACAAATGTGATTCAGCAAACGCGCCTTCCTCTCGGACATCAATAAGGGCAAGTTCCCCCAGCTCCGTCAATTTACCCTTTAGCGAGCTCGCAGAAATCTTGTTCATGCCGATATAAACCCTCGCATCAAGGGCATTCGTGCACACGTACCTGCCGCGGTATCAAACATCAGCCGGTCACTCAGTTGATCGAGGGCGAGCCCGTAGGCATGAAGATGTAATGTCGGGACCTCATCATCAGTTTGAATCGCGTGAATATCGTCGGGCATGAACACCACGCCATTCCCATGGCGAACAGTAAAACTTCCAGTTTGTTCCAGAGTCGCAGGGCCGGGTTCTTTGCCGCCTGACGTACATTGGTAAAACTGATTCACTTCATCTCCGTAAACACCGACGATCACAGCCCAAGTCGAATGGTTATGGGGCGACACTGACTTACCTTCACTGCCGACCGATCCATAGAGCGCAAATCGATGATCATTGTCTTCCGACAAACGATAGATCACGTCCCCGCCGGTTGGGTCGAGTGGGAAATCCTTAGCCGGAAAGAGATTCTGGTCAGCAGTCAGTGAAATCAACTCGGTGCGGATTTGTTTAAGAGCAGGATAGTTAACACCCATTTCCTTTTCGATGCCGCGAATTGATTGCATTGTCTCGGCCACAGCCTGGTCACGTGTTTGTTTGATATTCATTATGTTCCCTTTAAATTTCCTGCACTATTGCAATGTTCTCTGAAAATTTCCAATCCGCGACTCCGGGCAGGATCTTCTTGTCATCAGAGAATCAGCCAGCGAGAAATTCGATCGCAGCTTGTACACCACCCGCCTCATAGTCGATTCCCGACGCCGACAGCCCCATTTCGATACCAGACAACGAGCCGAGCAACATCAATTCATTGAAGTCACCTAAATGTCCGATTCGAAAAACACGTCCTGCCAGTTTTCCCAGACCATTACCTAGCGGCATGCCGAAACGATCCAGAACAACTTGGCGAAAGCCATCCGCATCTACACCTTCTGCCATCTGTACCGCAGTCAACGAACTGCTGTATTGATCCAAATTGCGACAAAGGAGTTCAAGCCCCCAAGCCTGTACCGCCCGCCGCGTGGCCTCCGCCAAACGGGCATGTCGTGCAAACACCGCGTCCAACCCTTCTTCCATCAACATTGCCACAGCCTCTTGTAATCCAAACAACAAGTTGGTAGCCGGCGTGGATGGAAAATACCCGTCAGTGTTACTGGTCAGCGTTTTGTTCCAATCCCAGTACGATTTTGGCAAAGTGGCGGACGCAGTCGCCGCCAGCGCTCTGGTACTGACCACGTTAAAACCAAGACCAGGGGGAAGCATCAAACCTTTTTGTGATCCGGCAACAGTCACATCAACCCCCCATTCATCATGTCGGTATTCCATCGACCCAAGAGATGAGATCGTATCGACCATCAACAAAGCGGGATGATTTGTGTTGACAATCGCTGCGCGCACAGCGGCGATATCTGAAGTCACTCCAGTCGACGTTTCGTTATGCACGACACAAACGGCCTTAATCTGATGATCGGCATCGT
>CAJXWH010000225.1 GCA_913062915.1 uncultured Acidiferrobacteraceae bacterium | reverse complement strand
AGCTTAAGCATCCAGCAAATGGCATTGCCGAGAATGTTACCTGACCAATTCTTCACTCCCATTGCCCGGTGGCAAGAATCAGTTGCTCTTTGTGGGGAGCAGGCTTTATGAATTTTCTCGAAAGCGTCCTCGATCTCGTCGGCAACACCCCGCTCGTTCGACTCAACAACATTGTCGAACCCGGTATGGCGACGGTCTTTGCAAAAATGGAAACACTCAATCCGACAGGTTCGGTGAAGGACCGAATGGCTGTCCATATGGTGAAACGAGCCGAAGCGGCGGGTCTGCTTAAACCGGGGGGCACCATCGTTGAGAGCACTTCGGGCAACACCGGCCTGGGGCTGGCGATGGCGGCAGCTGCCAAGGGGTATCGCTGCGTATTTACCATACCGGACAAGATGAGCCAGGAAAAAATCGACATGCTGAAAGCCTATGGGGCCGAGGTCATCGTCACACCAACCGACCTGGACCATCATCATCCAGACAGCTACGTCGAAGTGGCTAAGCGGGTGGCTTCACAAACTGAAGGGGCACTGTACACCGATCAGTACTACAACATGCATAACCCGGAGGCACATTACCTGACCACCGGTCCAGAAATCTGGGAAGCCACGGACGGCAAGATTGACTCCTTCGTTGCCGGCCTTGGTACGGGCGGTACGATTTCGGGAACGGGAAAATATCTGAAAGAGAAAGCCCGTGAAGCCGGCCGAACCGTCCGGGTCGTCGGGCCAGACCCTTACGGCAGCATATACAAAGAGGCCTTTGAGACGGGTAAGTGGAGCAAGCCCTCGCTGTATCGAGTCGAGGGCATCGGCCATGATTTCATGGTCGGCACGTTGGACTTCTCCGTTATTGATGAAGTAATCAATGTATCTGACCGCGATTCCTTTTTCATGGCGCGCAAACTGACCCGACACGAAGGCATTTTTTCGGGGGGTTCGACCGGCACCGTGTTCTACGGCGCCCTCGAAGAGGCCCGTACACTCGGTCCTGGAAAGATTGTTGTTGCAGTAGTCTGTGATTCCGGCGATCGCTACATCAGCAAAGTATTCAATGATGAATGGATGCGGGATATGGGGTACTTTGCGCCGGATTCACGCCTCGGTACCGTTCAGGAACTGCTAGATTTTCATAGCCGGCCGGTCGTGCTTGCCGTCCCGGGTGAATCACTGCAAGATGTGATCGGGCGCATGGCGTCGCTGGGTATATCGCAGATGCCCATAATCGATGGGCAAGGCGATCTAAGAATGATTGAGGAACTCGACATCCTGCGCGCCATCGCCGGCGGCGAGTACACCCTGGAAAACCGCGCTCAAGATGTCGCTCGACCTCTGGAAGGACAGATCAGACCGAGCCAGACATTGGCCCAGGTTCAAAAAATATTTGAAGACAACAATGTGGCGGTGGTCGTAGACGAGGGGCAGATTCTTGGCATTATCAACAAGATCGACCTGTTGGAATTTCTCACCAAACAGACGCAGCTGACTAATGAAACGGGGCCCGGCCCCAGTAAAGGAGAGCGACGTTGAAGTTCGACACCAAGGTAGTGCGTGCCGGAATCGTTCCGGATCCGACAACCGGGGCCATCCTCCCGCCAATATACGAAACAGCCACGTACGTCCTGCCGGAAGTGGGCCACGATAAGGGGTTTGATTACACGCGCTCGTCCAACCCGACCCGACAGGTATTGGAAGAGAATCTTGCCGCCATCGAGAGCGCCGATCATGCCATCAGTTTTGCCAGCGGCATGGCGGCAGTCGATGCTTGCCTGAAACTTCTCGCTTCCGGAGACCACGTGGTCTGCGGGGACGATGTCTATGGCGGGGTCACTCGCCATTTTGACAACGTTCTATCTCATTACGGTCTTCAGTTTACCTATGTTGATACCACCGATCCGGAAGCGGTGCGATCTGCAATGACCCCAAAGACTCGGCTGCTCTGGATTGAAACACCGACGAATCCCCTGCTTAAAGTGACCGACATGGAAGCCATGGTCGCAGTTGCTCGCGAGCATGACGTTCTCCTTGGGGTCGACTCGACTTTTGCAACCCCGGTTTTCCTGCGCCCCCTGGAGTTTGGTGCAGATATCGTGATGCATAGCACCACCAAGTATCTCTCGGGTCACAACCAGATTATTGGGGGTGTCCTTGCTACCAATAGCCGTGAAATTTACGACAAGATGAAGTTTATCCAGAAAACCATTGGTGCGGTATCGAGCCCATTCGACTGCTGGCTAAATTTGAGTGGCCTGAAAACACTGCACTTGAGAATGCAGCGACACGAGGAATCCGCTATGCAGGTCGCGACATTTCTCGAATCGCAGACCAAGATCGAACGGGTACTCTATCCTGGGCTCGCCTCTCATCCTCAGCACGCGGTTGCAAAAGCACAGATGTCGGGGTTTAGCGGCATGATTACTTTTGAACTGACTGGTGGCACCAAAGCCGGCAAGCGGCTCATGAACCACGTGAAACTGTGCGCATTGGCCGAAAGTCTTGGCAGTGTCGAGACCATGATTACGCACCCGGCCAGCATGACACATGCCGATGTAC
>CAJXWH010000224.1 GCA_913062915.1 uncultured Acidiferrobacteraceae bacterium | reverse complement strand
CCACCAGGTTGGACATAGACCACATGATCCCACTCAAGAACGCTCACGACTCGGGCGGTTGGGCAAGGGACAAGAGCAGAAAAGCGGCCTTCGCCAACGAAAAGTCCTGTACTTTTCCAACGGGCGGGGCAATGTCAAGGGCGGAGATAAATTGTACCAGTAGGGCGGCGGGGAAGGAGAGGACCGTAAAGGGTGAAACATACACTAGTTACGCGGTTAAGTATTCTCTCTCTCGGTGGCTTGATAGGGATCATATGGTTGAGGTTTCCATGGAGATATCCCAAGAAGATTTTCTGACGTTTATTAACCGGGCCCTCGATGGCATGTTGCGCATCGTGGAAGAACTGGGCGAGGAGCGCGCCAATCTGCTTCCTGACTTGCCCGGCGCAAACTCGCCCTATGCCATCTTGACGCACTGCATCGGGGTTTGCGATTACTGGATCGGAACCCTTTTGGGGAAGCGCGAGGTTGCACGTGATAGGGACGCAGAGTTTAGGGCGAGCGGCGCCGTTGTTGAGTTACGCCAAAGGGTGGGTCAGCTCAAGGCAAGGCTCCCTGCAGATATCAGCCAAGTGCAAGGTGAGAAGTTGTTGGCATCGTCTCCGCATTCGATGTATAACCCACTGCGAGGTACTAACTACGGAGACTGGAAGGAAGGCACAGCGCTGATTCACGCATATGAGGAGCTAGCGCAGCATCACGGCCAGATGGAGATTACACGCGATTTGCTGCTGAGGAGCTACGAAGGCTCTGCTTAGCGACTGTGAAAGTCTGGGAGCCCCGATAAAAACTACCGAGGGAGGAAACCATCCTGGCGATCGAGCGGACGAACCCATCTAGCCTGGGTCAGCCGGGCGGCTATCATCACGTGGTCAAGGATGGCAAGACCGTCTGCCTGGCATGACAGGTGGCTCGGGGTGAGCCCTGTGGTACGCCCCAGGACCGCGTCACTAAGCGCCTTAGATTCTACGATTAAGGTTGGGTGAATTCCAAGAAAAGCGACCTTGTGCGGATATGCGGCGTCTATCCCAAGTGGCGGTTGAAACGAGGAGAGAGACATGGCCAGATTAGACGACATTCCTGCAGGCGAACGGGAGCTGATTAAAAGAATGCCCGTGCCGGTCTTCGATGCTACACCCTTCGTGAAGGGCAAACCGCTGTCCCAGCGCCGGGTTTCCATCCTGTCGACCGCTGCGCTGCAAAAACGCGACGATAAGGTTTTTTCCAGAGGGGAAGCCAGCTACCGAATCATTCCGAGCGATACCGCTCCGGAAGACATTATCATGTCCCACAACTCGGTCAACTTTGACCGTTCTGGGTTTCAACAGGACCTCAACGTTTGCTTCCCCCTGCAACGCCTGCATGAGTTGGCTGATGAGGGATTCATCGGCTCGGTGGCCGATTACCATTACACCGTCCTCGGAAGCGTGCCGCCGGGGGAGAACGAAGGCACTGCCCGCCAGATCGCCGGCCTGATGAAACGTGAGGGCGTGGACGCGGCGGTCTTGGTGCCTGTTTGACCGGCATGCACGCGCGCCGTTGGCGGGCTGGCCCATTACTTCGAACAGGAAGGACTCAGCACCACCCAGATCAGCCTGATTTATCTGCATACCGCAGCCATCAAGCCGCCTCGGGCGCTCTGGGTTCCCTTCGAGCTTGGTAGGCCCCTGGGACTGCCCAACGATACGGAGTTTCAGAAGCGAGTTTTACGAACCTGCCTGGGTTTGCTTAATGCCGACACGGGTCCCGTGCTGGAAGACTACCTGGAAGACATTCCTGTCGATGCCGCCGCCGTTGATTTTACCGGGATGTCCTGCCCCATCGACCTACCGTCTCTGCCATCAAACGATAGCAAGTTGACCCAGTCTTTGGTCCAAGAGATCGGACAGATCGCACCTTGGTACGAACTGGCGGTCAATGAACGCAGCCGCACAACTGTTGGAGTCAGCAAGCTCGATATCCTCGATGCGGGACGTTTCTTGATCGAATTCATCGAAGACCCTTCGTCTCCCAGTCCCCGTCCAGAATTTGAGATCGGACCGATGTTGAAATGCACCTGCGAAGATTTAAAGGCCTTTTATTCCGAAGCGGCGTCGGCGCAACCCGGCATGTCATCGAGCCTGGCGGTAGAGCACTGGCTGTGGAACGAAACTGTGCTGGGCAAGGTTCTTTGGAAGCTAAGGGAGGAACATCTGGATTCGCCGGATACGGCCACCAAGTTTCTAGCCCGGCGCAATTTGGTTCCTGACCGTCAGATTCAATATAAAGGCGCACCGGTTTTCTGACTGGTCTAACTGCTTCAGAGTTGGGTATTCGAGCGAACAGGTTCCAGACCCAATCGTTTGTTGAAGCTCTACTACCTTTTAAGAGGACATCAGCCGCATCAAAAAATCCAAGTCACAATGGCAGTCGCGGTCCGGGGGAAGAACAAGAAAAGTAAAGGTATCGATCCGAGAACGATGATCAACACAAACAAAATGAACATGAAAGGCTTTTGGATCAGGAACTCCATCGCCTCCGACGACATACCTCCGGATCTACGGAGGGGGAGTTCGACGTTGCCACATGAAGGACAACG
>CAJXWH010000223.1 GCA_913062915.1 uncultured Acidiferrobacteraceae bacterium | reverse complement strand
TTGGCTCTGATGTCACGTTAGACGAAGTCCCGAAACCAAGGGACCCGTATATTTTCACCATCGACGTCCCAACCTTGAACAACGATGAGAAATGGGGGCACTCGCAGGTCTTTATTACCCTGGTAAAGATCGCCGATTGCAAGATCGACCGGACGACCAAGATCGCGTACACGACTGAGGATTGGCTGTGCAAGGGGGATCAAGTCAAAGTCGACGGAAAAGATTGCACCATCGCAAAAGTCGACGATTGATCCCTCTCACGGCTCGATTTTCTCGGCCCGTCAATTCGATGCAAAAAATTCGGTTCTGTTTGCGCCGGCACACTCAAGAGACAAGCGCCTGGGAAATTGTTTTTGGGTGATCGATGCCCCAGACCCGGTTCCGTAATCATCGGGGTCGATGACGATAAGGAATCAACGACGACGTGCTACGTTGGTTATCCGAGGAGAAAGTCGTACCACCGCCGAAGTCTGTTTTTGCATTTGAGATACTGCGTCTGGTATCGACGGGCTCGTTTCTCGACCCGGCCGGCCGCCTCGATCAGCCAGGGCTTTTTCTCATATGTCCTGTTGCGGTACCCACGCCAGCCTTCATGGTAGGCAAGGTACAGTGATTTGGCATCGGTTCTCGAGATTCCCAGATTTCGCTGGCTCTGGTAGTTGTACCAGCCCACGAAATCAACGGCATCCTCGAAGTTCGTTCGATCTGGGAACCAGTCGCCGGCATCTTTCACATACTTCTTCCAAGTCGCGTCGATGGCTTGGGCATAACCTTTGGCACTGCTTTTTCGTTTCCACGGGATCACCCCCAGCAACCGCTCGCGTTCCGGCCTGGAATTGGCCCGGAATCCCGACTCCTGATAGATAAACGACATCGTGATGCCGACGGGGGTTTTCCACCGGTCCCGTGCTCGTTGCGCCGCTCGGTACCAGCTCCGTTTCTCATCGAAAATGCCGCAGACATTCTCCGGGGCTTTAGGCGGAGGCGTCATACAGCCAGAAACCAGAAAAACTGCAAGACACACGTAAACTGCGACCGGAGCGGGCTTGATTAATGTGATCGGTGTCCGGGGCATCATCCGCCTGGCGATTGGGCTGGTAAAAAAATAAGCTTATGCGGCTTGTGCCAAGTGCCCTGGCGAGTCGAAATCAATGTCCACAAACCGCTAGCTCGAGTCATCGGATGCTGCGCGAGTTGTCCCTGCGCTGCGCAAAGATTCTGCGGTCTGTCCGCGGAGAAACCCATGTGCGAAATAATACAGGATGATCGGCCCACTCCAGCAGAAGCCGCCAATGACGCCGCCGATGGTCATCTGTAGTGTATTGGCACCCCCCAGGCCGAGTCCAAGCAGCGGGACCAGCAGCGTCAGATACGCGACGAGTAGAACAATCCAAAAACGGATCTTTAGAGTCTTCCAGACTGTCAGAGCCATTATTCCAGGCACCGTGAGAGAAAGGAGCAGTTCGGTCCCGTTGAACACCTGGTCCAGGGAAAAGAGACCCACCACGAGTGACCAGAAAACCCCCGTCCCCAGGCCCGTTAAACTGCCGCCGATTGCAATGTGGCGAAGCGCTGCCATGCTTTGAAAGAGACGCCTCATGTAGGCATCTTATGCGCAGAGCAGCATAGAGAAAAGCCGCACCAGGGCGTTTGGTTTGCCGCCGCACTGTGACTTCACAGTCGATGCCTTCCAAAAAGAATCCGGTAATTTGGAGAGTACACTCCACAATCCCGGTCCCAGGCTATTGTCTGTCTTAATTTTGTGGAGTTTTTATCACCGCAATGAGGTTTTCTGTTTCCCGCCAGGAGATTGTTTCCGAGATCAAAGGGCTTTTGTCACTGGGATTGCCGATCACGGTCACCCAATTGCTGCAGGTCGGTTACACCACCGTTGCCGTAATTATGACGGGTCGGGTAGGCGCCACCGAACTTGCTGCTGTCGGACTTGGCGCCGCGTTATGGATTTTTGTGTACCTCGGCTGTATGGGTTTGTTGTTGGCATTGTCACCGATCATCGCCCAGCACCACGGTGCCGGACACCCTGAAGGGATTCGCCGTTCCTTCCAGCAAGGTCTTTGGCTTGCTTTAATCGTGGGGTTGTTTGGTTGGTGGCTCCTCGGACACATTAGCGCCATAACCCGTACCATGCAGGTTGCCGCGAACGTAATTCCGTTAGTTGAGGATTACCTTGAAGTCGCAGCCTGGAGTATGCCGCCAACCTGTTTTTACTTCGTCTTTCGTTTTCTGTGCGAAGGCACAGGACACTCACGGCCAATGATGATCGTGCAGTTGTTTTTGCTGCCGCTTGCAGTCTTTTTAAACTGGGTTCTGATATTCGGAAACTTTGGATCACCGGCCCTTGGGGTTCGGGGGGCTGCCTTGTCATCTACTGTTTGTCTGACGCTAAGCGCCGTTTGCATGGGCGGGTATCTGCTAAAGGCCGCCCGGTTTCGGCATCTCTTTTTGTTCCGGCAAATCGGACCCCCTGATCCCGGCGAGATCGGCAGAACAGTCCGGCTTGGCCTGCCGATTGCGGTGACCTTGGTCCTTGATTCTGGTTTCTTCAGTGTGCTCGCGCTCGTGATGGGACAACTGGGGG
>CAJXWH010000222.1 GCA_913062915.1 uncultured Acidiferrobacteraceae bacterium | reverse complement strand
TTTGATTGAGCAGACCAAATTCCGAGGGATCAATGACCCATATCCACAAAAATATGTAGAGGACCGAGGGGCTCATGCGTGGCAACAGCCAGACACCGCGAAAAAAAATGCCCGAGGTCTTCGGGATCGCGGTGGTGAGAATGGCCAAGACTAAACCAAACGTTACGTTGAAAACAGCCAGTGTCCCAAACACGTAAACAAAAGTCAGTCCGATAACTTGCGGCAGACGTTTGTCGCCGGCGAAAACCTTTTCATATTGCTTGGTCGTGAACTCGTTAATCGCAAGGCTGCGGCCCATGTCGGTAAACGAAATGAAGATGTCGACGATGACCGGGACAACATACAATAGGAATATGAGGACGATGGCCGGCCCAAGGAAAATAAATAGATTCGTACGCTGCCGCCACGTCGCTGACCGAAGCCGACGGCGCACATCCAGGTCGTTCTCGGTAACCGCAGCCACGTCTTTCTCCTTAATCCAGATCACCGACGACTCCTCTCCGGGGAACGAGCCGATTCCGACGCTCCCGTCAACTGGAGCGAGGCGTAGTCCCATCGCGTCCAAAAATCAGGCACGGGGAAGCATCGTTCGCCACTCTCCCCCGTCTCCAAAGCGGTCCGCGTTATTTGACGATCACATTTTCAAGTTGCCCTTGCGCCTCGTCGATGACGAATGCCGCCGCTTCGGCATGCGTCAGACGGTTCTGTTCGACGCCCTGCAAGCCTTTGTAAATGATGAGGTTAAGGGAGCCGAAATCGGAATGGTTGGGCATGAACTTGGTGAACGGGAGCAACTCGGTCGCGCGTAACAGCGGCCATGCTTTCTGGTATCTCGGATCGTTGGCTTGCGACCTGTTGATACCGATATGCGTCGTCGTCACCGCGTGATCCGTGTTCAGATCAGCGGCGGATGCGAAGCCTACCAGCCTGACCGCTAGTTCCGGGTATCTCGTTTTGCCGCTGACGACGTAGACGATCGGGTGGGTGAGGCTGCCCGGCTTGCCTCCCTTCATGACGGGCGGTGTGGCGGTCCAGCCCCAGTCATTGTTGAACGCCATTTCGTCACTGGGTACTCCAAAAGATGGGAACGCGTTGGTACCCAGGTCCCAGATGCCGTACATCCAGAACGCCACCTTGTTGTCGGCATAGAAGTTCTTGCGAATGGTGCCCCATTCCATCGCCGTGTTGTTCGCCGGCGTAACCCCGTTCTTCACGTTCCGCATGAACCAGCCATAGGCTCCTTCCAATTTATCACGTTCCAGCAGAAGGTTGCCGGTCTTCTCATCTTGGAAGCTGCTGCCGTAGGAGTTGAAGATCATCAAATAATCGGGCCCTTTGCTCGGGCGGTGCAGGATTCCGTATTCCGCCTGCGACTTGTCCACGACCTGCTTGGCAATATCGGAAATGTCGTCCAACGTCACCTCGCCGGCCAGGACTCGCTTCGGCAGGTTCTCGATGAACGCGCTATTGAAACCGGCCTCGCGCATAAGTTTCTTGTTGTAGAAGAACATGCGGGCGTCGGCGTCCTGTGGGACCGCAAATCGCTGACCCCCGCACTTCGTCGAATTCCACAGGCTAGGGATGATGTCGTCGAAGTGCTCAGGATACTTGGCAATGTATTTTTCCAGGTTGAGGGCGAAGCCGTCATTGGCGAAGGCGCAGGTCCATTCATGCGCCGCGACAAAGACATCCGGACCCTTGCCGATGCCGAATACCTTCAAGAGCTGGAGCGCGTCATCGTCGAATCCCGATGCGGGGCCTTGCCGCACGCGAACCGTGACATGGGTCTCAGATCCTTCTTTCTTGAGGGCCTTGTTCAATCTGCTCGCAGCCGTGATCAGATTTCCGGCGCGCAAAGGACCGGATACGTCCTGACGCGACCACACGTTCAGGACGACCTCCTCCGCCGAAGCTGGAACCGAATACACAGCTCCCAGCAACACAGCGCCCAAGGCACCTAAGGCCAAGTATTTGGATAGGCGTGTTATCATGGATTCCTTCCGTTTTGCATACTTGGACCAAGTCATAAGCACGCAGCAATGGCTATGCGTCAACGTGCATTCGCGTCAAACCACACTACCAGTAGCCCAGCCCGACCAGTCGTTACTGCGAATTAGCTAACAAATTGGGCGCCCGGGCCCCTGAGCAATGGGCCGTGGTGCGTGATGCATGCAGCATCATAAGGGCAAAGCTGACCCTTCATCACTTTACCGTCGGCGAGGCCGTAGACAGCGATCGATTGACCACGCTACCGGCCTATGGCTACTTGCCCCCGAGCCAACTCCGCCGGGTCGGTCCTGGATTTAATCAATCGATGGCCCGCTGAACTTAGGTCCAGTATCCCCGTGTCCCCTTGCGCCCCAAACTGCAAGGAATGCATTCCGCAACCTTTACAGCGCCCGATCGTCATGAGTTTCCGTATCTCGTATTCTCCAACTGAATCAGCCACGTAATGTCGTGTCGCGCGTGTCACCAGCTGCGGATCTTGCCTTTACGCCAAACGGTCGCAAGCCACGGCTGCTTGTGGCACGGGAGCCCCGGTGGGCGGAAGTAACACTGCACCTCGAAGAACCCGGCAGCGGTGAGGTAATCGCGCCAAGTGTCGAGATCGAAGAAGCAGCTA
>CAJXWH010000221.1 GCA_913062915.1 uncultured Acidiferrobacteraceae bacterium | reverse complement strand
CCGATTCACACGCTCTATGTGCCTGCCGAATCGATCAGGACCCATCGGATCGGACCGACAATTGCCGGTGTAGCATAGACACAGGGCCGGGTGACAGGAAATCCTTTCATCGAACGGTTCGGAACGTCTCGGCGGGCGTCCGTAACCCCATGGGAGACTCGATTTCTTTGGATGGTAAATAAGCCTTCGACCGGAACTGGGCATCTGCGCCCGCGTCTTGATATAGATTGTTTTGGGATACGGGTTGTACCGTTTAAGGCGTGCGGAAAATGGAAGACGGGTTGGAATAGGCGGGGATTCTGGTGAGTTTGAGCGATTACCAAACGGCTGCAGTAACGGGCGCCTCCAGCGGAATCGGCGCTGCGGTGGCTCACGCGTTGAGTCGACGCGGCCTGAAGGTGCACGCGATCGCTCGTCGCGAGGATCGCTTGGCGCAGCAAACGGGTTGCGTTATTCATGCGCTCGACATCCGGGAAACCGAAGCCCTGGTGGCTCTTTTGGGATCGCTAAAAGTCGATGTTCTGGTGAATAATGCCGGCGTAGGCCGGGGGTTTGGATCGCTGGCGGATGCCGACCCGATCGATATTGATTGCACGCTGGATACGAATGTCCGGGCTGCTGTCCATGCCGTGCGGGCTGTTCTGCCTTCGATGATCGAGCGCGGCACGGGCCATATTGTCAACGTAGGGTCCATGGCAGGACTTTACCCGTTGTCTTCGGCTGTGTATGGTGCTTCGAAGGGTGCTCTCCACGTGCTATCAATGGATCTGCGGTTGGAATTGCAGGGCACGGGTATCCGGGTCACTGAAATCTGTCCCGGCCGGGTTCGCACGGAGTTCTATGACGCCGCCCTTGATCACCCGAAAGAACGACAGCGTGCCAAGGACTCCGGTATCGAGGAACTTACCAGTGAAGACATAGCCGCCTCGGTCATATACGCCTTGGATGCCCCGTGGCGGGTCAACGTTAATCGGATCGAGCTTCAGCCTACAGAACAGATCTACGGCGGGTTGCAGTTTACGCCCCGAGAATCCCGGTGAAATTGGAAAACAAGGTTTCCGTCGTGACGGGCGGCGCATCAGGGATGGGTGCGGCCACTGTCCGTGCATTCGCCGCAGCGGGGAGCGTTGTTACCTTGGTCGATCTCGATGAGAAAGACGCCTTTCGTGTTGCCGGAGAAACCGGGGCCACTGCTGTCATCGGTGATGTGTCTGATTCAGCCTTTTGCGATCGAATAATCGACGACGTCGTTACTGCCTGCGGACGGATCGATATACTGGTCAATTGTGCCGGGATCATATTGCGAGCCAATGCCAATGGCACCACCGATGAAGATTGGCGCCGCCTGTTGGCCGTCAATGTAGATGGCGTGTTTTATATGTCGCGGGCTGCGGTACGGCATATGGCGGCTCAGGGCTCGGGAGTCATCGTGAATTTCGGGTCGATATGGGGAGATGTCGGGACCGCGGGAGTAGTGGCCTACTGCGCGAGCAAAGGCGCGGTGCATCAGATCACCCGGGCCATGGCGCTTGACCATGTCGAGGACGGAATCCGCATTAACGCCGTGGCACCGGGAGAAGTGAATACACCGATGCTTTCCTCTGGTCACTTGACACCGCCAACTGCCAAGGACCTCGATCGCCTGGCTCACAGTACCATCCCAATGAAACGATTGGCAGAACCGGAAGAAATTGCTGAAGTCGTCGTGTTTCTCGCTTCTGACGCAGCAAGTTACATGACCGGGGCGATCATCCCGGTCGATGCCGGCTATACGGCTCGTTAGCGCGGGAGTTGCTTGTAATGTTTTAACCTGCAAAGATACGAGCCCGCCATTTCTGTTTCATTCGATTTGTCGACCAATGGCGTCTCAATCCGGCTTGTATCGGTGGGGTACATTTCTTTGCACTGGCCTTTTTCTATCGAACGCCGCTCCGAAAAGGCGGTTTCCGGGAGAATTGCTGGCCTGCTGTCGAGCAGCCAAGATGGGACACACTCATGACGAATCTCTTTGAATTTTCTTCTTCGAAGCGGCGTTTTGCGGTGATTGGAAACCCCGTCGCGCACAGCCGGTCACCTGAAATTCATCAGATGTTTGGCCGTCAATGCGGCATTACTTTGGAATATGAAGCCGTGCAGGTGGATCCTGGCGGGCTGCTTCAGGCAGTGAGAAATTTGCAGGCCAGAGGTTTCGACGGACTCAATGTCACGGTGCCATACAAGCAGGAAGCCTATGCTATAGCCGACCGATTGAGTGCGCGTGCCCGTGTCGCGACTGCGGTAAATACGGTGCGATTTGAGTCCGAAGAGAGGATATTCGGCGACAACACCGATGGAATCGGCCTGCTGCGCGATTTGGAGCACAATCTCAGCCAGTTGTTGCGCGACGCTTGTCTATTGGTTGTCGGCGCGGGGGGCGCAGTACGTGGGGTTTTAGAGCCGTTGCTCTCGGCCGGACCGGCCATGCTGGTTGTCACGAATCGCACGGCCGACCGGGCATTTTCATTGGTGGGCGCATTTTCGTCTTACGGGTCTATTCGGGCAGTGCCATTGAATCAGCTGGACAGGCAAGCTTTCGATGTGGTGATCAATGGCACTGCGGCAAGTTTGACCGGCGAACGACCGGCTT
>CAJXWH010000220.1 GCA_913062915.1 uncultured Acidiferrobacteraceae bacterium | reverse complement strand
ACGATGCCGATCATCAGATTAAGGCCGTTTGTGTCGTGCATAACGAAACGTCGACCGGAGTGACTTCAGATATCGCTGCTGTTCGCGCGGCCATCGACAACGCGAGCCACCCGGCCTTGTTGATGGTCGATACGATCTCGTCTCTTGGGTCGATGGAATACCGGCATGATGATTGGGGCGTTGACGTAACGGTTGGCGGATCACAAAAGGGCTTGATGCTCCCCCCGGGTCTTGGTTTCAACGCCGTCAGTGCCAGGGCTTTGGCGGCGACTGCGTCTGCCAGTTTGCCGAGATCGTACTGGGACTGGCAAAAAACGCTGGCAAGCAACGCCGATGGGTATTTCCCTTCCACCCCGGCTACCAACCTGTTGTTTGGATTACAAGAGGCTATTGCCATGTTATTGGAAGAAGGGCTGGATGCGGTGTTTGCACGCCACGCGCGTCTGGCTGAGGCAGCGCGGCGGGCGGTGCAGGCCTGGGGGCTTGAACTCCTGTGTCGCAATGTGGATCAATACAGCAGTTCGTTGACCGCGGTCCAGATGGCGGAAGGTACAGATGCCGACGCGTTTCGCCGGATTGTTCTAGAGCGTTTCGACATGTCGTTAGGTAATGGTCTGGGAAAACTCGCGGGGCGTGTTTTTCGGATCGGGCATTTAGGTGACTTCAATGAATTGATGTTGCTCGGCTCGTTGTCTGGTATCGAAATGGGGTTGGCAGTGTCTGGGACTGACTATCAGGCGGGGGGTGTCCAGGCCGCAATCGAATTTCTCGCTGGCTGATTCTCTGATGGCGAGAATATCCTGCCTAGAGCCACGGATTGAAAGCTTGCAGAGAACACCACTTTGTCATGGGCTTCAATTTTTGATGCTGTGGTTTCACGTTTTTTCTGGAACTGGCCACTAGGAAAGTCAGGACTCAGAATCTCGCGACAGCACAGGTAAATCATAGGGAACATAATGAATATAAAACAAACACGTGACCAGGCTGTGGCCCAGACGATGCAATCGATTCGCGACATCGAAAAGGAAATGGGGGTTAACTACCCGGCGCTTAAAAGAATGCGCACGGAAATGATTTCACTGACTGCCAACCGGGAACTTTTCCCGCCTGAGGATTTTCCACTCGACCCGACTGGCAGGGACGTGATCTATTGTTTGTCGGAAGATAACGATCACCGATTTGCGCTCTATGGATCCGTCGGTGGTGAAGGCAAGTCAGTGTCGCCTCATAACCATACGACCTGGGCTGTTATCGTCGGTGTTTACGGGGATGAAGTGAATCAGTTTTACCAATGTACGTCAGGTGGCAAAGGACCCGGTCCAGCCACGCTGGAACAAACTGGTAGTTTTACCGTTTGCCATGGAAATGGCGTGGTGTTCATGCCGGACGATATCCATGCGATTCAAACAGATGACGCGGTTCCGACATTACATCTTCATGTCTACGGGCTCGCCCTCGATCAACTGAGTGACCGGCTGATGTTTGATACCGCGGCCGGTACGTGCGCACGAATGCCCTTGACTCGAGGAATTAAGCAGGTATGAACAAGATTTGTGCCAGCTTGCTGAAGGAGAAATTGGGAGGGCTGACGGAAGTTGCCCTCATTGATGTGCGGGCGGAAGGCGCGTTTGCTGAGTCGCACTTGCTGTTCGCTGTGTCCGTACCGCTTGATCGATTGGAACTTTCTTTCGCTGGCCTGGTACCTCGGAAAAACACACCGGTTGTACTCTGCGATGATGGCAGCGGGCGGGCTGAGATCGCAGCCGAGCGCCTGACAGGATTTGGTTATACCTCAATTGAAATTCTCGACGGGGGTGTCGCAGGCTGGGATGACGCTGGTTATGAACTGTTCTCGGGCGTAAACGTGCCGAGCAAGGCTTTTGGCGAGTTCGTAGAGCATGAATACGGCACGCCCCATTTACCGGCCGAAGAACTTAAAGCAAAGATTGAGGCGGGTGACGACATCGTTGTGCTCGACAGCCGGCCAGCGCAGGAGTTTCTGAGAATGAATATTCCGGGTGCGATCTGTTGTCCAGGAGCTGAATTGGTGTACCGACTGCCCGACATTGTTGCTCATCCAGAGACGCTTGTCGTGGTGAATTGCGCAGGACGAACCCGCAGCATCATCGGATCCCAGTCATTAATCAATGCGGGAGTACCCAATCGCGTGGTGGCGTTGAAAAATGGAACCATGGGTTGGCATCTGGCGGGATATGCGCTCGAACATGGCAAGTCGCGACTGGCCCCGGAGGTTTCGGCTCGAGGATTGGAACAATCAAAGGTGTTCGTCGAACAGGTCAAGAAACGTTTCTCCGTCCCATCCATTGATATGGGGCAACTACAGCGTTTTCGGGAGCAAAGCATGGAGCGCTCGCTTTTTCTTTTGGATGTGCGTTCAGAAGACGAATTTCAGGCGGGGCACCTGCCGGGGTCGAAATCGGCGCCCGGTGGGCAACTTGTGCAAGCCACCGATGAATATGTCGGGGTTCGAAACGCGCGACTGGTACTGGTCGACGATACAGAAGTTCGGTCGGCAATGACCGCATCGTGGCTCATCCAGATGGGTTGGCCCGAGGTATATGTCTTGGCAGGCGGGATACCCAAAGAAGGATTGGAGGCGGGTTCAGTGCCGGCCC
>CAJXWH010000219.1 GCA_913062915.1 uncultured Acidiferrobacteraceae bacterium | reverse complement strand
CCCTCAAGTCGGGCCCACTCGTGGTCATCGGTGTATCTAAGAATACTCATTCTCTGTCCTCCTGGTTCAGCTTCGATGATACCGCAGGGGTACGAAGGGCAGAGACGTGACCGTTACCGGAAGGTGTTTGTTGCGTACAATTGCCCACAGTTGGGTGCCGGCCGCCGCCCACTTGGGGGCCAGGTACGCCATGGCGACGGGCCCACCAATCGAGGGTCCGAAGCCACCACTTGTCACTTCACCCGCGGCTTTGCCATCGGAGGTTTCGAGGGGGGCTTGGGCCCGTACGGGCGCGCGACCGTCAGGTCGAATACCAACCCGCACACGCGGCGGTCCGTCGTCCAGCATCGACAGGACAGGCGCGGCACCTGGGAAGCCGCCTTCGCGAATTCCACCTCTTCGCCGAACTTTGGGGATGGCCCACGCGATGTTGGCTTCTACCGGAGATATTTGAGGCCCAATGTCGTTACCGTGCAAGCACAGCCCGGCCTCGAGGCGCAGGGAATCCCGCGCCCCTAACCCGGCCGGCTGGACCCCGGAAATCTGAAGCAGTGCCCGGGCTAGGAATTCGACGCATGCGGAGGGGATTGAGATTTCAAAGCCATCTTCTCCGGTATATCCGCTACGGGAAATGGTGCAAGGCGCGCCACCGAGTTCCAGGGTGCGCACATCCATAAAACGCATGTCAGAAATTTCGGGTGCAAGCTGCGCTAACGCAGCCGCGGCGAATGGACCCTGCAGGGCGATCAACGAATGGGTACTGAGGTGCTCTACTGCACAACCACGTCCGCACGCTTCCTGCACAACGTCAAGATCAGAAAATGTATTCGCTGCATTAACAACCATCTGGTATCCGGAATTGATATTCATGACCATGAAATCGTCGACGATGCCACCGGCATGGTTGGTCAGGTACGAGTAGCACTGACGACCCGGGGCGAGACCGATGATGTCAGCCGGTGCGATAGACTCAAGGTAGGCCGCAGCCCTGCTCCCAACCAAGCGAATCTGTCCCATATGGGACACATCGAACAGGCTCGCCGATTCACGGGTATGCTTGTGTTCTTGGATGATGCCGGTTGGATAATTGAGCGGCATCTGGTATCCGGCAAAGGAGACCATTTTCGCACCCAACTCGAGGTGCAGTGCATGAAGCGCGGTTGAAAGAGGGGAAGGCAGTGGCGGAAAAGACTTGTGTAAGGTCGCAACAGAGGTTACGAGGCGTCAGGAAGATGGCGATCATACTGCGAGTGTTGGGATTCTCAAAGCATTTGTGATCACAGCGCGAGGCTGAGTAGGGGCAGCGATGCAAAACAATCCGCTCTTGATTGAAATCACCCGTGGCAACGTGGCAGAAAGCGCACACCGAGGAGCATTTATGGTCGCGAACGATCAAAATGAGTTGGTCGCGAGTGGCGGCGATATCGAGCACCCGATTTATCCCCGTTCGGCAGTAAAACCGCTGCAGGCGTTACCGCTGATTGAATCCGGCGCAGCCGATCGCTGGCGTCTGTCAGATTGTGAATTGGCGCTTGCCTGTGCTTCCCATAATGCGGAGCCGCGACATACAGACTCGGTTCTGGCTTGGCTTAAGAAAGCGGGACTGTCCGAGCGGGATTTGGCTTGTGGACCGCAGGCGCCAATCAGCGAGGCGGCGCGAGACCAGCTGCTACTCCAGAACGTATGCCCAGGTCGGGTCCATCACAACTGTTCTGGAAAGCACGCGGGATTTCTAAGTACAGCAGCCCATCTTGGTGAACCCTCCGTGGGTTATCTTGAGCTAGAGCACCCGGTGCAGCAGCGGGTGAAAAAAGTATTGGCCGAGATAACGGACAACGCCCTCAATGAAGCGACGGTTGGCGTGGATGGCTGCGGCGCACCAGTGTTTGGGATGTCGCTGCGCGGGTTGGCCCTGGCGATGGCTCGATACGGTACCGGCACCGGGGTGTCAGGGCCTCGGGCACAGGCTGCTGCTCGATTCTATCGGGCGATGGTTCGCGAGCCTTATATGGTCGCCGGCACCGGTCGTTGGTGCACCCGTGCAATGCAGATAACAGGGGAGCGTCTGGCCGTGAAAGGGGGTGCGGAAGGTGTGTATTGTGCGATCGTTCCGGGTCAACGAATCGGTATCGCCCTCAAGATCGACGATGGGGGGAGTCGTGCTGCCGAAGCGTTGATGGGGTTGTTGTTGATACGTTATGCTGGGCTCGGTTCGGACCAATCAGCCAAGCTTGAAAAGTTGTCCTTACCTGCGATTCTCAATGCAGAAGGCAAAGAAGTCGGCGCAACGCGACCTGCAGGTGAGGTCTGAAGCTACCCGCTGAAGGCAGTCGGTTCCGATTAATTGCCTCCAGAGTCGAACGCCTTGATACTGAGTGCGTGGATTTCTGTTTGCATGGCGTCGCCCAGCGCATCATAGATCAATCGATGACGCGCCAACGTGCTGAGCCCATCGAAGTTATCGGCGACTATGGTCACCTGGAAATGACCGCCTCCCGAGGCAGCGCCTGGATGACCGACGTGTAAATGGCTCTCGTCAACGATCTCGATAGAGTCGACGGACAGGGCGCTGCGCAGCCGCTGTTCGATCATGGCAATCCGGTCAGACATAGACATACCCAGTTTTGTCAGGCGTCGTCCTTTTCGCTGGTATCAATGTGCTTT
>CAJXWH010000218.1 GCA_913062915.1 uncultured Acidiferrobacteraceae bacterium | reverse complement strand
TCGACCCTTTTGATCCCTTATGCAATAGATGAGGAAGCTGCATGGGTCAGAAAAGCCGGATAAACGACTTCGTTATTCGAATTGCCACGGTCAATGGTACCGGCTCGGCAAGCGCGAATTCGCTTTTGATGAAGGCAATCTTTCGCATGGGGATTCCGGTGGTTGGAAAGAATTATTTTCCATCCAATATTCAGGGTCTGCCCACCTGGTACGAGATACGCGTAACAGCGGCCGGGTATCTGGCACGGTCCGGGCAAACGAACATCATGGTGGCGATGAATGCCCAGACCTACGGTGAAGATCTCTCTGGTGTGACTACGGGCGGGGTACTGCTGTATGACTCCACTTGGCCAAGAAAGGAACTTCATCAGAGACCGGATGTGCAAGTACTGCCGATTCCTCTATCAAAGATGTGTAACGAGGCATTCACGGGCGCTCGTGCTCGCATTCTCATGAAAAACATCGCCTACGTTGGCGCACTGGGGGCTTTGCTTGATCTCGATATGACAGTCGTGCATCAGTTGGTAGGGGAAACGTTTGGCGATAAGACCGATTTGATTGATTCAAATACCACAGCGATTGAACTTGGGCATTCCTATGTTCGCGAAAATTTTGATTGCCCTCTAGAGACTCGGCTCGAGGCCATAGAACAGACGAGCGAGCGAATCATGATTGATGGTAATACGGCTGCGGCGCTTGGTTGCGTTTACTCGGGTGCAACAGTGGGCAGTTGGTACCCCATCACGCCTTCAACTTCACTATTCGATGCGTTCAGTGGGTTTTGTAAAAGCTTTCGCCAGGATCCGAAGACGGGCAAGAAAAACTACTGCATCATTCAGGCAGAAGATGAACTCGCAGCAATCGGTGCGGCGCTGGGCGCCGCCTGGAATGGTGCTCGCGCCTTTACTTCGACAAGTGGCCCCGGACTCTCCTTGATGTCGGAGTTCCTGGGATTGGCGTATTTCACGGAGATCCCACTGGTGCTGTTTGATATCCAGCGTGCCGGACCGTCAACCGGCATGCCGACCCGGACCCAACAGGGTGATATTCTGTCTGCGGCATATGCGTCGCACGGTGACACCCGCCATGTGCTGTTGTTTCCGGCCGATCCAGCGGAATGCTTTTATTTGACGGTGGAGGCTTTTGATCTTGCCGACCGACTTCAAACGCCAGTAATTGTATTGTCTGACCTTGACATTGGAATGAATGACTGGCCGTGCCCAAAGCTGACTTGGAACGACAGTTATGAGCCGGACTACGGCAAGGTATATGACCTGCAAGCGCTTGAGAACATGGAGGTGTTTTACCGCTATGTGGACACCGATGGCGACGGGATTTGTTATCGGACTCTACCCGGTGTCCATCCAAAAGGGGCGTACCTGATTCGTGGATCAGGGCACAATCAATATGGTGGTTATACAGAAAAAGAAGACGAATACCTGGAGGTGGTGGATCGCTTACGTCGAAAATTCGACACTGCAGCCAACCTAGTGCCGGAACCGGTCGTTGAAGTCTGTGATCAGCCAGATGGCGCGATCATTTCGATTGGCAGCTGCGATGGTGCGGTTCGAGAAACTAGAGATCAACTCAAGTCCGAAGGTATCAGGTTGGACTACATGCGTTTGCGCGCCTTCCCATTTGGGGAGACTGTTAGGAAATTTCTCGACACTCACGACCGGATTTTTGTTGTCGAACAAAATCGTGATGCCCAGTTACGCAGCTTGTTGATTACCGAGACAAACACTTCAAGTGAGAAATTGATACCGGTTTTGTATTACGGGGGACAGCCGATATCTTGTAAGGATATTGTCGACCCCATAGCGGAACGTATTCGCAAGGAAAAGGCAGCATGAGCTTTATAAAGAAACCTCGAATTTTGCATCCCCGTACAGTTCCCAACGGTATTGGGCTTACGATTCATGACTATGAGGGGGCGATGTCGACGCTGTGCGCGGGTTGTGGGCATGATTCTGTTTCAGCCGCCATCATCCAATCTTTCTTTGAGCTGGATGTTCCGCCACATCAGGTTGCTAAGCTGTCAGGAATCGGTTGTTCGAGCAAGACACCGACGTATTTTCTGCGCGCTGCCCACGGATTTAATTCCGTCCATGGACGGATGCCGTCAATTGCCACTGGCGCCAATGCTGCCAACCGGGAGTTGCATTACATCGGCATTTCTGGTGATGGAGATTCGCTGTCCATTGGACTGGGTCAGTTATGTCACGCGATTCGCCGGAACGTCAATATGTTGTATGTGATCGAAAACAACGGTGTGTACGGTTTAACCAAAGGCCAGTTTTCGGCTTCAGCTGACATGGGCAGTACAGCCAAGAAGGGCGAGGCCAACCAGTTGCAGCCTATTGATCCAGTACTGACTGCTATCGATATCGGTGGCTCTTTCGTCGCTCGGGGGTTTTCAGGCGATAAACAAAATCTCGTTCCGCTTATCAAGGCGGGCATCATGCACCGGGGATTTGCCTTGCTGGACGTGATCTCGCCATGTGTGACTTTTAACGACCACGAAGGTTCGACCAAGAGTTACCTGCATACTCGGGAAGCGTCTCATACGGCGGTGTACGCGGATTTCATCCCGAAAAAAGAAGAGATCACTGCGACGGCGGAGAAAGGAGTCACTTCCGTCATGTTGCACGACGGCGGTCAGGTTCACCTTCGA
>CAJXWH010000217.1 GCA_913062915.1 uncultured Acidiferrobacteraceae bacterium | reverse complement strand
CCAATCTCTACAATTTCATGGATGGTGTAGACGGGTTGGTCGCGAGCCAGGCCATTTTTTCATCGATCGTCATCGCAGGATGGTTCCTTCTTTACGGAGATGTCGGAATGGCACTGTTTTGTTTGGCGCTCGCAGGGGCTGGAATTGGATTTCTCATCCTCAACTGGTACCCCGCGCGTGTGTTCCTAGGGGATGTCGGCAGCTTGACGCTGGGTGTTGTTTTCGCTTTGCTGGCGCTTCATGGCGTTGCAAAGTACCAGATGCCAGTGAGCGCATTTCTGCTGTTGTACGGCCTATTCCTGTTTGACGCTACCGTCACATTAGGTCGCCGATGTTTGACTGGCGAACGATGGTGGGAGGCGCACGCTACCCATTTTTATCAGCGGGCTGTACGATCCGGGGTCGGTCACGCGCGAGTTTCGATTCTGGCATTACTTGGGAGCGGCTGCCTGGCCGTTCTGGGCACCCTGGATATGTTGGGAATAGGGCCAGGAATGCTGTGGTTTCCGCTTGGCCTCGTCCTCGTGATGTTGATGATGGTGGGAGTACGGAGGCTCGAACAACGCGCCATATTTCAGTGAACATCGGATCCTTTCTCCATCGGCGACTGATCAATGCCCGCCAACAGGCCCGGTACGTAATCGGGCGCTGGCCTGTATTGCTCCACGACGGACTCATGATTTCATTGAGTTGGTATTTGGCGTATTGGCTGCGGTTTAACTTGGGCACGGTCCCAGATGTATTTCTTGTCGAGGCCGCCACATTGTTGCCCCTGGTAATCATCTGCCATCTTGGAACCTCTGTGGTATTGGGCGTGCCAAGGGGAGCCTGGCGGTTTACTTCGCTCTATGACCTGACCAAAGTCACCCAAGGCGTGGTTTTTGGAACGGCGATCGTTGCGGCTTTGGTTTTTACCTATGACCGAATGTGGGCCGTCCCACGGTCTGTATTTCTACTGCAGACGTTGTTACTTATTGGATTTTTAGTGGGCCCCCGGATTCTTTACCGAATCTGGCATGACCGGGAGACTCGACAAGATATCGATGTGGGTACAGAGAAGGTGCTGATTGTTGGCGCGGGTACCGCGGCGGAAATGCTGATCCGTGATTTGATGCGCGCCACGCCGCGACGATATGCGCCGGTAGCATTGGTAGACGACGACCCCAGGAAACAGGGCCGAGAATTGCACGGTGTTCGTGTCGTCGGGGGGTGCAACACGATTCCGTTGCTGGCGGGAAAGCTCGGTATAAGCCGCATACTTCTCGCCATGCCGAGCGCGACTGCTGCCCAGATGAGAACAGCAGTTGACTGGTGCGAAAAGGCCCAGCTGCCGTTTCGTACATTGCCCAAGGTTCAGGACATCATTGACGGTACGGCGACCAGCCGAGACCTGCGGGAGGTCGACCTCGATGATCTGTTGGGACGCAAGCCGGTTACTCTTGATTGGGCGTCCATTACGGCGGGTCTTAAGGGCAAACGAGTGGTGGTCACGGGTGGCGGGGGATCGATCGGAAGTGAGCTCTGCCGCCAGTTGGTTCGATTGCGGCCCGCAAAACTGATCCTCATCGATCAGGGAGAATTTAACCTGTATTCGATCGCCAGCGAGTTGGCGGAATCTGGTAACGGGGTAGACGTTCTGCCCCTTTTGGCAGATGTCTGTGACGAGAGCGCGATGCGTCATATTTTTTCAGCGCACAAGCCCGAGGTGGTGTTTCATGCCGCTGCCTACAAGCACGTACCGCTTTTGCAGGACCAGGCCAGGGAAACGGTTCGTAATAATGTTATGGGCACCCGTGTAGTGGCTGAGGCATCGATCGCGGCGGGTTGCGATACATTCGTCTTGATATCGACCGACAAGGCGGTCAATCCAACAAGCCTCATGGGCGCCAGCAAGCGAATGGCGGAAATTGTCTGCCAGGTGCTGGATCAGGAATCCGCTACGCGTTTCGTCACCGTGCGATTCGGTAATGTTCTGGGTTCCGCGGGCAGCGTGGTTCCGTTGTTCCGAAAACAGATCGAGGACGGGGGTCCCGTTACAGTGACGCATCCCGATATGACGCGCTATTTCATGACCATGGCGGAAGCGTGCCAACTGATTCTCCAAGCCAGTGTCGCGGGGAGTGGGCAGGCGATCTACGTGCTGAACATGGGTGAGCCTGTCAAGATATCAGATCTTGCAGAACAGATGATTCGTCTGGCGGGACTTCGAACTGATAAGGATATTCGCATCGAATTCACCGGCTTACGTCCCGGGGAGAAACTGAAAGAAGAGTTGTTTCACGATCTCGAATCATTGTCACCGACTGGTTTCGAGAAATTGTTACTGGCTGACAGGCGTGAGGTAGAGCGGGAAACGGTACTGGATGGGTGTCGCCAACTGGTGGACGCTTGCAATGATTATGATTACCAGACGATCGTCCGCGTGATGCAGTGCTTGGTGCCGGAATACCGGGAAGCAAAAAATGACAGGAGCGAGGGAGCGAAGGTGCAGGCGATCGAGCGCGGCAAAGGTGAAACACAGGATATTAAATCTCCTACAGGGGCAACGGGAGATCTTAGAACTGAACCGGTAGAGTCGCGCAGATCCTAATCCAGGTGACATTGGCTTGGCCTTGTCTACAAAGGGTGGGGGAGTGCCTCGCCATGAATCTGCGGGGTCCATTTCCTTGCGTTGCG
>CAJXWH010000216.1 GCA_913062915.1 uncultured Acidiferrobacteraceae bacterium | reverse complement strand
CCCAGGGTGAATTCGATCAGCGTGATCAGCATGATCTCGGCCCCTAAAACGTACCGTGATCCAAGGACAAAAAGAAAATGGACCGCGCTGGTTATGATTCCACCCCAGAGAAAGCAGATTGCGAAATCGTGGGCTGAAAGCGCGTAGTCGAATCCCGATACCGGAAGACCAATCGAGATACCGATCAGGCCGCCTACCACACTGGCAGGCAACATATTGCGGTCCTTGCCACGGCGAAGAAAGATTACGAACAGTGAGAAGAAAGTCGCACAGGCCAGTGCGATGAGATTGCCGAACGGCGAGCCCGTGCCGAGTCCATCGGCCACCATGATGGCGATTCCAACCATGGCAACTGCAATGGCCACAACGGTCGCGCGGGAGATGGCTTCCTTAAGAAAAATCCGCGCGAGTACCGCGGTAATTAAGGGGCAGGCACTCAAGGTAAAGAGTGCGTTGGCGATGGTGGTGTGCCTCATTGCCAGGATAATTGTGATGTTCGCGAGCCCTAAGGAGATGCCGCAGCCGATCCCAACCCAACCCAATTGTTGGAACAGATAGATCAGCTGGCCCCGGTATCGGATCCAGAGCAGCAACAGCATGACCGGGGTAAAGAAAAGTTGCCGACCGAAGACGATCTGCCAATCGTTTGCGCTCTCGATACTACGGAGCATGAAGCCATTCACAGATACCAGGAGAGAACTGAGCGCGATGATCGGCACCGCATATCGCTGCGTGAATCCTGGATTCATTTCGACACTTGCGAAATGACGCGTCGGCCTTCGCGGATAGTTGCAATCGACATCCATGTCAACGCGGCGAGTATCGTGGCGCCACCGATCAAGGTCTCGATAGAGGGGACTTCACGAATGACCAGCCATACCCAAAGCGGCCCCAGAAGCGCCTCGAGCAACATGATGAGACCGACCTCCGGCGCCGGTAGATACCGCGGCCCCAGCGTGATCAAAGCGCTCGATACGGGAAGAATGACAAGACCGAGCAACAGGATATAAACCCAACCCGCACCATCAAATGACGTTGGTATTGCCAGTGGCCACGTAATGAATGCCGTTACTGCCATGCTCCAGGCCACAGCGGGAATCATACTGACCTTGCGATAGCGTCGCAGCAGCACGAAGTTGCACGCCAGCAAAACGGCGACCGCAAATGCCGAGAGATCGCCGACCAGCGTGCCACCACCAAGACTCTGAGAAAAAATCAGGGCAAGGCCGAAAAATACCGAAGCCGTGATGTACCAGGTACGGCTTACGACTCGCTCGCGGAGGATCAGGATGCTCAGGATTGCACCCAGCAGTGGCGAAATACTCATGATTACCAGCGTGTTTGCCACGGTGGTTTTCAAGATTGCCAGCACAAAGAGCACGTGCATGCAAACGTTTACGGCGATCACTTGCAGTTCCGCCCGTCCAATGGTGAAAAGGCGTTGAAATCCGTGAGGTCGGTCAAGAAGCAGCGTAATACCAATCATGCCGATGGCGCACAAAAGGCCGCGCCAGAACAGCAAGGTCCAGATGTCTGCGCCAATGAGGCGCAAGAGCAGAGCATCCGGGCTGAGAATTAGGATCCCGGCAGTGGTGAGGAGCACTCCTTTGAGATGTCCGCTCGGTAGCATGGCGAGCGGCATTGTAGACGTGATCTCGGGTATGCCGGGGACCGAAGTTTAAAATTTGCCCGACTGAAAGTCGTGCGCAGCCTGGAGAACTTCCTCCCGGGTGTTCATAACGAATGGGCCGTAGCGGGCGATGGGTTCTTTGAGTGGCTGACCACAGATCAGCAGGCATCGGGCCGGAGAATTCTCTGCCACGAGATGGACTCGGTCGCCCGTTCCAAGTGTTGCCAGTTGTCTGGCCGCAGTGAGCATGTCCTCTTTTGCGGTCCGGCCGCAAATCTGAAGTGGGCCGTCGATCACGAAGACAAATGCCGCATAGTCGGGCGGTACCGGTTCACAGAATGATTGCCCTGGAGGCAGGGCAATATCGAGATAAATGGGATGGGTAGAGACATCTCGAACCGGACCTTGGGTGCCGAATGAGGTGTGCCCGGCGATCACGCGGATCTCGACCTCCTGCGTCCTCGATTCCACCGGTATCTCGCTGGAAGAGAACTCCTGGTATCTGGGTGCCGCCATTTTTTTTGCCGCGGGCAGATTGACCCACAACTGAAAACCCGCCAGCCGGCCTGCTTCTTGTTCCGGCATTTCCGAATGGACGATTCCTCGCCCTGCACTCATCCATTGAATGCCACCGGTCTCGATGACGCCGGCATGGCCCGCGTTGTCTTCGTGCCGGACTCGGCCCGCGAGCAGGTAGGTTACCGTTTCGAAACCGCGATGCGGATGCGAGGGGAAACCGGCAATGTAATCATCCGGGTTGTCGGACTGAAAAAAATCGAGCAGCAGGAACGGATCGAGATGGTCGAGTTGCGGTGAACCGATGTAGCGGGTGAGACGAACGCCGGCGCCATCCGAGGTGGCTAAACCTGGATAGATCTCGAGCGCATTCCGGTCGTTGGCCATTCGATTCATTGCGGGTCAGATCGTTCTTGCTGTTGTTCTGTCGTCTGGTTTGTCACCTTAGAGTACCTGCTCGCCCGCAAGACTGTCACGCGGCCACGGGTAAATGCCATCGTGCCCGCTTCAGGCTCCAGGCTGGGGTTCTGTCGGTAGATCGCTACACCTCACCGGTCGCTATT
>CAJXWH010000215.1 GCA_913062915.1 uncultured Acidiferrobacteraceae bacterium | reverse complement strand
GGACAGCGCATCACGCCGGCGCCCGGCGTAACATCAGATGACGATCTTGAAGCCTGCGTGCGAGCAACGGCCACTACTGACTACCACCCTTGTGGCACCTGTCGAATGGGTGATGACGAGTATGCGGTGGTTGACCAGGAAATGCAGGTAAGAGGTATCGACGGGCTGCGTGTGGTTGATGCATCCGTGATGCCGAATATCGTAAGTGGCAATCTTAATGCCCCCACACAAATGATTGCCGAGCGTGCAGCAGATTACATCCTCGGCAAGCCCCAATTGCCAGCCCAGCAAGCGCGGTTTCATTTTTTACAGTGAAAATCGCAGGTCAATCGACGGCCGTTTGCGACACAATTCCACTTTAGGGGCGTGGTGCTGAACTCGGCACGCTGCCGTCACCGCCCAATGCGAAAACACCTGTACACGCTCTATGGTGGTCGGTATACCCGTGCTTTGCTGGTTGAGATGGTGATGCTGGAGGGGGAGATCGACTACCAGCTTCGCGAAGTTGATATCGTGCAGCAAGAGCACCGCTCCGCTGAGTTCCTGTCGATCAATCCAGCAGGCCATGTGCCCGCTATGATCACACCGGAAGGTGTCACTTTATACGAGACGCCGGCGATAAATCTCTATCTTGTGGAACATCACGGTCTCACCGATCTCGCGCCGACGGTAGATGAGCCCGATCGGGGTCCGTTTTTAAGTGGACTGTTTTTCCTCGCCGGTGACCTTGAACCGGCGATGAAGCGGTATTTCTATCCGCATCGCTACGTGCTCAGAGATGAAGATACCCCGATCATGAAAGAGGAGAGTCTTCGCGCCGCGCTGGAGCGTTTTGCCGTAATCGAAGAGCGTCTTGGCAAAGTTGGGCCATATTATCTTGGGACGCGGTTCTCGCTGGCCGATCTCACCCTGTCATTTTGGGCGTGCAATCTGGAGTCCGAGGGACTACTGAATGCCTGCCCGGCGGTAAGAAACTGTGTGATGTTGGTTAAGCAACGGCCGAAGTTGCGCTCCAAATTTTCTGAACTTGAGTTGTGGCGTGAAGAGTACCGTGCGCTGCAGGCGCGGGGCGAGGGCGTCCGTTGAGCGCGTGCGATTGCCCCCTGGTCGATATCTACTCGGCTTATCTCAGGAGCGGCTTTAAGTTAACCCGGGTGGGTATCGCTTTGCGCGGCGGCCCCGAAGAGGTGGACCCGCGCTTCTGCATCAGGTGTCTCACTGCCGCGTTTCGAGCGGAACTCTTTGAATAGATCGTATCCGCGCCGCAGGGCGGGCCGTGTTTTGAGGAGATCGTACCAGCGTCGAACATTGGGAAAATCACCGAGGTCGATTTTCTGGCTTTTGTAGGTCAAGACCCAGGGCCAGCACGCCATGTCGACAATAGAGTACTCGCCACAGATATGTTCTTTATCTTCAAGCTGGATGTCGAGCACTTTGAATAGTCGCAGCGTTTCTCTTCGGTAGCGACCAATGGCATAAGGAATTTTGTCTTCGGCATAAAGAGCAAAATGTCCGTGCTGTCCGAGCGCAGGTCCGAGTTGGCTCATTTGCCACATCAGCCATTGTGTGGCTTCGTAGCGGCGCCTCGAACCGGCCGGCAGAAAACAGCCTGTTTTCTCGGCGAGGTACAGTAGGATCGCGCCGGATTCTGCTAGCGCTAAGGGACTCCCGCCACCGATCGGCTCATGATCGACGATGGCCGGCATGCGGTGGCTGGGGCTGATTCGCGCGAAGTCCGGTTCGAACTGCGCACCCCGTCCAATATCGACCGGTATGACGTTATACGGCAGTTCCATTTCCTCGAGTGCGATGGAGACCTTCCAACCGTTCGGCGTCGGCCAGAAGTAAAAATCGATCACTTCGAAATCCTCATATCCGGCACTGGGGTACGCCGAGTCTGGCAATCCGCTCGAGTCCGGCTCGATGATCTTTCAGTATCGGAGCAATGCACGGTTGTTCGGCGGCCTGCTTCTGGGAGGATCCGATGCGCCGATCTCGTGCGCGTTCCGCTCTGGCAGTATAGGGTGTACATGAAGATGCTTTAATTGCTCTTTCGTTTTGAGTTATTCCGGATAAGTCTCGCTTCCGATCGCTCCGCACTCTCGCAGCTCAATGATCTCGTCTTCCGAGAGGCCAAGTTGCATCAAGATCTGGGTGTTGTGCTCACCGAGTCGCGGTGCCCCCTGAGGTAGTTCCTGCGGGGTGCCCTCGAATCGGGCGGCCGTTCGGGTTTGACGTAGACGGCCAGCCGCTGGGTGGTCGTATTCGAGCAGGATCCCGTTGGCCGCTACCTGCGGATGTTCGATAACCTCTTGGCGAGTCAGTGCAGGCGCTGCGGGGACCTCTTCCTTTTCAAAGATCTCGAGCCACTTCGCCGTGGTCTTGGTCTTCAACTCCTCCTGGACAAGGGCCAGGCGCTCATTCACGTTCTGGTCTCGGAGCTGCGGGGTTTTGAAGCGCGGGTCTTCGAGAAGATCTGGACGTTCAAATGCCCGCGACAAAGCTAGCCATTCCTTGTTGCCCATGGTCGAAACGGTCATGTAGCCATCGCTGGTTTCGTAGATGAGGTCAATAAAACTGGCCGCAGTCTGATTGCTCACGGGTTGATTCACGTAGGTCTGGCCACCCATGTCAGAGGCCCAGAGAAAATTCAACACCGCGTCGAGCATCGACAGGCGAACATGTTGCCCTTTTCCCGTCCTCTCGCGAG
>CAJXWH010000214.1 GCA_913062915.1 uncultured Acidiferrobacteraceae bacterium | reverse complement strand
AGCAACGGCGGGGGTCTCTTCGTCTTGCGTCTCGCTCATCACCGCGATCTCAGTCGCGCCTTGAGTGCTCGATCCGGCGCTCGGGGAAGGCTGTTCGGCACCCACCACCATCGGGGTGAGTTCGGCGGGAGGAACCGCCTCCGGCACGATGACAATGGAATCTACCGAGGGCATCGCCGGCACAGGCACCGTCAGCGCCAGACGTTCTTGCTTTCTCAGTCGCTGATCGAGATCGTCGTAAAGATCCCTCTGACGACCGCGGAGTTTCTCGACCTCATAGCGCTGCAACTCCACGCGGTTGAGAAGATCCTTGATCTCTTCGCGAAGCTGCTGGATGGTCGACAGCGCGTTTGCGAGGTCCGTTGTGGCGGATGAGTCCGGCAGAGGTTCCTCAACCGCCGCAGGCGATGATCCATCCTCGTCCGCCGCTACCACTTCCTCGACAATCACGACTGATCCCGCACTGCTGTCTCCAGCTGCCTCCTCGACGTCGTCCTCGGGCGCTACCCCCTCGACCACACCGGAATCCGTGGCGGGTTCTGACCACTTCTGGGCCTCTTCTTGCTGTGTCTGGGTATCTTCTTCCTCGGGGGTGATCGGTACACACTCGCCTTTGTAGTTATTTCTTGTCCCCTCGGGGCACTCCCCACCGCCTGCCGGCGAAAACGCCACGAAAATCAGGAAAAACAGGCCAGCCCGTAAAAGTGTCTGCATGGCCAGATCAGGGTAAACGTCTATGCGAAGCGCCGCCCACATCGTCTGAAAACCGAGTGCCGGCAACCACGCCTCGATTCCATATCGTTGCGGGTTCGTAAATCAAAAGATCAGTAAAGGATCTCCACCCGTCGATTCAAAGACCAGGCATCTTCGCTCGGTCCGAGATCAACCGGCCGCTCTTCTCCATAGGAAATGATTCGAATTGCATCCTCACTCACACCCAAACCAAGAAAAACTTCGGCAACGGCTTTTGCGCGACTCTCACCCAGCGCCAGATTATATTCACGGGTGCCGCGCTCGTCCGCATGGCCTTCGAGCACCAGCGCCATGTCGCGGTTGTTTGCAAGATATTCAGCATGCGCTTCTACGATGCGAGTCGCTTCGGGCGTCAACACAATGCTGTCAAAGTCGAAGTACACCACCCGCTTACTGAGCGGGTCGCCGAAGTCTTCATCGGTAACGACGCCGGCCAGGGTGTCACCGGAATCCCCCTCAACCAGTCCTGACGCACTCAACGTAGATTCGGCGCCCTCACCTCCACTCAGGCCCGTCGGATTCCATTCCTCGACCTCTGCAATGTCATCTATTCTTTTCTGGCTCTGACAGGCACTCACTCCGATGCCAAGCAGCACAATCAGGGACAAGGTCAGAATCTTTTGCATCGTATTTTCTCCTTACGATTTTATCGGTTCACGGGCGACCATGCCGGCGAATGCACAGCGCCTTGCTGAAATCGGAGCACCTGCCGGGCCCGACCGTCGGCCGAGACGACCTCCAACAGTTCGCGTCCGCCCCGCTTGGTGGCATAAAGGGCCATACTGCCATTGGGGGCAAATGTCGGTGACTCGTCTAATGGTCCACTCGTCAGAGTTCTCAAGCGCTTATTGGATATAGAGAATACACCAATCTGATGTCCGTTTCCGTTGCTCGTGACCATCAACAGGTTTTTGCCATCTGGACTAATGGAAGCGCGTGAATTTTCTCGCCCCTCAAAGGTCAGTCGCACGGCTTTGCCGCCCGCAGTCGGGATCCGGTAGATCTGCGGCCGGCCACTTCGATCGGAAGTGAAGATGAGCGATTGCCCATTTGGCGCCCAGGCCGGTTCCGTGTCGATAGCAGAATGGTGCGTCAAGCGCTGGAGCCGCCGACTCTTGATGTCCATCACGTAGATCTCGGAATTGCCTTCGTGTGAAAGAGACAGCGCCAGTTGCCGACCATCGGGCGACCAAGCCGGTGCACTGTTGATTCCTAGATACTCTGACATTTTTACCCGATTGCCGGAATCGATCTCCTGCACCAAAACTTTGGACCAACCGTCCTCGAACGAGACATAGGCAAGATAGCGGCCATTGGGCGACCAGGCCGGCGACAATATAGGATCCGATGACAACAGGATCTCCCGTGGACTGAACCCGTCTGAATCCGCCACCATCAGCCGATAGGTCGGGCCTTGGCTTGCCGCCCTTTCAACGGTCACGTACGCAATGCGACTGTCAAAAGCGGGCCCCTTGCCAGTCAAGGCCTTCACAATATGGTCGCTCGCCTGATGCGCGATCTTGCGCAGTCGCGTCCCTTCAACTTCCCATCGGTAACCTGCCAACTGCTTCTCCCGAAAGACGTCAAAGAGTTGGAACCGAACTTCAAATCGATTCCCGCCAAGGGCTTTCATCCGGCCGACGACCAGCGCCTCGGCTTTGATCAAGCGCCAATCCTTGTAGCGAACTTCGCGATCGTCGCTGGGTCGACTTAAAAAGTCTTCGACCGGCAGAACATCGAACCGCCCCGAACGATGAAGATCGGCCGCAATCACATTTCGAAGATCTACCGGTGGTGCGCCCTGGCCGCGCCATTCAAAAGGCACGACCGCAACCGGCATGCCGGCTGCCACACCGCCTGTAATCTCAATGGTCAACACGGCCGATGCACGCATTGGGGCACATACCCAAAAGAATAAAACGACAAGCAACGGCAGGCATCTTCTTGACATGGGTCTTAACCTTCTGGGG
>CAJXWH010000213.1 GCA_913062915.1 uncultured Acidiferrobacteraceae bacterium | reverse complement strand
TGAACATTGAATCGGGTTGGGATAATGCCCACTATAGAGCACGAACCTGCACAGATAGGGGTATTTTCCCACTTTTTTGTGAATCAAGTCAGACCAAGTCCATTGGGGGTGTTTTTGCGTGAAACGCCATGGAATGTGGGGTGTGACGGGCTCGCTGGTTGGTTGGCTTGTGGGCGGACCCGCGACCTATGGGTTCACCGCGCTGCGCACCTCGAATCGACTGGCTTCGACAGATCTGCGCCTTATAGTTTTGTGCGGTCGACTTAATGCAGGGGGCGCAAGGCGATCTTCCCCTTATACTGCGCGTCTTCCGCCCCCCCCGGCAGCTGTGCCCATGCCGGGTTATGGGCAGGCCGTGGGTTGGTTACGTCGTAGCGCGGCAAACGGCGGGTAGCCGTTCGATGTGGAGTCAATGACAGACATAGAGACACTCAGAAGGATTCTTGGTGAGAGCCGGGTGATCGCTATGGTTGGTTTGTCGGCCAACTGGTGGCGACCGAGTTTCTTTGCTGCGAAATACTTACAGGATCACGGTTACCGCATTATTCCCGTTAATCCGAACTATGAAGAGATTCTGGGGGAACCCTGCTTTCCTGTGCTGGAAGACATTCCGGAGCCAGTCGATGTGGTGGATGTGTTTCAGCGCCCGGCGGTGACCCCGCCGATTGCAACAAGCGCGGTCCAGATCGGTGCCCGGGTACTTTGGTTGCAGTTGGGAGTCGTTAATGCGGAGGCCGCGTCGATCGCGACGCAGGGCGGACTGGAAGTGGTCATGGATCACTGCATGAAAATCGAGCACGGTCGTTTGTTGGGAGGGCTCAGCCTGTTTGGCGTGGCCACTGGCGTGATATCGAGCAAACGGCCGAAGTGGCTGGTGTATTGAGGACACAGCATGGCAGATCGAAAATTTGGGTTTGAGACCCTGTGTTTGCACGCCGGGCAACTTCCAGATGCGTCGACAGCGTCCCGCGCGGTTCCGATTTACCAGACGACATCCTACGTATTTGACGACACCGATCACGCTGCAAGCCTTTTCAACCTTCAGACATTCGGCAACGTTTACTCAAGGATGATGAATCCGACGAATGCGGTGCTGGAAGAGCGCTTGGCAACGCTGGAAGGGGGTCGGGCAGCGGTCGTCGTGGGATCAGGTGTCGCAGCACAGATGGTGGCTTTGCTGACGCTGCTCGAGGCCGGTGACGAACTGGTGTCGTCGAGCACGCTCTATGGGGGAACCTATTCCCAGTTCGATTATGGATTTCGTCGACTGGGTATCACAACGCACTTTGTCGATCCGGATGAACCCAGCAATTTTGCGCGAGCCATTACCCCAAAAACCAAAGCGGTGTACGCTGAAACCATCGGTAATCCGCTGAATAACGTGCTGGATATTGCTGCAGTGGCGGGAATCGCCCACGATGCGGGCCTGCCACTGGTGGTCGATAGTACGTTTGCAACCCCGTATCTTTGCCGGCCAATGGAACATGGAGCCGACATCGTGGTGCACTCAGTGACCAAATGGATCGGCGGCCACGGGACGTCGATCGGAGGCGTGTTGATCGAATCCGGGTCGTTTCCCTGGGACAACGGCAAGTTCCCGGGAATGACGGAGCCATCCAAGGGATATCACGGCATTCGTTTTTTCGAGACCTTCGGCGATTTTGGTTTTACGATGAAAGCGCGAATGGAAACGCTGCGTACCATGGGCCCTGCGCTTAGCCCGTTCAACTCATTCCTCTTTCTGCAGGGCGTTGAAACGCTGCCGCTTCGAATGGAGCGACATTGTGCGAATACCATGGCGGTCGCTCAATTTTTGTCGGACCACCCATCGGTCACCTGGGTGAAGTACGCTGGTTTGCCCGATAGTCCCTATCAGGCACTGGCCCAGAAATATCTGCCCACGGGTGCCGGTGGCGTTCTCACGTTCGGGATTCGAGGGGGGCAGGCGGCAGGGGTTCGGTTCATAGAGAATGCTCAGTTCTTAAGTCATCTCGCCAATGTAGGTGATGCAAAAACGCTGGTGATCCACCCAGCGTCGACTACGCATCGGCAGCTAACCGAGGAAGAACAGGCGGCGGCCGGCGTGAGCCCCGATATGGTTCGACTGTCTGTTGGCCTTGAGACACTGGACGATATACTGTGGGACATCGATCAGGCTCTCGAAAAGTCGCAGCAGTGAATCGAGGCATTACGTCACGGTACGACCAAGAGAGGATCAATGGGCTGTTGCCACCACTACCAGTTCAACGCGGGCGGCGATGACCTTTTCACGGTAGACGTCAATCGGATTCGGTTTGGTCCGGGCGCGCTTCGCGAACTCGGGTCGGAGGTTGCGCTGGAAGGAGTCAAGAACGCGGCCGTTTTTACCGATACGGTTGTCGCGCAGCTCGAACTTTTTTCGGAGGCGCTGCAATCATTACGCGCGGTCGGAGTCGCGCTTGAAGTGTACGATGAAGTCCGGGTCGAGCCGACCGATCAGTCATTCCAGGCGGCAAGTCAGTTCGCAGGGGATCACCAATTTGACGGATTTGTATCGATCGGCGGCGGGTCGGTCATCGATACCTGCAAGGCAGCTAACCTGTTCAGTTCACACCCCGCCGATTTTCTAGCCTACGTGAATGTGCCGCTTGGCGAGGGCCGGGCGGTACCCGGAATGCTGAAGCCCCATATCGCGTGCCCGACCACCAGCGGCACGGGCAGTGAATGCACGGGCATCGCAGTCTTT
>CAJXWH010000212.1 GCA_913062915.1 uncultured Acidiferrobacteraceae bacterium | reverse complement strand
TCGGCTTTCATGCCCCGCATGGCAGCCACGCTGTTTGGCATGGCGTGACCCATACCGTTGCAGTGAGGTACCTGGTAAAAACGGTTCCGGGCCGTAACCGGGCCGATCTGCACAGGCTCAAAAAGAATGTCGTAACGGGGATCTCGTGCCATGTTTACGGGTTACTCCAAGTTGGGCATATAGAAGTAACTGCATAGTTCCAGCCTAGTCGCGGACTCGGGATTGCGGAATCTCTCACTTCCTTTCAGCATTTCCTGCTCGCTGCTTTTTTAATCGGCCGTTCGTCGCGGCCAGCAAACCCGGGCTTGGAGGAGTCTCGAATGCCATGACTGGAATTCTCCGCTTAAGATCTTCATGAAACCGGGCAACTCCCTGCTCCAACTGTGACAGGTTGTTTCTTGGATATACACTCGATCGGACCGCCTCGTGCATCCACTGCACAAGATTCCGGTCTTGCTCGCCTGTGATTTCGTCAATCCGCCGGCTCAAGTAACGAGCAGCTCGGGTTTCCCGACGTTGATCTGGAAGTGCGAATTCCCGATCGATGATAAGGGTACGATTCACATCCAGAGGTAAGCTCATATAGAAGCCAGCTTTCTCTGGGTAAAGAAAGAAAACGAGGTTCGGAAATACGCTGATATATATCCAGAGTCGTTGGTTTTCTTTCGGTAGATGATCAAATTCGGGCAGAAGACTTTTGTATCTCGCAACACTCCAGTGCTGTGCGACGTAATCGTCAACGACGCCAGTAGTAAACGGTATACCCTCGATCTCAGAATCTCTGTACGTCCTACCGTAGAGTTCTTGTAATTCCGGGTGGGCGGCCGGAACATGGTAGCCCTCGTTATCAACGTCGTGGAATATCTTCCAGTTGTAGGACACTTCCCCTGCCATATAGCTATTGCCACATGGTTTCATCTCCGACAACCGATAAGGCGAGACCTGTTCCATGATGGGCGCAAGATGATCTGCGACCGACGGGCCGTCACCTCGAAACCGCACGAAGACAAAGCCTTGCCAGACCTCAAGGTCAATGGGCAACAGGCCCTCCTGACTCCGGTCAAGATTGGGGAATTTGTCGGCCCGCGGGACGTTCTTCAGCCGGCCGTCGAGTTCATATGTCCACCCATGAAATGGGCAGACAATCGCATGACCGCAGTTTCCCTCAGTGCTCGAAACCACCCGCGAACCGCGGTGGCGACAGACATTGTGAAAGGCACGAAGCTCGCCCGTAACATCATGAATCACAATGGCGCGCTCGTTACCAACATCGAGGGTTCGATAATCACCCGCTTTTAGAAAATCCGAGACATGCCCAATCAGCATCCAGTTACAGTGGAATAGTTCGTCACGCTCTAGCCGAAACAACTCCGAACTGGTGTAAGTCCAAGGTGCAAGAAGGGTTCCCCTTGGAGTTTCATTTTGAGGCAAACGGTCGAAGCCGCCAGGCAGTACGCTCCGAAGATATCCGTGACAGGTCGCCTTCGCCGCCCCATGATCGAAAACATCTGGGGTCATTGCACATTCCGCCCAGAAACTGTCAATCATGGCATCGAATCCCCGGGCGATTGCCAGTGAATCGATCTCGGGGTCCCCAAAGACCTCAAAAAACTCGCTAAAGATTCCTGCAATGCGGCTCCGAATGACCTGCTCTCGCGCTCGGACTGCCGCGTTGTAACCTTCTCGTGTTTGGCTCTCTCCCATAAACGCGTACCAAACAGCTGCCTTTTCAGGATCGCATAATCCCGGACTTAAGAGTGCATCCACCAGTCTGTGCAAAGCCTCTTCAGAGCTCATCTCTCCATCGAGAGCTTTGTTGACCGCCGTCTCGTATTCGAGCACCAGGACTTGCAGGGTATCCAGCAACAACTGTTCTTTGCTTTTGAAGTAGGAATTGACAATGCCCGTCGACAGACCCGCAGTAGTCGCGACCTTAGCTAGGGTCAGCCGGGATAGCCCGTCACGATAGATAACGCTCACCGTAGCATCGATCAGCTGCTTGCGCCGATCGAGCCGGACCGCACTTGATTGACCGAGTATTGAAGCGCTCATCGTATCCGTTCGATCATTCCTTTCTATGCGAGACCTTAAACCCATCACTGTGAGAAAAGAAGTCTAACGCCCGTTTTAATACATGGGTCCGAACACACCAAAGCCCGTGGGCGTGGAATTGGCAAGACACCAGCATAGGAACCCATCGCTTTGATTTCTTTATAAATTGATCTTGGCAGATTTGATGGGATATTCAAATATTGGTCGTTGAACAAATGTATAACTAATTGAATGACTGTTCAATTCGATCGCCCGACATCCCGCGTGTGCCAAATCTTCTGCCCCCGATTCCATCGCTGAGTACTTCTCATATTGATGAACCCTTCATAACCCTTGCGCCGAGCTACTCGTTCACAGCAGCCGGATTGCGGGTTCCTCGTAGACCTGGAATTCCACTTCGTCGCCTGCCTTGATGACACCGGGCACGTCCACGATGCCGACCAGCCCGCGGCGACCCGCTGCCGGTCGCAACCATGCAGCAGCGGTCAATGACTCACCTGAACGCGTGACATGCTTTGCCACAAGGCGGGCCCCCATCTCGGCGCATGGCGGGTTGTATTCTTCGACCAGCAATACCGCCCCGGAAGGAAACAACAGTTTGGTGCCTTTCGGTAGCAGGGAGAATTCAGGAATACCCTCAACACACAGGTTGTCGCCCACCGTGTCGGGCGCCAGCGGCTGTGTAAGCGCCAGGCGGTCCGCAATG
>CAJXWH010000211.1 GCA_913062915.1 uncultured Acidiferrobacteraceae bacterium | reverse complement strand
TTTTGCAAGGTTCGTCTTTTCATGGGGATCCTTTGACAGGTCGAAAAGTTGGGGGTGTTTCTCGGTTCGGGGATGAGTGCTTTGGTAACGATTCACTTCACCGTCGTAGGTTAAGAGTAACTTCCATTTGCCTTCGATCCGCCATCGAAAAAGAAGCGAGGCTTCGGGTTTTTTGATATCTGCGATGTCATGGGCAAGACTTTCCCCGAAGATACCCGAGCGCTTGATGGGGCGCTTTTTCTGAAGATTTTCCAGGAGATTCACGCCAGGCACGTCATTGGGAATTCGAGCGCCCGCAGCGGCAAGCACGGTGGGGAAGAGATCGATGGAAGATACGAGTTCGGGGCGCTTGGCGGGATCAAGGCCGCCGTTCGGCCAGGAGAACATGATGGGTGTGCGAACCCCGCCCTCGTAGGGCGTCTGCTTGGAGCGAGGCGCATATCCGTTTCTTTTTGGATTTTGGATCCAGCCATTGTCGGTAACGTATACGATCAAGGTATCGTCCCGGAGGTTTCGTTTCTCAAGAATGTCGATGAGCTGTCCGCAGGTTTCGTCAAACCACTCACAGCAGGCATAATACTTGGCAACGCTAATGGGAAGGCCCTGTTCCTTGTACCTTTTGAGAAGGCGTTGCGGAGGATTATGCGGAGTATGGGGGAGAAACACGCCATACCAGAGAAAGAAGGGCTTTTTTTCCGCAACGGCATGGTCAACGAATTTTTCGATCGGTTCCATTCCTTCCCGACCGATCTTCAGGCCGTCGTCACCATGGCGACCGCCGCGTTCCGGAAATCCCCGGGTCATCCCATGGGTGAATCCACCGTGCTTGTAACTTCCTTCCCACCATTTTCCGCTTTGATGGCTGAGATAACCGCGTTCGGCGAGCAGCTCGGGCAGGGTGTCGAACTGGTCGAGATAGGAAATGAGCTTGGCCCGGCGTTGGTTGTATAATTCGGAACCGCGCTCGGCGTACTTGGGTGATGGATCGTTTCCCGTTATGCCATGCCGGTGGGCGAAATGCCCGGTCGCCAAAGTTGCCAGGGATGGACGACAAAGGGCAGTCGGAACGTATCCGCGCTCGAAGACAACGCTTTGCCTGGCCAACTTGTCCAGATTGGGAGTCCTGATGTGAGGATGCCCCATAAAACCATAATCGGTCCATGCCTGGTCATCGGAAATAATGTAAACGATATTGGGCCGGTCAGCCGCGGATGCGGTGAAAGCGCAGAGGAGGAAAAGCGCGGACCAAAGGGTGATAATTATTTTTTGTTTCATGGATTCTTTCGGATGCTTCATTCAGTAATTCATCTTTACGTTTAGTGATCTGCAGGCAAGAATTTGCTACCGTTGCTTTTCTGTCGGCGGAAATCGCTTGCGCCCGCCACTGTCGACGGGCTGACCGGTTCGCATCCTCCACCACTCCCCAGCTCGTTTCTCATCGTAGTGCGGATTCGGATAGGGCATGCGAGCAGTCACCTGCTGACGCCATTGCTGCAGTTTCTTCTTAAGATCTGCGACGCGACCAGCGCGCTGCTTGACGAGGTTTTTCGTCTCGCCAAGATCCTCGGCAAGGTTATAGATCTCGACGTCGCCAGTTCCGTCAAGGTATTCGATCAGCTTCCAGTCACGCTCACGAATGCTGCTGGCGGGGCGATCATGGTGGTAGTGTGGATAGTGCCAGTGCAGCGCATTCCGCGTCAACCTGGCGGTGGAATCCGCAAGCAGCGGTTTCAGACTTAGCCCGTCAATCGTTTGCCCGGCGGGTAGTTTTCCATGGGCAAGATCGACAAAGGTCGGGTAGAAGTCATAGCTGATCGTTGGCTCCGAACAAACCGTGCCCGGTTTTACGATCGGGGGGTATTTCACAATCAAGGGAACGCGAACGCCGCCTTCGTGGAGTGAGCCCTTTTCGCCTTTCAGTGGAGCCTGGCTGGAGACATTGTCGTCAGCCTCTTCTCGATAATCGTAGCGTCGATACAGGCCTCCGTTGTCAGAAGTAAAGACGATCATTGTTTTTTCGGTGAGGCCGGCTTTTTCAACGGCCTTTACGATGCGTCCTACCATGTCGTCGCAATGTTCAACCATCGCTGCGTACACCGGGTGCGGCAACTCCCGTTTTGTATCTGCTGCCCTTTTTGTGTACTTGTCCACCTTGGCGGACATTGCTCCCAATGGAATATGAACGGCGAAGGGGGAAAGCATCAAGAAGAAGGGTTTGTCTTTGTTCTTCGTCACAAATTCAGTGCAGAGATCCGCTTCAAACTCCGTCCGGTATTGCCCAGGCCTTGGCTTCTGAACGCCGGGACTTTGCACGCGATACCTGCCAGGCAGGTGCGGGCCGCCGATGACGGCCGAGAAATCGTAGCCCTGATGATCCGGCTGAAACTGCGGACCATTGCCGAGATGCCATTTCCCAACGTACCCCGTGGAATAGCCGGACGTCTTCAACGCTTCAGCAACCGTGATCGTATCGAGCGGCAGCGCCATGGTGGTCAGCGGAGTGATCACACGTTCGAACGGCCGCCAATGCCCGGGGATATGTGCTGTGATTCCAATTCGCGCCTGATTCTGGCCGGACTGTACTGCGCATCGTGTTGGCGAACAGACGGCTCCGGCAGCGTAGAAATCTGTGAACCGCATTCCATCGGCCGCCAGTTGGTCGATGTGTGGCGTATCAATGAAATCATTGCCATAGCAGCCGACGTCCTTCCACCCCATATCGTCAATGAAAATCAGAATGATGTTGGGACTGTCGGCAGCCCTGAGCTGCGATCCGG
>CAJXWH010000210.1 GCA_913062915.1 uncultured Acidiferrobacteraceae bacterium | reverse complement strand
GAACACCGAAATTACAAGTTTTCACCACTTGTTTGACAGAAGTGCCCTGCATCCTGGTTTTCTGCGATGGCCAACCCCGGGGAAATAGATCCCTCCCGGTTAATCGGCTTGCCGCCGCAGAAACGCCGGAATATCAAGATAATCAAGATTCTCAGCCGCATTCGACGCCACCGCGGCGGCAGTGGCCTGGCGAGGACGCCGCCGAATCACTGTAGGCTGGTCATAATCGATTTCTTCCGGCTCCCCGGCCCGGCCGCCTTCGATCACCCTCACTTCGGGGACACCGGGGGCGGGATTTCGAATTCCGGTCGCCACCATCGTGACCCGAAGATTGCCTTCCATCACCGGGTCGAGCACGGTACCGATGACCACCGTTGCGTCCTCCGACGCATACTCGCTGATGGTCTCGCCGACCTGCGCAAACTCATCGAGCTCCATATCCGGACCGGCCGAAACGTTGACCAACACACCCTTCGCGCCGTGAATATCGACATCTTCAAGCAATGGGCTTGAAATCGCAGCGCGCACGGCTTCGACTGCGCGACCGGGACCGCTGACCGTCGCGGAACCCATCATCGCCATACCCATTTCGGCCATTACCGTGCGTACGTCCGCAAAATCAACGTTGATCAATCCCGGTCGAGTAATCAGCTCGGCAATGCCCTGCACCGCATTCAGTAATACCTCGTTGGCGGTTGCAAATGCATCAAGCAGCGTCACTCTGCCGCCCATGACTTCGAGAATCTTCTCGTTTGGAATGATGATGAGTGAGTCCACGAGTTCACCGAGTTCACGGATACCCTGGTCTGCCGCATGGATGCGCTTCTTACCTTCAAATGCAAACGGGCGGGTCACAACAGCCACGGCCAGGATCCCTTTTTCCCTGGCGAGTTGCGCGACGACTGGCGCGGCTCCAGTGCCTGTGCCGCCGCCCATACCCGCGGTGATGAAGATCATGTCCGTACCATCAAGAATTTCGGTAATCTTGTCGCGGTCTTCCATGGCGGCTTGCCGACCGATATCAGGATCAGACCCGGCGCCGAGCCCCTTGGTCAGGTTTTCACCCAGCTGTACAACCTTCGCCACACCCGATCGATGTAGCGCCTGCGCATCGGTATTCGCATTCACAAACTCGACACCTTCGAGACTGGCCGAGAGCATGTGGTCGACGGCGTTGCCGCCACCCCCACCAATCCCAATCACCTTGATAACCGCTGACTGCCCTGCAGTATCCATCAGTTCAAACATAGCGCACCTCCGCTGACTGTAGCCCCAGAAAACAAACTTTTCGACATCGCGACAGGCTGATCCGGGGGTTGAAGCCCGCCGCTGCATCATTTCTCTCGTGTTTTTTCACTGCCCTTCCTCACCAAATTGACTGCGAAACCAATTTTTCAGTCGAAGTATCATCTGGCGGCTCCCTGCCAGCCCTGCCCGTGAAACCGGTGGCTCGGCGCTGAGTTTTTGTCCGAACAGCACCAGGCCGACGGCAGTCGAGTAAATCGGACTGCGCACCATTTCGCTCAAACCACCGACGTATTTAGGCAAACCCAGGCGAACCGGCATGTGAAAAACTTCCTCCGCCAACTCGGTCATTCCCTCCATCCTTGAGCTGCCACCGGTCAGCACAATGCCGGCTCCCAAAATCTCCTCAAAACCACTGTGTCGGAGCTCGGCCTGCACCAGGAGAAACAGTTCCTCGATTCGCAGTTCGATAACGTCGGCTAAGGTCGAGCGCGCCAGTTTGCGGGGGGCCTGGTCACCAACGCTCGGGGTATCGATCATCTCCCCTTCAGTTGCCAGCTGCAAAAGCGCACAGCCATATTTCTTCTTGATTTCCTCGGCTGCCTGGGTTGGGGTACGTAATGCAATCGCGATGTCTTTGGTCACCTGATCGCCCGCAATAGGAAGAACCGCCGTATGCCGTATTGCCCCCTCAAAAAAAACAGCAATGTCGGTGGTTCCGCCGCCCATATCTACAAGACAAACGCCGAGTTCCTTCTCGTCTTCCTCCAACACGGCGAGACTTGATGCCAATGGCTCCAAAATAACGTCGTCCGTTTCTAGACCACATCGGCGAATACATTTAAGAATGTTCTGTACCGCACTGACTGCACCCGTGATGATGTGAACTTTGGATTCCAGACGGATACCGCTCATTCCAACGGGCTCTCGAATCCCTTGCTGACCATCGATGATGAAATCCTGCGGCAGAATGTGGAGCACCTTCTGGTCGGTCGGGATAGCCAGCGCTCGAGCGGCCTCGATGACCCGTTCTACATCTGTGTGGCTGACTTCCTCGGTTCGAATCGCCACGACGCCATGGGAATTCAAACTGTTGACATGGGCCCCGGCAATTCCCGCGTACACAGACATGATCTGGCAGCCGGCGGTCAACTCAGCCTCTTCGACTGCGCTCTGAATCGATTGGACTGTTGATTCAATATTGGCTACTACACCCTTGCGCAAACCTCTGGATGGATGATGGCCTATACCGACAATCTCAAGCTCATCGTCGTCACGAATCTCTGCGACGATCACGAGAATCTTGGACGTGCCGATATCGAGTCCAACAATCAAGTTTCCTTGTGCTTGTTTGCTCATCGATCGCTGGGTATCAGATACCGGACTTGGACGATTTCCAGCGCACCGCCAGGCCACTGGGGTATCGGAGATCGATGGCAGCAATCGAGTCCGCCTGACCGCCCAACGCCACCTCAAAAACCTGCGCGAAGTAGGTGACTTTCAGAATCGGATCCTGTCGCCCGACGACCAGCAGAAAATCCC
>CAJXWH010000209.1 GCA_913062915.1 uncultured Acidiferrobacteraceae bacterium | reverse complement strand
CATACCAAGGGAATGGACGCATTTCGCTATCCAAGGCTCCGCTGTCCCACATGCCAACCAACATGTTCTTGGCATCATTCGTAAAAATAATATGCTCATGTTGCCGTGGTATTGCGCCATTCACCACAAGCGGTTCGGTTGAATCCAGTTTTCCCATTTTTTGGGCTGCATCGAGTATTACGATGCCGCCTTTGGCCGAGGTAATTTCCGGAGGGGCTGCTTTGGGATCGGCATAAGTCATAAAGAATTTTCGAAGGAACCCTTCTTGTTTCCAGCTGACAGGAATGGCATTACGGACACAGAAAGTCTGCCCCTTTCTTATGATGGTCGCATTGTCATCGCCATCAATCATACTGACCTGACCCTCCAGAACCCACATGAACTCATCGCCGGGATAAGGTCCGAATACCTCCTGCATGGAGGTTGTGTCCCAAACCCCTACACTCAACCCTAGAGTTTCGTCCTCATAGTAAACATGGATATGTTGCATCGGAATTTCGGACTGAAAGTCTTCCGGTTCAAGATGCATTTTCTGCATTCCTGTTTTGGCCGGGCCGAAAGGTTCGAGCCGGACAATTCTTTTCTCAGTTTTCATCCAAAACATTCCTTCAAATACTGTTCGGCAAACAATGTTTTGCATGCACAAAGCAAAATCTCTGAAACTGGCATATGAATTGATGTATGGATGCTGTGGTAATCAACGCGGGAACTACAGGATAGTCTGTAGTTCAAGCCTTGTTGTCCGTGATGCAGAACACTCTTAGCATCCGCACGCGCCCAATCTGTTGCTATACCGATGACGCCAGGGCTATTTGTTCGCGACGAAACGGCATGTCCGGGTCGACTGGTGCCGCATCGAGTTCGCGCGCCACGCGATGGCCTTCGTAGATCGCTGTCGCGATGGTCGATGGATTGTTGCAGTCTCCTATCGCGGAAACTGACCTGATGCCGGCCGAGGCGAGTTTTTCGGGATTTTCTCTTAGCGCCAGGTAAATCTGGTTGTTTGGCTGCCGTGACGTCACCATCACCACCGACCCGGCGGTCACGGTCCGTAGATGGTTGGTGAAAACGCAGGCGCATTCCACTTTATCAGCGTGAATTTGCGCGATAGTGTGTGCCGTGACGACCTCAATACCCAGTTCCAGTACCCGAGCCTGGATACGATGCTGCTCCAGAGTATTCTCTGTCCAGGATGATACCTTCGAGTCTGTTGTCACCAGCGTGACAGCATGGCCGTCACCCGTCAGCTTTTCAGCAATGACCGCACCCAGGTAGAAATTGTCATCATCAAATACCAGCACCGGGTCAGCAATGGCCACCCCGGCATAGATGTGTTCCGGCGTAAGCACGTGGGCCTGATCGGAACCCTGGATTGGCTGCCAGTTGCTGACGCCGACACCATCGGCACGCCAATGCGCGCCGGTCGCAACCACCACGTGACTAAATCCGTATTCGAGGACATCCTCCACACTAAGGCGGCTACCGAGGAATACGTCTACATTGGTCATCTCCTGGATTCGCCCGACGCGCCAATCGCGAGCCCGTGCCCAGGCGCTCAGGCCGGGCAGGCGGCTCTCATGTGTGACCCTGCCACCCAGCTCCTCCCCTGCCTCGGCAAGCGTCACAGCGTACCCCCGTTGACCGAGTGCCCGTGCCGCCTCAAGACCAGCTGGTCCAGCACCGACCACCAGCACTGTGGCGTCCGAACCTTTTGGCGCAATCCGTTCCGGATGCCAACCCCGGCGCCACTCCTCGCCCACGCTCGGATTCTGTGTGCAACGCATCGGTGTGAAAGTATGTTGCCCTGAAACGCAAATGTTGCAGCCGATACACTCGCGGATTTCATCGAGACGCCCTTGCTCAATCTTTTCAGGCAGGAACGGATCGGCAATCGACGGCCGCGCCGCGCCGATCATGTCCAGCACACCGCGTCGAATCTGGCTGACCATGGTATCGGGTGATGTGAACCGACCAACTCCGACCACGGGTTTCGAAGTGATCTGCTTGACGAAAGCGACGTAGCGCTCCTGCCAACCCTCTTCTTCAAAGCGCGAACTGACCGAATCGTTCTCCCAGTCGCTGATGTTGACATCCCACAAATCCGGGAGTTCGGCCAGCAACTCGACGATTTCTCGGCCCTCACCCTCGCAGCTGATGCCCTCGGGTCCTTGTAACTCATCGACCGCCAGGCGGATCGCGACAGCGCACCGATCTCCGACCGCGTCCTTGGTTTCTTCGAGTACCTCACGTAGCAACCGGGCCCGGTTCTCCAAGCATCCGCCATATTCGTCGCTGCGAAAATTACGGCGGCGTGACAGAAAATGCATCAACAAGGTCGAGTCGTGACCCGCATAGACGTAAATGATGTCCGCGTCAGCCCGTTTCGCCCGGAGAGCAGCATTGCGGTGCCAGCGACGGAATTCTTGTATATCCCGCTTACTCATGCCGCGCGTCTGGCCTGGATTGCCAATGACGCTTGATTGGTCGGATGGACCGATGGGTGTCATCCGGGTGAACAAGTTCTGAGCGCCTACGCCGTTGTGAGCAAGTTGTACACCGGCCAACGCGCCATGACGGTGAACCGCGTCGACCATCAGCCCCAGACACTTGACGTCGTGGTCGTCCCACAGCCGCGCTTGCGGTTCGGGCGAATAGTCCGACGACGGGTGAATCATGCACTCCTCTGTGCACACCACGGCCCAGCCACCTTCCGCCTTCATCTCCCGCATCTTGGCGTGCGACTGTGGCCAGTTGAACCCCATTCCACAGCAATGCGGCACTTGATAGAAACGGTTCTTCGCAGTAACCGGGCCGATCTGAAC
>CAJXWH010000208.1 GCA_913062915.1 uncultured Acidiferrobacteraceae bacterium | reverse complement strand
AACCCCAGGAGCGCACAGGCACCGTTGCGTGGGCAAGCATAACTTTTTCGAGTTCGGCCCCCGGCAACGCTCGATCTTCTTGCAATTCGGCGATATGCCAACGGCCAATCGTCCCTCGAAGCCGTTCGACCACTGCAGCCGTGGGTTTGTCTCTCAGCATAGAAAATACCCCAAGCGTGCGCCCGGCTACGGGGCGCTCCTCCAGAAAATCCACCAAACGATCCACGGCGGAGACGTTATGACCCACGTCGACAATCACCTCTGGAGGCCCTCGATAAACCTCCAGACGGCCCCGGATTGACTGGGCCCGGAGCCCTTCCACCAAGGCCCTGCGGGATACAGCCATCTGTGGCCCGAGCAACTTCAGAACGGCCACGACACCCGCCGCGTTGACGACCTGGTGCCTACCTGACAACGATGGCTTTGGCAGTTCATTTTCAGCGGTAAGCCAAGCCACCGTGGTCTTTCGGGGTTGCCAATTCCAGAGTTTCCCGGCCGCCCGATCGACATAATCATGGCCGTATTGCAGACATTTACACCGCAAACCACGGACCCGGTCCATCACCGAGTCCGGCGCATTCGGATCGTTGATAACCGTTAGGCCTTTAAACTTCAAAATCCCGGCCTTTTCTCCCCCAATTTGTTCAGTACCCGAACCAAGCCACCGTTCATGGTCAATTGCAATGGGCGTCAGCAGTACAACATCTGGAACTTCCGTGTTTACCGCATCCAATCGACCACCCATACCGACCTCTAAGATGGCCACCTCCACTGCGGCCTGCTGAAACACCCACAAAGCCGCCAGTGTCCCAAATTCGAAGAAAGTTAGGGGGATAGCCTGCCGGGCGGCCTCAACCGCGGTAAAAGCTTGCACCAGCAGCGCTGCTCTGACATCCGTTCCGTCGATCCGAATTCGCTCTCGGTACTCAATCAGGTGCGGGGACGTATAGGTACCCACCTTGCGTCCGGCATTTTGAAGTACAGATTCCAGAATCGCGGCCGATGACCCTTTGCCATTGGTGCCGCCCACTGTAATCACGATCGGCGGCCGACCAAGCCGCAGGATATGCCGAACCCGTCGTACCCGATCTAAGCTGTGGACTCGCGAGCGAAAATGAATCGACTGAATATGATCCAGCCATTGTTCCAGCGACTCGGGGATCGATTCCATTAAGTCAAGCAGTTGTTCCCGTGACGCCTTGAGCACCGATGAAAGAATCACTCATTCGTCGGCAAATAATAACTCCGCTTCCGCTTCAATTGGGGCATCAAATCCTAACGTCACGATCAACGAATGAATTAACGTGCGAAGTTCCCTGCGATCGACTATGTGGTCAATCGCGCCATGCTCAATAAGAAATTCGGATCGCTGAAATCCCTCTGGTAATACTTCGTGAACCGTCTGCTCGATCACCCTCGGGCCGGCAAATCCAATCAAGGCTTTCGGTTCCGCAAGGATAATATCTCCGAGCATCGCCAAGCTCGCTGACACGCCGCCCATGGTCGGATCGGTGAGTACCACAATAAACGGCACCTTCGCCAAGCGCAGGCGATTTAATATCGAGACAGTCTTCGCCATCTGCATCAGAGACAACAACGCTTCCTGCATGCGGGCGCCACCACTGGCGGTAAAGCAGATATACGGCGCACCAAGTTCGAGCGCCCGTTTACCGGCCCGTACGAACCGCTCCCCTACCACAGAACCCATCGAACCGCCCATATAGTTAAACTCAAATGCTGCTGCTACAACGGGCACATGGTTCAACGTACCGCCAGCTGCTACCAATGCCTCGCTTTCCCCACTGGCCTTACGGGCCTCGGCAAGACGATCGCGATATCTTTTTGTATCACGGAATTTCAGGAAGTCCAGCGGCTGTAATCCGGCACCAATTTCCTGGAAAGTGCCATCATCCAGGAAAGCTTTAAGACGTGTCCGTGCTGGGATTCGCATGTGATGACTGCATTTTGGGCAAACGTTGAGATTTCGTTCCAACTCTGTGCCATATAACACCGCCGCACAGCCATCACATTTCTGCCACAGGCCTTCTGGAACGCTTTTTTTCGACAGTACCGCCGTCACTTTAATCTTCGGTGGCAACAACCGGTCAAACCAACTCATGGAGTGCCCTTGCCCCTGTTTGCAGCAGCGGTAACCGCCTGATTGCACGCTCTGACCACTGCAACTAAATCCGTAACCTTGCTAGGATCCTTGATCCCTGGGGCACTTTCCACACCGGTGCTGACGTCCACTCCGTATGCGCCTGACAGCATGATGGCTTCTGCTACATTTAAAGCGCTCAGCCCCCCTGCAAGAACCACCGGCTTTTCCCGGCAGTCTCTGGCCCGCTCCCAAGAAAACGACTGACCGGTCCCGCCGTATTTCTGTGGATGATAGCTGTCTAACAAGATGGCCCTCGCTGCCGGGTGAGATCGCGCGATTTCTGCGGGCACAACGCCATCTTGCATCCGCACTGTCTTTATGTACGGGACCCCATATTGTTCGCAATCCTCGGCCGGCTCGTCACCGTGGAACTGAAGACAGGTAACGCGAACTTTCGTCAGCACTTCCTCAATCTCTTGTGGTGAGCCGTTGACAAATACGCCAACCACGGCCGTAAACGCTGGCACATCTGCAGCAATTTCTGCGGCAGCGCCTATATCGACCGCCCTGGGGCTGGGACGATAAAATATCAGTCCCAGTGCATCCACGCCGGCTTCGGTTGCAGTTCTGGCGTCAGCCGGGCGGGTCAGCCCGCAGATTTTGATTCGGGTTCGCATCAATAAAGGTAGCAGCGGCGCAGCGGCTGGGACGATTCCCACGACCGGTTCAGCCGTTGCGGATAAGGATGATAGTTCGTGCCTCGGGTTATAGTTGGTGCCGCGTTTGGCCTGA
>CAJXWH010000207.1 GCA_913062915.1 uncultured Acidiferrobacteraceae bacterium | reverse complement strand
CATCGACCAGGAGGCTTCCCAGCGCCTGCTGGACCGGTTGGCGGCCCGCGATTTGTCACCGATGTTCGTGCCTTGCGATGTAACCGATATCCCGCAGCTGAAGAATTCTATTGCCAGCGTTGAGCAGTCGCTCGGCCCGGTCCGGGTGCTGATCAACAACGCAGCCAGTGACGAACGTCATGAACCGAAGGATGTGACCCCCGATTACTGGGAGGAACGGTTGCGGGTCAACCTCTCTCATCATTTCTTTGCCTCCCAGGCAGTGACTCCACGGATGGCGAAGGCTGGCGGTGGATCCATTATCAACATGGGCTCGATCAGCTGGCATATGGGGATGGAGTTTATGCCGGGATACACCAGCGCCAAGGCGGCCATCGAGGGCCTGACACAGAGTCTCGCCCGGACGTACGGCAAGGACCGCATCCGGGTCAACTGCATCATCCCTGGGCAAGTCGCGACGGCTCGCCAGGTGGCAGACATTTTGACCCCGGAATACAAACGCTATCTGATGGAACGGCAATGTTTGCCGGACGTGATCCAGCCCGCGGACATCGCCCAGTTGGCACTATTTCTAGGCTCGGATGTCAGTCGAATGTGCACGCGTCGGAACTTCTTCATGGACGCGGGTATCGGCGCTTGAGGCAAGCTGCCCAGACATCACATGCCTTTTAGTGAGATCATTCCACCAACGGAAGTTTCATGACCCGAACCATTGAAATTGCCAACGAACTGAAGTGTCTCTGGGCCGGCGGTGCAATCTGCGGCGAGGGCCCCTGCTGGGATGAACCACAGCAGTCGCTCTACTGGGTAGACATCGACGGCTGCCGGGCGCACCGCTACCGACTGAACGATGGCGTGGTCGATACCTGGGATCTTCCTGAGAAGACTGGCTGGCTGTTGCCGTGTGCGGCGCACAGCGAATGGCTTGCGGGATGCAAGTCCGGCATTTATTTGATGGATCTCGATGCCGGATCCCGTGAACTCTTAATCGACCCGGAACCTGATCTTCCTGGCAATCGCTTGAATGATGCCAAGATCGATGTTGACGGTCGTCTGTGGGCAGGCACCATGAACGACGAGGAAAAGATGCCGACGGGCTGGTTGTATCGGATCGATTCTGACTTGAACTGTATTCGATCGGACGGCCCGTATATCACCACCAACGGACCGGCAATGTCGCCCGACGATCGAGTTCTTTATCACGTGGACACGTACGGCGGAATTGTGTATGCCTTCGACAAACACCGGGACGGGACCCTGGATGGCCGGCGAATATTTGCCAAGGTTGGTGATGGCGAAGGCAAACCCGATGGGCTCACGGTCGACGTCGACGGATTTGTCTGGTTGGCTCACTGGGGCGGCAGCCGGGTCACACGGTTCGCACCGGACGGCGTTGTCGATGGAGTACTCGAAATTCCTGCCCCCCAGGTGACAAACTGCGCCTTTGGTGGGCCCAATATGGATCTTCTTTTCATTACCACGGCGGCCCGCAACATCGATCTCGAAACGCATCCCAAAGCCGGTGGTTTATTTTGTGTCCAAACGGCTGTGCGTGGGTTGCCATCTCCCGCATTTGTGCTGAGTTGATTGGTGAAGACGTGCCGCTGTTCAATCATGATAAACAGCCAGTAATCACGGGCGGGGTCACCGGCGCGCTATAGTTAAGCGGCCGGGTCTTAAGCCGGGAGACAGATCAAGGGAGGTGGCTGTGCGGCGGGCAATTGCAGTGGTGGTGATCGTGGCCCTGCTCGGGGTTGGGGGTTTTTATTATTTTCGCGACAACGGTGGAGTAACCGAGGCCACCTACCGGTTTGGTGAGGTCACCAAGGGCCCGATGGAGGTTCTGGTTTCCTCCACTGGAAAGGTGCACCCGGTCTTGATTGTAGACGTTGGATCCCAAGTCTCTGGCCGGGTGTCGGCAGTGCTGGTCGATTACAACTCTCTGGTGTCAAAGGGCGAAGTGATCGCTCACATCGATCCGGCCCCCTTTGAAGCCCGTTTCGAAGTGGCCGAGGCGGATCTGGCCCAGGCCAAAGCCAGTGTCGCCATGCAGAACGCCTCGCTGGAACAACTGAAAGCGGATCTGGTTGGCGCCAGAGCGGCTTTCAAGGAGCTCGAACAGGATCTCGAGCGCCAGCGCTCGCTACTCAAACGCCAGCTCGTGTCGCAAAGCGTTGTGGACCGGGCCGTGGCCAGCCGCGATCAGTCCCGCGCCCGCATTGACAGCCTTCTAGCGCAGCAGAAGCGACAGCGGGCCCAGATCCGCACCACCGAGGCCCAAGTCTTGTCCCGCGCGGCCGGATTGCGAGAGAGAAAGACCGAACTCGACAACACGGTCATCCGTTCTCCGGTCAACGGGGTCGTGATCAATAGAAATGTCGATCCTGGCCAGACGGTGGCGGCCAGCTTGCAGGCCCCGGTGCTTTTCACCATTGCGCAGGATCTTCGTGAAATTCACCTGGAGGTCAGTGTGGACGAGGCCGATATCGGCCGCGTTCGTGAAGGCCAGAAAGTGCGCTTCACGGTCGATGCGTATCCCGAACGTACCTATACCGGGCAAGTAATACAAATCCGCAAGCAACCGGTCGAGGTGTCAAACGTGGTGACCTACGTGATTATCGTCAGTACGAGAAACGACGACGATACGCTGTTACCCGGCATGACGGCCAATGTGGAGTTGGTGATCGGGGAGCGGGCCGATACGATCCAGGTACCGAGCAGCGCGCTTCGTTTTACCCCGCGCGGCGTTGAAGTGCCGAGTGCCAGTGGCGGGGGAGGCTCCAGCGGTGGTGGCGGTCAAGGTGGGCAGGGCCAGGGTGGTTCGTGGGGTGGCGGTCAAGGCGGTCAAGGCGGTCAGGGCCAGGGCGGTTCGTGGGGAGGCGGGCAGGGCCAGGGTGGTTCGGGGGGTGGCGGTATGGGCCGCATGATGCAGCAACTTA
>CAJXWH010000206.1 GCA_913062915.1 uncultured Acidiferrobacteraceae bacterium | reverse complement strand
CATAGTTACGATACCGCACTAATCCATGGGGCGCTATGGGCAGGATGGTTCAATGTCACCCGGCATGGCGATTCTCTGTCATACATGACGCCGGGATAAGTTTATTATCCAAGCGTGGAGAATTTCAGAATACAAGTTGAGCTGCTGATCCGGCAGGCATTGGGTCCCATGATTCGGCTACTGATCCGACTCCAGATCAGCCCGAACGGGATGTCTGTTACCGGATTCTTAGTGACGATGGTCGCGGTCGGACTGTTTGTCAGCGGAATGCCGGTGGCGGCCGGTCTGATTTTTCTTTTGGGAAGCCTGTTTGATGTAATCGATGGAGAGTTGGCCCGTGTCGGCAATCGGGTTACGCCATTTGGCGCGGTCATCGACTCTTTACTTGATCGGATCAGCGAGGGTGTGCTGCTCATTGCTATTGCCTGGTACTTCGCGGATCGCGGCGAAACGGCCAGCGTGGTTATCACCGTGGCAGGAATGCTGGGGTCGGTATCCACGAGTTACGTGCGTGCCCGGGCTGAGGCGGTTGGCACGACCTGCACCGTTGGTTGGGTCACTCGCCCCGAACGAATCATGATCCTGACGTTGGGAATGATTTTCGGCCAGCTGTTTGTTGCCATCGTCATCTTGTTTGTGTTGACAACTCTGACTGTGATTCAACGAATCGTGCACGTTCATCGGATGTTACGGGAACAAAAGTTATCGTCGATAGACGAGACCGGTTCCGGTCGTTGACACCACTCGGCACGATTTACACTTTTTCCCGGTAAGGATCGGTTGTCGCGGGATCGACTGCATCCGTTTCAAGCTTGATCTGCTCTGACAGAGCATCAAAGCTTGCCTGCAAAGGGCCGGCGTATTCCAGTTTGTGACTCGCTGCGGCGGCACCGATATGGGCAGATGAATAGGGTGATAATCCCCGCAATCGGGCTGCCACATAGCCGGCCAAATACGTATCACCGCATCCGGTTGAGTCGACCGTGTTTTTTGGACGGTACGCAGGGATCTCCGACATTCCCTCAGGCGAGCAAATGCTCGATCCGTGAGATCCAGCCGTAATCAGAATTTCTCGGGGACCCCAACTCTGTAATTCTGTCAACATATCCCGGGTTGTCTGGCATCCAGTAAGAAGTCGGGCCTCCTCGATATCTGCTTTGAGGATGTCAGTGTGTTGAACCAGTTTTCTAATCTCTGGCGACATTTGCAGTGTTACTTGACCTGGTCGTCGGAGCCGAAGCAATCCTTGTACGTCCAAGGCCACGGTTCCACGAGTGGCAAGGTCCACAAATAGCGCTGGCTCGATATCGCCGACAGCCAATGGCCCGAGGTGAAATACGTCTGCAGAGACGTCGACCAGGTCTCTTGTCGTTAACGGATCTGCAAATCTCAAGATTCTCTGGAGCCGGTGGTTTGGGTCGGAAGAGGAGTAAATATTTTCAAATTGCAACGTCTCCGACGACTCGAGACAACGGATCGTGGTGTCGGCTTGCTCGAGCTTTGACAGAAGATTCTGCCGGTCGTTGGCTGCAACTTTCGTCACCAGCATGGTCTCCAGACCCAGTTTCCGGTAGGCCAGGGAGGAAAAGAAACCCGTTCCGCCGACGGTGGGGCCCGAACGGTGTCCGCTGACCACAATCGTTTCGGAGGTGACATGACCCACAACACAGACCTTCGGCATTACAAGAAATCTCCCTAAGGATAGGCCCGGGTGGCCGTCTGTTTCGCTGTCCGGCGGCCTAGCTTATCTTCGAAAGTACAGGAGTGCGCGTCAAGCGCAAAGCGCGGAAAATGAAACTGGGGGGGGAAGAGCAGACGCTTACGTTTATGGCGCGCTCTGCAAGACCGGCTGGAAGCCGAAGAAGAAAAAGCGGTCGATGCTTGGCCCGGCTGCGAAGATCCTACAATAACGATTCAATTGCCTCGACCAATTCATCGCTCTCGGGTCGGACCGTACTGCCGAAACTCCCTACGACCCGGCCCTCTCGAGACAACAGATACTTATGGAAGTTCCATCGCGGGTACTGGCCAGCTTCCTTAGCGAGGGCGCGGTAAAGGGGTTCTGCCCACCATTTGGCGACCCGGCTTTTCTCGAACATCGGGAATTGAACGTTGTAGGTGAGGCGACAGAACTCCTGCACCTTTTTCTCCCCGCGCGGCTCCTGGAAAAAATCATTTGATGGGAAGCCGAGAACAGCAAACCCACGAACCCGGTACTTTTCGTACAGGGCTTCAAGGCCCTCGAATTGCGGAGTAAAGCCGCAATAGCTGGCGGTGTTGACAACCAGCAGGACTTTACCGGCAAATTCATCACACAATCTGACCGTTGTCTCGCTGGCGAGATACCTTTTGCTGAAATCCAGTGTTGCCGGACAGCTCTCATCTGCCATGCTCGGATTAAGAAAGAAGAACATGGCGAGGGCCACGCAGCCGGAAAACGGTTTCATTGTGCGGTTGCTTCGGTTCGATTTCGCATATTTTAAAGAATACTCTATCTCGAATTAGAGAGTAGAGGAGATTCCGCAGACGCTGAACTGAAGTTTTCAGTTCACTTCAAGTACCTGCTCGATTGCCAGGCGATCTTCGGTTGCCATTTGGTCATGGCTGCTGATTCGGGTGGTCAGCCGAGACGGAATTGGGAGGTGACTTCTCTGATCTCATTGAGAAGGGCATTTTTGCGCTCCGCCGACGCAAAACTCGCCTTGACAGAATTAACCGCGTATTGGGCGAGCGCGGTCCGGTCGAGGCTGAATGCACGCTGCACGCTCGCATAGTTGGCATTAATATAGCCGCCAAAATAAGCGGGATCGTCTGAATTGATAGTGACCTGAAGGCCGGCCTGGGTGAGTTTTTCGATATTGTGTTCGGACATCTGTGCAAACACCTTCAGCTGGATGTTTGACAGCGGGCAGACGGTCAACGGTATCTGCGAAAACCGCAACTGCTCGACCAGCGCCAG
>CAJXWH010000205.1 GCA_913062915.1 uncultured Acidiferrobacteraceae bacterium | reverse complement strand
GGAGAAAGGAGTCACTTCCGTCATGTTGCACGACGGCGGTCAGGTTCACCTTCGATATGTGGATGAAGACTACGACCCGACCGATCGCGGCAAGGCGGTCGCTTATGTCCGGCAACACCAGGCCAAGGGCGAAATTGTGACGGGGCTCTTGTATATCGATGACAAGATCTCCGATCTGCACGAGGCCAACGATACTGCGGATACGCCGCTGGTGGAGCTTGACTTTGAAACCTTGAATCCGGGCTCAAAGGCACTCGAGGAGATTCAAAAAGCCTGGGGCTGAATGTGTGCGATCTTGCGCAAGGCGCTGTGTTTTATTCCGTGCGCGCCAGGTCAACTCCATGTCAGCGGTTCTTCTTCCATCAGCGCAGCCTGCTCACGCAAGTTCAAAATATGTTCTTCCCACGAGCGCTGCGTGTTGAACGTTGGGTAGAACCGCGGGAAGGCCGGATCTTCCCACCGTTTCGCAATCCAGGCGTAGTAGTGGATTATTCTCAAGGTTCGAAGCGCTTCGATCAGGTGCAGTTCGCGCGGATTGAAATCACAGAACTGAACATAACCCTCGAGTAATTTTTCGAGACTACGGTTCTGATCGGCCCGCTCACCAGAGAGGAACATCCACAGGTCCTGGATCGCCGGGCCGCTGCGGGCATCATCCAGGTCGACGAAATGTGGACCGTTGTCGGTCCAGAGAATATTGCCGGGGTGACAGTCGCCATGGAGGCGAATCACCCCGACCGTGCCTGCCCGCTCGTGACACCATTTAACTCTCTGCATCAGGTCCTCAGTGAGAGATTGGTACGCCGTCTCGAGGTCAGTAGGGATAAATTTTCCTTGAAGCAGGAAACGGCAGGATTCGAGGCCAAAAGAATGGGACGTTAGCGCCGGACGGGACCGGAATGGTTTGGTTTTACCCACGGCATGAATCCGTCCAAGGCATCGGCCGAGTTGCCGAAGGTGCTCGGAGTTCTCGAGATCCGGTGCGCGGCCACCACGGCAGGGAAACAGAGCGAATCGGTACGCCTGGTATCGGTGCAGGGTATCCCCCTCGTCATTTCGAAGGGGTGCGACCAGCGGAATCTCATTTTCCACCAGTTCCCAGGCGAAATCATGCTCCTCCAGGATGGCCTTGTCATCCCAGCGTTCCGGTCGGTAGAACTTGGCGATGATCGGAGATTTCTCTTCGAGCCCGACCCGGTAGACTCGGTTTTCATAACTATTGAGTGCCAGTAAGTGGCCGTCACTACGAAATCCCTGGCTCTCTACGGCGTTCAGAATCTGCTCCGGACCGAGGTTCTGGTAGTCAAGGACGGGGTCAAAAGACATGGCGATACTGTTTCTTAGGTTCAGTGGAGTTGGCAAGGGGTAGATGCCGCCTGTATGGAGATTCGTTCAGGTGTCAGTGTGCCAGAGTCTGGCGAAGAGCAATATAAGTCAGGATTCCACCGACGATCGAATAGCCGGCGAACAGCAGGCAGACGGATTCAATCGACATTCCAAGATCCATTAACCCGCCCATGATGACGGGGCCCAGCGCGGAGCCAAGCACGCTCAGAGACATTGCCAGGCTCTTGATCGCTCCAAGGTGTTCGACGCCGTAAAGCTCGGGCCACATGGCGGATGTGGCGGTGTGAACAACCCCAGCGTTGACACCGATCAGGAGCATGTAGGGAAGCACTGCCCAGGGCGCGTCGAACATTGATACCACCGCTAGGCCTAGCGCCAGCGGCAGCAACATGTAAGGCAGAAGCCGCACCGCCCGCAAACGATCGATGAGCGTGCCCGCTATTAACGCGGTCAGCACCACACAAACTGCGTACAGCACGTAATTTCCGGTAATCCAGGTGTGGGACCAACCCTTGGCATCCGCCAGGTTGAGGTGATGGAAGAACATCGCGGTTCCGATGACCGATGGTGCCAGCAACCCTGGGAGCAGCAGATAGAAGCGAGCGTCACGAAGCACTTCCGCTCGGCTCCAGGAGTGAACACCGGGCGCGATATCGTCTCTTCTTGCCGCTAGTCGTGTCAGGTGGGCCTGGTGGCGATGGCGATGGCCTCGTAATAACCAAAGCGAGAGTGGAAGAAGAACCAATCCCAAGAGTGCGGCCGCACTGCCGTAGGTCCAGCGCCAGCCGATGAGTGCAATGGCTGCCACTGCGGTAAACGGTAGCAACGCCTCTCCGGCTGCGAATCCCATCGTTGCCACGGCGATGGCCCGGCCTCGCTCGGCGTCGAAATACCGAGCCATACTCGTGATTGAAATATGCGAGGTAAGTCCTTGGCCGAATTGCCGCAGCAGGAAGATTGCGATGACAAGCGACAGCGCACCGGCCCCGAGCGATATGAACACGCAGGCGGCGATCAGAAATAGACCGACGAGAAGCGTATAGCCTGGCAAGTTGAATCGGTCAATCAAACTTCCGGTCCATGGCATCAGCGCGGCACTTGCCAGCGTACCCACCAGGTAGATACTGCCCCAAACGGTGTGGCTCAAACCGAATTCGGCCTGAATCTCGGGTCCGAAGATACCGATAAAATAGGTCTGCCCAAAGCTGGACGAGAATGCCACGACGAAGCCGAAGCCGAGCAGCTTGCCGTGTTCGGCAAGGAGTCTGGCGTAAGAAGCGAACGGCATTTTCTTGGGTCGGTATCGCGTAAATTCGGGCGGCGCTACTGTAACGGCTTCGCGCAATGGTCAACAGGATTTTGATACCCGATAAGGCCATGTACGTTTCGCTGGGAATGCTTTTTGCCTGTCAAGGCTTCCGGTATTTCCGGCGATCGGGTAGGGTCATGACTTGGGGCACCCATCGCTCTGCCGGCGATGCCGCCAACCACTGGAACGCAGATATTGCCTGAGATTACTCAATCCACGTATCCGGACTTGCGGAACAAAGTGGTGCTGATTACCGGGGGTGGCAGCGGTATTGGCGAAGCGTTGGTTACCGCATTTTCTGAACAAGACAGCCGGGTTGCCTTTCTTGACATCGACCAGGAGGCTTCCCAGCGCCTGCTGGACCGGTTGGCGGCCCGCGATTTG
>CAJXWH010000204.1 GCA_913062915.1 uncultured Acidiferrobacteraceae bacterium | reverse complement strand
CGATAAATGGATCTTGGAATTAACGGACGCAGCGCCATCGTTTGCGCATCGAGCCACGAGCGCAGGCGGTCTGAGTGCGACTGCTGTAACAGTCGGCAAATCAGCGCAGCGACAGGTGAGTTGCTAACAAAGAGAATTTTTGTGCCATCCGGAAATGGGCTATCAGAAGTAGAAGTCCAATTTCGCAAAAACTACACAATTCATCTATTCTGAACAACCAGATCTGTAACACCACTCTGAACGACTCTTGAACAAAATACACGCCTGGCCCGACGGTTGTTGGGACTGGCCGATTGACATCAGCCACAAGCACGCAGTTCGCTGCGGCGAGATGATCTGGGTTGGCGGCCAGGTCGATCTCACACCCTCTGGAGCGGTACGTAACGAGGGTGATCTCGAATCGCAGACTCGCCATGCCATGGCCAACCTTTCGCGAGCACTGGAAGCCCTGGACTGTGACCTGGTTGACTTGGTCTTTTTACTGTGTTTCTACGTGAACGATGGTTCAGTCGACGAACATGCGTTCCTTGAACTTGTTGGCTCCTGCCTGCCTGAAGATTCAGTTCCCGCTGTTAACGCCGTACCCATGCCCTACCTGGCCTATACGGGACTCGTGGTCGAGATTGAAGGCTACGCGATGCGCCGGGAAGACGGCCGGCGTATGGAGAAATCCGTTGCGCCGGGGGAAACGCTCTGTGCACTGCCGGCCCCGTTCAGCCAGGCCGTTCGCAGCGGAAAGATGATCTTTGTATCGGGTCAATATCCACGATTGCCCGATGGGGTTGTTGGTCATCCGGGCAACCTCGTGGCGCAGAGCAGACAGGTGATGGAAAAGGTTATCGGGCTGCTCGCTCACTTCGGCGCGGGCTGCCAGGATGTGGTCAAGTTCAATCGCTGGTATGCGGGTACTGTGGGCATTGAAGATTTTGAGCCGGCCGCTCTGGCCTGTGCCGAGTTTTTTGAAGAGCCCGGACCTGCCGCGACAGGTATTCCCCTGCCCCGTCACGCCGATCCGGATATCGCGATCAAAATCAGCGTCGTCGCAATGCTTGGCGAGGATGGAATGTATCTGCCCAGGCGCCATGTCTGGCCTGAATCACTCTGGGACTGGCATGTCCACCTGCCGTACAAACATGGTCTCAAATGCGAGGAAATGATTTTTCTCGGCGGTCAGGTTTCATTGAACAAACGCGGGGAGGCGCTCTATCCCGATGATCTATCGGCCCAGACGCATCAGGCGATGCAGCATATCGGGACCATTCTGAGAGAACTGGACGCTGACTACGAAGACGTGTGCAAGATCACGACAGTCTACCAGGCTGGCTGTGGTGCCGAAGCGCTGCACGAGAACCTTGGTATTCGCTCCTCCTACTTCCGCGATCCAGGGCCTGCTACGACTGGCGTCCCGCTACCGGCACTGGCCTATGAATCCATGGTAATCGAGATTGACGCCTTTGCCATGGCAAGCAACGACACCGACTGACACATTAAACCGTGGCGTTAGGTTGCTTACAGCGTTGGCAACCCTAGAGATCCAGAGCTGATCGTATCCACCCTGCTTCGAAACCAGCCGATGATTTTGCGCTGGTTAACAACGTACCCTGCTGGCTCACAAATCACCCGATAGCAGCACTCGGATCTGCTTGCAGCAAGAGTTTTCCTGAATTCGACCGATCCTCGATTCGCTCATGCATTTGGCGAGCCTGCTCAAGGGGAAAGATTTCAACGATAGTCGGATCCAGCCATCCGGCGATTAACGCGTCCAGAACGAAGTCGTTGCCGTCTTTCCATAGAGAAGGAATCTCCATCACATGGCCGAGATGAAATCGGGTGAACGTCTGCGACCGAACCAGGCACCGTTGCCGGATATTTTCTATCGGCTGGCCCTCGGCCTCACCGATGTTAATAAGATGGCCCAGCATTCTGACTGCGCTGAAGGTTTTATCGAGCGTAGTGGCCCCCAGGGAGTCAATCGCCAGGTCAACGCCTTTCCCCTGCGTCAGATCGAGCACCTGTTCAGCGAAGTTGCCTTCCTTGAGGTTGATGACCTGCGTTGCCCCGTATGCCAGCGGCTTTTCTTCTTTTCCCGATGTGCCAACCGTGCCGATGACCGTCGCCCCGGCTCGAACCGCAAGTTGCGTCACGAACAGCCCGACGCCGCCGCCAGAGGCGTGAACAAGTACTGTATCTCCATCAGAAATCCGGCCGACGGTATATAACATGTGATACGCCGTCAGACCCTGAACGGGATACGCTGCCGCAGATGCCATAGGCAACCCTTCTGGAACGACGGTCGCAAGACCAGCACTGGCAACACAAAAATTCGCATAGCCGCCACCTTCAACCATTGCTGTTATGCGCTGCCCGGGTTGCGGGTGACTGACGTTCGGCCCGACATCGACCACTTCCCCTGCCACTTCCATGCCGAGTATGAGTGGATACGTTGTTTTGTGCGGATATATGCCTTCCCGCATTTGGGTGTCAGCCCAGTTACACCCACAGTAGCTGACTTTGATCAGCACTTGCCCAGGGCCTGGCTGGGGAATATCGACCTCCCTTATCAATATAGTGTCTAGGCCGCCCGGCTGGTCGACCACCGCTGCCTTCATCTTTTTCTCCTCCCTGGCACTTTTCCATAAGTTTCAGCTGTGGTGCATACCCGAAGACAGTTCGCCAACCTCCCTGTGACAGGCAATGTCGTGTTCGTTGGCCGGTTGCAGTAATGGGGGCGTTTTCTTGTCACAGACACCCTCTTTTGCCAGCGGGCAGCGTTGGAGGAACGATCATCCTGATTGTTCCAGTTTAACGGAACGGGCAATACCGGCCATCGCCTCGCGAGATACAACAACGTCCTCGAGTAATCAAGTGCCAAGCTCCGAAACCGAAGACAGCAGCACATGAATAAAAAAGCGGATACTGTCGCCAGTTCGGTCAACAATTCCGATCAAATCGGTCATCAGCCTCAAAGATTTGATTAATTCAACATTGCCCAGCCTCTAAGATGGGCAGGTTAAAGAAGTCGCCGCGCGATTGTGCGTGAGCCTGAAGTCTTTCTTTTCGAC
>CAJXWH010000203.1 GCA_913062915.1 uncultured Acidiferrobacteraceae bacterium | reverse complement strand
AAACCGGACCCGAGTCTGCTCAATGTCGCGCGAACTCTTGGCGCCGCCTATCTCAACCAAGGCTTCATCTACTAGTAGCTGGATACCGCCAACCGAGGAATCGACGCTCACTTTGGTTCAACTCCTCCTACAGGCGACCCACCATCCTCCCGGGACCGATCGAGAGCGGCAGCGAAGCTTCTACGGTTATCTGATCAGGCGGCGAGTGCCGCCTTGGCTTTATCGGCGATCGCCGAAAACGCTTGTTCGTCTTGGACCGCCATATCTGCGAGGACTTTCCGATCGAGTTCAATCGAGGCCAATTTCAAGCCATTCATCAATCGGCTGTAACTCAAGTCGTTGCGGCGTGCTGCCGCATTGATCCGAATGATCCAGATGGATCGAAACTGACGCTTACGCTGGCGACGATCGCGATAGGCATACTGCCCCGCTTTCATCACCGCCTGTTTGGCTACCCGGTAGACGTTCTTCCGAGCGCCTCGATAACCTTTAGCGCTCGCTAGAATTTTTCGATGCCGGGCACCTGCAGTCACCCCCCGTTTTACCCGCGGCATGGTCTAAACCTCCCCGTCCTCAGCTGTAAGGAAGCAGCCGGCGCAATGCTTTCTCATCGGCCGGTTCGGCAATTAACTGTCCACGCAAATGCCGTTTGCGCTTGGTCGACTTCTTAGTCAGGATATGGTTGAGATAGCCCTGCGAACGTTTAAACCGTCCGGTTGCTGTTCTCTTGAACCGCTTGGCTGCGCCGCGGTTGGTCTTTATCTTGGGCATTCGTGGTTACCAAATTAGGGCTTTGGTCCTTCCTGTTTGCTCGTTGATTTACTCTTGGTCTTCACTTTTGGCGCCAGAACCATCACCATCTGTCGCCCTTCAACTTTCGGCATTTGCTCCACTACGCTGACCTGGGCTAGATCCGATTCGACCCGCTGCAGCATCTCGAGGCCAAGCTCCTGATGGGCCATTTCGCGACCCCGAAAGCGCAACGTCACCTTGGCCTTGTTGCCAGCCTCGAGGAAATCGACCAGCTTCCTGACCTTGATCTCGTAATCTCCGATATCTGTTCCCGGTCGAAATTTTACTTCCTTGACAACGATCTGCTTCTGTTTTTTCTTCCCTTCTTGCTTCTTCTTGCTGGAAGCGTACAGAAACTTACCGTAGTCCATCACCCGGCAAACCGGTGGATCGGCGTTTGGCGATATTTCGACCAGGTCTAGATCCCGGTCCAGTGCAATCTGTCGTGCCTCCTGTATTGGCAGTATCCCTAGCTGATCACTGTCTTCGCTGATGAGTCGTACCGTTTCCGCGTGGATCTCATCGTTCACACGCTGTTGTTTAGCTACCGCTATCTTTTAATCCTCCAGTAGTTTCAATGCCGTGGTTCGAGGTCAAGCCCTCCATCATCCCAGCGAATTCGCCCAGTGGAATCGCGCCGAGATCACGGCCTTCCCGCGTGCGCACGGCAATCGTATGGTCGGCGACCTCCCTCCCCCCTACCACTAAGAGATACGGGATCCGCCGCAAGGTATGGTGCCGAATTTTATAGCCGATCTTCTCATTTCTCAAGTCAGTTTCCGCTCTGACACCCTGTTTTTTAAGCGCTTTTTCCACTTCGCTCGCGTACGCCGCATGCTGATCGGTAATATTCATGATGACGGCCTGGATCGGTGCCAGCCAAACCGGCAGGCGGCCTTCCGTGTCCTCCAGCAGTATCCCGATGAAACGCTCGAGTGAGCCCAGGATCGCCCGGTGGATCATCACAGGCACCACCTTCGTGCCGTCTTCCGCGATGTAGTGCGCACCCAGGCGACCCGGCATAGAGAAATCCACCTGGATTGTTCCGCATTGCCAGCGCCGGCCAATCGAATCACGAAGAACGAATTCATGCTTGGGGCCATAGAAAGCCCCTTCCCCGTTCTGCACCTTGTAGGGAATCTTCTTATCGACCAGCGCCTGTGCTAGTGCATCTTCTGCCACATCCCACAGGGCGTCCTCGCCAACCCGCTCGTCGGGGCGCGTCGATAACGCGACCTCGATGTCTTCGAATCCGAAATCCCGGTACATGCGGTAGGTCAGATCAATCAAGGTGGCGACCTCTTCCCGAAGTTGGTCCTGGGTGCAGAAAACGTGGGCATCGTCTTGCGTGAAGCGTCGGGCCCGGAGCAACCCGTGTAGGGTGCCGGAAGGTTCGTTCCGATGCACCAGGCCGAATTCCGCGATACGAAGGGGCAAGTCCCGGTAACTCTTAAGCCCTTGGTTGAAAATCTGCACATGCCCGGGGCAGTTCATCGGTTTGATCACGTAGTCCCGCTCATCAATATGCGTGGTAAACATATGTTGGCGGAACTTGTCCCAGTGCCCAGACCGCTTCCACATCGAGCGGTCCATCAACTGCGGGGTCTGAACCTCCTCGTAGTCATACTCCTGAAGCAGTGATCGGACATATCGCTCGACCACTGTGTACAACATCCAGCCGTTCCGATGCCAGAACACCATGCCGGGCGCGTCTTCCTGAAAATGGAACAGATCAAGTTGTCGCCCCAGTTTGCGGTGATCTCTTTTCTCCGCCTCCTCTATCCGATGAAGATAGGCATCGAGTTCCTTTCGATTTGGCCACGCAGTTCCGTAGACCCGTTGTAACATCTCCCGCTCGGAATCCCCACGCCAGTACGCACCCGCAAGCTGGGTCAGTTTGAATGCCTTTAGATGGCCGGTGCGCGGGACATGCGGGCCGCGACATAAATCAACGAAGTCCCCCTGGCCATAGAGCGTAATCGGTTCACCCTCTGGGATCTCGCGGATGATTTCCGCTTTGTATTCTTCACCGATTTCCTTGAACCGTTGAACCGCGGAATCCCGATTCTCAACCATTCGGCACACCTCGAGATCTGCTTTCGCCAATGCCACCATGCGGGCTTCAATCTTGCGGAGGTCCTCTTCGCCAAACCCCGGTGGGTAAGAGAAGTCGTAATAAAACCCGTTCTCAATCACGGGACCAATGGTGACTTGCGCTTCCGGGTAGAGATCTTTAACTGCCTGCGCCAGAAGATGCGCCGTGGAGTGGCGAATGATGTCCAGACCCTC
>CAJXWH010000202.1 GCA_913062915.1 uncultured Acidiferrobacteraceae bacterium | reverse complement strand
CCGATCACCCTCGCTAAGGTAGGCCTCGACCCGATCTTTCACTATGGGCACATATCTCCAGCCATAGGTCAGCGCCATACGATCGGATTCGCCGGTGCGGACGGTGTATTCCATCGCCCAAAAGGGCATCGCTTCGACCGGGGTAACGGGCAGTTTCGGGGCTGAACACCCCGCCAATATTGCCGGCATCAACCCGGCGACAACGATTTGAGCGATATTTACGGGCTTCCAACCTGAAGGATGGGGGCTAATGGGAAGGAATGACATTCTGCGTATTCCCCTAATATCTATAGCGCGGTCTTCGCCTTAGTCTTCACCATTGCCCGGGACAACCAATCGTGGATGTGAGAGGTTCGTCTGGTCAACCTCACCGCAGAGCCAGTGTACGTTGCCCCAAGCAGAATCCAAAGGGCAAATAAATTCGCGAAATCTGTCTTTGCGGCGGTGTCTATCATTGGAAGTCTGTTGCAGCTGCCGATCAATGGCATGGTGCGGAGCGGCAGGATCATAGTCCAGCACTGGATCGATTACGACCGCATCCCTACTGACTGGGTCATGGACACAGTAGGTCAGTGTTGACGTTCGTGGGTCATAAAAAGATTCAATGTTCAACGATTAACCGTTACTTCAATTTCTTCTTCCACTCGGCATAACCGCCAACCAAGTTCTTGACGTTTTTTACCCCCATATCTTGCATCGTTTCGGTTGCCAGCATACTTTGCCGACCGAGGTTGCATAGCACTACAAATTCCTTGTCTGGAGCATTCTTGAAAGCGACTGCCTGGAGCGGGCTGCCTTCCGCAAGATAGAACTCCAAGAGCCCCCTTTCCAGATCGATTGCATTCCCAATCGAGCCTTTACTGAATGATTACTTCTCCCTGACATCAATAAACTGAACGTTTGGATCATCCAATTTTTCTTTTGCCCCCTCTACCGAAATATTGTCAATAGAATCTTTAATCTTCATTAACTCATTGAGATGTTTCATGTGAATATTCCTTTCAACAAATTATTTCTAGCGAATCGCGGTCTGCGGTCGCTACGAGAGGATTTCATAGCCGTGAGTTGATTTAAAGATCAGCGCCGCCGCTTCTAATGGCAGGACCCAGAAAAACAAATACCTCCGAATGGCGGGAAGGTATTAAAGATATCCGTATCACTGCGGTACTCGGTGAGCTCGTCGTTTTCGTTCAACGAAAAATTCATTGCAGATAATTCGCTCGCTGGTATTAGATTTACTCTCATGCCAACTGAGATCACAGGCTGAGATCTGTAACTTCCCCCCTGGCCGGATAATCTTTTGCAATCACAAAGTCGATAGCCTTCAAGATGTCGCCGAAACTCGGTCTCGCAAAAGGCATGGTCTGGACCGTGGCGAAGTAGAGCGTTTGGTCTGGGCGGATCACAAAGAGTCCCGGCTCTACAAATAACGATGGCTCCTCGACGCCCGCCGACGTCTTTCCCCGCCCCGAGGAGACATAAAGCCCCCACTGCCGCGCACTTTCAAGGGAAAGCCCATATCCAAGCGTGAGATGGTTCAGGCCCCATTTTTCCTGCGCCTGCACGGCGCGCTCTTCGGCATCACTTGACACCACCAGTACCTTAACGCCTCGGCTATCAAAGTCGTCTATTTTTCGGCTGAGGTCGGCCAGGTAATTGGAACAGATCGGGCAGTGCAGCCCGCGGTAGACAACAATCAGGGTGAACTGGTCCGGGGTTTGATCGGCCAGGGTCCAGTGGCCACCCCCGACCAGCGGCACCGTAAGATCTGGGACCACTTGTCTTGGAACGAGCGGGGTTTGGGTCATGGTGTCTCCTTTGGGGTAATCTGCAAATGATGCGGCGAACGGTTGCTGAATACTATTCAACGACAATCGATTGGCCTGGGTTAAAAGCATGAAAGACACAGGTCTCCGTACACCAGCAGTCGTAATTTTACTCCGAGATACCGGCTTCCTCGCAGGGCTCGGTCACTGGCTGGCCTTTTTCATCTTCCCTTTCGAGCTTGCGTATCTCCACTTCAATCCAACGACAACGTAATCGAGATCTCTACTCAACCATATCCGAAGAAAAATGTAAGTAGAAACGACGCGGGGACGCGTTGTTGCGGGTCAAGTATAATGATGCTTTTGAGGTAACCGTTCATAAAAACATAGACGGTTATCATCGATCGACAAGGCCCACCTGGATTAGTGCTTCTTGACCAGGTAGAAATTGTTACACCCAGTGAGAATCAATTGGTGATGGAGTAGTACACAATCGGTTTGAATTTGATTTATATTTACCAACGTAGCGGGTTGTATCTCATTACAACCCCGAATGGCGTCGATTCCGAAGCTGCAGCTGTCATCATTCGCGGGGCGAATCGAACCACGATTTGTGAATCACGCTATTCCCGTGCGCGGTATGACCCGCGTCTGGACCGTTGACCGGAGTAGCGATCATGCTCAACGTTGCCGTCATCGGAATGGGCTGGTGGGGAAAGACCCTCGTCACCGCAATCGGAAACAGCTCGAAACTTCGGGTGGTGAAAGGCGTTAAACGAAACCCCGCGACGGAAGCCGAGTTCGCGCGCAAGCACAAGTTCGAGATCATCTCCGACTACTCCGCGGTGCTGAAGGACCCCGACATTCAGGGCGTGGTGCTGTGCACGCCACATACGTTGCACACAGAGCAGATAATCACTGCTGCGAACGCGGGCAAGCACGTTTTCTGCGAAAAGCCGCTGTCGCTCACGCACGCGGACGTCGTGCGCGCGGTAGACGCGATCAATAAAAACAAGGTTACGCTCGCGGTCGGGCACGAGCGCCGTTTCGAGCCGCCGATCCTCGACCTCATGCGTGCGATTCACTCGGGCGAGTTGGGCACGCCACTGCAGATCGAGGCCAATTTCAGCCAAGACAAGTTTCTGGCCTTTCCTTTGGATAACTGGCGACTGACACCAGAGGAGGCCCCCGCAGGTCCGATGACGGCGACGGGAATACACATACTCGATCTTGCCGTGGGCGTCTTTGGCGAGGCGGAATCTGTGGTGTGCAACGTTAAGCAGCTCGGGAGCCGACTTTCAAACGGTGACACGCTCGCTGCCCTGGTCTCATTCCGGAAAGGCGGGCA
>CAJXWH010000201.1 GCA_913062915.1 uncultured Acidiferrobacteraceae bacterium | reverse complement strand
GGCAGTGTCGAGACCATGATTACGCACCCGGCCAGCATGACACATGCCGATGTACCGCCGGAAGACCGGCGCCGACGCGGCCTCACCGACGGACTGGTGCGGTTATCGGTTGGCATAGAGGATGTCGACGACATCATCGCGGATTTAGAGCAAGCTTTGACAGCAGCCTGATCACAACCGCCCTCACCGGGCGCCGGTCAATGCTGCGCCGGAGTGGGGCACCCGCTATATCACCAATGTTGCGCTCACAGCTTTCAAACGAGTCCCAGCCGAAAAAACACATTGCAGCTCCACACCCCAAGCACCGTTCGCCCGTCCTGGTTGTGCTCGACCGCGAGGTCAACGAGGCGATAGAACACGGGCCGTGAAAGGAGCGCTTCGAGCCCATCGCGAACCATCAGATAAGGAGACGGCTCCCCGCTGTCCGGGTCTTCTACTATCCGGATTGGATGATCTTCGTCCGCCGCAACGACCTCATCGACGTTGGTGCGAAATAGCAACCGCTGCTTTTGGCCTTGACCCTCTGATTCCAGTTCAACCGCCAGAAACGGCGCATCATCGACCCGAATACGAAGCTTTTCTACCGGGGTGACCAGGTAATAGTCGCCATCCCGGTCGCGCCGCATGACGGCGGACAAAAGCTTGACCAAACGCTGCCGGCTGATGGGAGAATTGCAGTAGAACCAGGTGCCGTTTCGGTCGATGCGAAGGTCCATATCGCCGCAGAATTCGGGATTCCACTGGTGTACCGGGGGCAGGTCTCTATCCCCCAGTTGCGCTGCCAGACTGAAAGGATCAACCGAAGATGGCTCGGTCATCAAAAAATCAGTTGCCGTGCGATGTCACAGGCCGCGGTCGGCCTTCATCATCGATAGCAACAAAGGTAAAGAGCCCTTCGGTAACCTTTTCCTCACGCCCATTGGACCTTCGTTTCACCCAGGTCTCGACTTTGATTGTGATAGATGTGTGGCCCACTCGAATCGTTTCGCAATAACAACTCACCAGATCTCCAATTTGCACCGGCAGGTGAAAAGACATGGCATCGACAGCCACCGTCGCGGTCCGCCCCTTGGCTTCCTGGTACGCGTGGGCACCTCCCGCAAGATCCATCTGCGACATGAGCCAACCACCAAAAATATCGCCGTTCGGATTGGCATCGGCCGGCATGGCCACGGAACGAAGCGCTGGCACCGTGCTGGGCAGACCACTGCTATTCATTGATCCTCTTCCGGGCCACGACAAGGCAAGCCTTTATGGGTTCTCATTGCGATGGAGCGGATGCACTAAACAGTGGATAACTCAGTCGATCGGGCGTTTGTCATCGATGACTTTGCCATCATCGGGTAAACCGCCTTTGCCGAGAAACTCGACACTTGCTCGCAGTTTGCAGACGTCACGTATCGTCCTGACAATGGCCTCTTGTAAAGCATCCGATGGCTCATCGACTTCGCAGCGCAAAACCATGATGTCGGCGTTGTTCTCGCGGTCAACCACAAGACGTGCCCGCTGGATTCCTTCATGCCGATTGATAACAGTCATGACCTGGGAGGGATGCACAAAGAGTCCTCGCACTTTGGTGGATTGGTCGGCGCGGCCCATCCAGCCCCGTATTCTCTGATTGGTGCGCCCGCACGGGCTGGGCCCCGCAAGAACTGCTGAAAGATCACCGGTTGCAAACCGAATCAACGGGTATTCCGGAAAAAGCGTGGTGACTAAAATTTCTCCCACTTCCCCTTCCGGAACAGGGTCACCGGTACCCGGCTCGACAATTTCCACAATCACGTGCTCGTCCAGAATCATGCCGTCACGGACAGACGATTCATACGCAATCAACCCGACATCGGCGGTTGCATAGGCCTGCAGCACCTCGATTCCCGCCGTGGAGATTTCATCACGCAAACTGTTCGGCAGCGCTTCCCCAGACACCGCGCCCACCGCAAGACTGGACAACTCCATCCCCGTCTCGGCCGCCTTGTCGAGGATGATCTTGAGAAAAGAAGGCGTACCGATATACCCCCGCGGTCGCAGTGCGGCAATCGCCTGCAGCTGTAATTCGGTTTGCCCAGTCCCTGCCGCGAACACGGTGCAACCCAGTGCATGAGCGCCGCTGTCGACCATGAAACCCGCAGGCGTAAAGTGATAGGAAAACGTATTGTGAATCAGATCACCACGTCGAAACCCTGCGGCGTGCAATGCGCGTGCAAAGCGCCAGAAGTCTTCGCGCCGACCTTGGGGCTCGAACACGGGGCCGGGCGACGCAAATACGCGAAGAAGATCACCCTCTTCACCGGCCGCATAACCACCGAAAGGCGGGTCGCGAAGCTGGCTTTGCGACAGTTCGGATTTTCGGGTTACGGGCAGATGCGCGAGCGCGGATCGATCAGTCACCGCCTGGGGATCGACCCCCGACAACAGTTCCGCGTATCGCGGCGAATTGGCCTTTGCATGGCGCAACTGTCCAACCAGTAATTCAAACTGTTCCGACTCTCGCTGCGCCGGTGTCCTTGTCTCAAGAGAGTCAAAAAAATGCGTATCTGTCATGGTGAAAGATTCCAGCCGTTGCCCAAATTACGAAACGACCGAGTCCTTCGAGCCCAGACCGACCTCGGGACGATCGATCAAGTCAGCCAGCGCTTGCGCCGGCGATAGTGCTTTACATCGCGGAAACTTTTCTTTTTGCCGCCACTGACCCCCAGATAAAATTCCTTCACGTCCTGGTTGCCGAGTAGGCTGTTAGCGTCCCCGTCCATTACCACGCGTCCGTTCTCTAGAATATATCCGTAGCGACAATAACGGAGCGCCATGTTCGTATTTTGTTCTGCAAGCAGAAATGTTACCTGCTCATTCTGGTTCAGTTGCTGCATGATCTCGAAGATCTCCTCGACCAGCGTCGGCGCCAATCCCATGGAGGGCTCATCGAGCAGAATCATTTTGGGCTTTGCCATCAGAGCGCGGCCCAGTGCGGTCATCTGCTGCTCACCGCCCGAGGTGTAGCCCGAGGTGCTGCTGCGCCGCTCCTTCAGGCGGGGAAAATAGGTGTAGACCGACTCTAGATCCCGGCGAATTGCAGAGGCGCCGTCTGAGCGCGTAAAGGCTCCAGTCAGGAGATTCTCTTCCACGGTCAGGTGCTCGAAACAACGCCGACCCTCCATCACCTGAATGAT
>CAJXWH010000200.1 GCA_913062915.1 uncultured Acidiferrobacteraceae bacterium | reverse complement strand
GACGATTCTTGAAGTCGATGATGACTGCGCGCTCCGAGAGACTGCCGTCGCGTTCGGGATCGCAGGTAAACGACTGGACGTTCAGCATGGTCCAGAGCTTGGACTCGGGCTCTTCTATCCCGTCCACCTGCTTGGGAAACATGTTCTGGGCGAACATCGCGTGCACCGCGTACTCACCCACGAAGCGATACGGCACCGCATAGCTGGGGTCGGTCCCGGCATAGACATCCTGAACGTACAACGACGCCCTGCACTGATTGAGATGGTTGATGACCCGCTTCAGCAAGCCCTGATACTTTTTCGGATCAAAAGCCTTCAGACTATCCTTCCACCAGATGTCGTCTTTGATCTCCGGCCAAGCCACGGCGAACGTATCACTGACTGGCCGGCCAGTGCAGGTTGGGTCGGTGTAATACAACAGGGGGCCGTGCACACCCAGTTTCGTGGGGAACGACTTCTGGTCGGTGAACGGCCCGCCGAGGCGGGTGCGCCCTCGGTCGTTGGCAATCGATTCGTGGAATAGGGCTTCCTTGCTGAGGTTGTGTTCGAACGTAACCTCGGTGAGACCTAGCTGACCCAGCTGCTCCCGAAGCTCCATCTGCGATCCTCAACACTGAAAATGACCTGGCCCCAGAAGAGTAAGGGGCGAAAATGACAGCATACCCACAGACCAGCCAACCTGCCACCCCTTCCGTCCGCAAAGGGGAGAGGCGCAAAGGCGTATCAACGGGCTGCTTTGCCCACTACTCAATCTTCAAGGTAGAAGTAGCACAGGAAGAAATGTTAGGTAGGACAAGGTGCTCGTCATCTACGATTAATTTTGGGGGCTAATGATGCCCGAAACGGAAGAATTAAGTTACAAAATTAAAAAGTGCGAACGGCTGGCAGCGGTTGATGGCTTGCGGGTATCGATACTGACTTTGGCTGAGGGGGAGGAAGTACCTTGGCATAGCCATACCAAGATCGATGATGATTTTTTTTGCATGGAAGGCCCCATGCAGGTGGAAACCCGTCGACCAGATGGCACGCAAATTTTGCAACCTGGTAAAATTTTTAAGGTGCCCGCAGGCAGGCCGCATCGGGTCAGCGGCTTGAACGGTGGCCCTTGCCGTTTCATGATCATGCAAGGTGTCGGAAAATATGATTTCGTGCCGGAATAGGGGAACTTAGCCCTGTCTTCCGATTCAAAGGTCATGGGCCGATCGGACAGTACGCCAAAACGGTTTTGAACCCGAGAAATGCTATCCTTGCTCGAAGTATCGCGTGGCAGTAGGGGGGACACAGATATGACCAGCAAGACGCTCGATATCTACATCGACTACAAGAGCCCCTATGCCTACCTCGCCATCGCGCCGGCACGTACCTTCGAACGCGACTTCGACGTGGCACTCAACTGGCTGCCGTTCACTCTCGACATCGCTAGCTATCGGGGCTCGGCGGAGGTCGACGATGAGCGCCGCCTGCTGCACGAGGACCGCACGGCCTATCAATGGCGCCGCGTGCGCTACGCCTATATGGACGTGCGCCGGCACGCAAACCTGCGCGGGCTGACCATTCTCGGCACGCAGAAAATCTGGGATTCCTCGCTCGCCGGCATCGGCATGCTCTACGCGAATCGGCAGGGTGTCTTTCGAGCCTATACCGACATCGTTTACGAGCGTTTCTGGCGGCGCGAACTAGATATCGAGGACGAAACTGTGATTGCCGAAGTACTGGCGGCAGCGGGCGCCGATACCAAGGCGTTCGCAGAATTCGTCTCCGGCGAAGGCCGCATCGCCCTGGACACGGTCCATTCCCGGGCCGATGAATTTGGTGTCTTTGGCGTACCAACCATTGTCCTAGATGGAGAGATTTTTTGGGGTCGAGAACAATTCCCCATGGTGCGCTTACGTCTCAACGAACTGGGCCTAGCCCGTGGCGACGGAGAAGCCCTTGTCGACCTCGCCTACCCATGGCGGGCGGGCGGTGCCGGTGTGGGATGGGCTTAGGGTATCCCCTACCTTTCCATGATGCCAGCAATGGTTCGTGATAACTGGAACGCTGTCTCCGGAAACCGATTCAGAGGCCGAAACCAGTGCCCAATGTTCCCGCAAACGTTCCCAGATAAGCACAAGGACTCAGCTGCTTCATGCTAAGTCCTTGAAAAGATGGAGGGCGATGGGGGACTCGAATCCCCGACCCGCTGATGGAGAGTCCTTGATGCATGTGCCATTTACCGTGAATACTGCTACTCGGACCGGGGTCATGCGTTACAGAACTATTAGCTACCTACACATTATTGCCCCTTTTATCTCGTTGAGCACCGATCCTGTCGGTCGACGCTATAACCAGTCTGCAGTGAATTTTTCCATGATTTGATTCATGTAAAAAACCATCAATGTCATTTTTTATTATAGAATAGGATGGGCGTAACACTTCGCTTCAACCACCCAAGTCTCACCGTTTCTGTGTGTGAAGACTAGGTCAATTCCTTTGACGAAAAAGCCACCTGAATCCATTCCACAGGGGAGAAGCGAAATGCCAAAAGCACAGATCATCCATGAACTCCGAGCGCCCAGCATCATGCACTGGCAGGAGTGGGACCTTCCTGACCCGGCACCGGGGCGGCGTCTCGCACCCCTGGCCGGTGCCGCCCTGCCCCGTTGTGATCGGGGTCGAAGGTGTCGGAATTGTGGTAGGCGCCGCCGTCGTCTACGAGGCGATCGGCAAGGATACCCTACAGGACTCTCTCGATAGTCTGCGGACGATGGGCGTTTGCGCGGCCTATGGTCACGTTTCCGGTCCTCCCGATCCGGTCGATATCATCCAGGACCTGGGACGGCGTGGCTCACAGTTCACCACCCGCCCGGCGATCATGTATTACGTCGAAAAACGCTCCGACCTGGAGCGGACGGCCTGGGACCTTTTCAAAGCCATCGGCGATTGAATTCTGGATGCCAATATCAATTACGAATATGCCCTGAAAGATGCCGTAAAGGCCCATGAGGCGCTCGAAAGCGGCAAAACTCTCGGGGCGACCGTGTTGATCCCATGATTTCAGCAGCGATTTCTGCCTTTAATGGCGGCCTTCAAAACTGGCGTGCCCTGCCGGGTGCGGGCTCCGCAGCGGCGTCCCGGCCACTTTGGGCCGAACTGCCCAGTCAACAAGTGACCTTGGGGCAGTTGTGTCAGCGTTCATGGGGTTG
>CAJXWH010000199.1 GCA_913062915.1 uncultured Acidiferrobacteraceae bacterium | reverse complement strand
GTACCGGTAGAAGCAACTGAGGCAATCACGCCCGTCGTATTCTGGCGAAAAGAATTTCGAGAAAACTCGGGAGCGCCAGGACGTTATCGCGGGGGCTGTGGACAGACAATCGAAATTGGCGGCCTTGATGGCATTCCTTTTGATGTTTTAGCAATGTATGAACGTGTTTATCATGCGCCTCGCGGGCGCGAGGGCGGTAAAGATGGCGCTCTGGGTCAGGTTTATTTAAAAACCGGGAAGAAACTGAAACCTAAAGGCCAACAGAATATTCCTGTAGATGATTCTCTGGTTCTAGAATTGGCCGGTGGTGGTGGATTTGGTAATCCACTTCATCGAGATCCAGTCATGGTTGCTCATGATGTACTGAATGGATTCGTATCAGAAAAGAGTGCACGTGAAGATTATGGAGTGTCTTTAGATTCTAATGGAGAGGTAAACCAAAACGACACGGAGTTATTGCGAAGTCAATAACGCCGATTGGTTCCTCCGTGATTGTCATGGTGGACGATCGTTGACATTTAATCAGTGGCAGGTCGTATTTGTTTTTTCATCATCGCACTGAGGCTACTAAAGCCAGCGAGCGACCAGCCGCCATCGACCGGGATAATGGCTCCGGTGATGTAGCCCGCAGCGGAAGAGGACAGAAACAAGGCCACTTGGGCGATGTCTTCCTTGGTTCCTTCCCGGCCAAGCGGCACCGACTCTGCCACCGCATCCCGCATCGACGGGGTCGGCGCGAGTCTTTGCATGCCCTCGGTGTCGGCAATGGGGCCGGGCACGATAGAATTTACCCGGATCCCGTCGGGGCCCCATTCCATGGCCAGTACCCGGGTGACCATGTCGACGCCGGCTTTGGCGGCACACACGTGTACCTGCAACTCCATCGGCTGGTAGGACTGGGGCGCGGAGATATTGATCACCGATGCCCCGGGTTTTACCAGGTAGGGGTACGCTGAACGCAGTACGTGGAACGTACCGAGTAAGTCGATGCCGACAACGGCTTTGAACCCGTTCGGCGAGAGTGCGTTCGCAGGAGCCGGGAAGTTCCCGGCTGCACCAGACACCAGGACATCGATCTCACCAAACGCATCATGAAAGTCCTCCATCACGGACTGAACGGCATCTGGCTCTCGCACGTCGGCGGTAAATCCAATGGCCCGATTGCCGTGGCCAGACAAAAGCTGAACTGCAGCATCGACTTTGTCCTGCGACCGGCTGGCAACACCGACCCGCGCCCCTGCACGGGCGAAGCCCTCGGCAATCCCAAGGTTAATGCCGCTGGTGCCTCCTACAACGAGGACCGAACGATCGTCAAAATCAATGTCAAGGGGCAAGGTTGGTTGTGTGCAATTGGGTGGAAGACGGTTGGTCGGCAACTGTTCTATTCTTAGCGACTAAGTGTACATACGACAAGTGCCAGGCACACTGTTTCGTGACCGGTGCCGCCTATGAAGTTGCTGGATAGTTTGCGTCAATTCTTTGATGCCCGATAGTTGCGATGATGACACTGGCGAGTCGCGCGATGACCCTCGCTCCGTACCCATTGACGTCTTTTTCCGGCACGAACTCGACAAAGGCAGCGCCAACAATCGTGGCCCGCGCCGCGACGCCGCGAATCAGCGTGATCATTTGCTGATAGCCAATGCCACCCGGTGCGGGCAGTAGAATTCCCGGCACCAGCGCCGGATCGAGTCCATCGACGTCGATTGAAAACACAACGTTAGAACGTTCCGGTATCGCCGCAACAACTTGCTCGATGCCATGCGTTTCTACTTCATTGGCAGGGAAGATAATCGATCCCCATGCTTTGGCGTCAGCCAGTTCGTCGTTGCGCGCGCTGCCGGGCCCGCGGACGCCGGCCTGGACCATGCCGATGACCTGCGGCATTTCTGATGCCCGGCGCATGGTGCTGGAAAATCCGTGGGTCACGCCGTGAACTTCGTGACGCCAATCCAGATGGGCATCAATCTGCAGCACAGTGAACTCGTGGTGTCCCTTGTAGGCCGAGAAAAACGGGATGGGTACCGAATCGTCGCCGCCCAGCAGGATGGGAATTGCCCCTCTCGCCAGGATGCCGGAGACAGCCGCCTCGATGCGTGAACGATTGCCCGCCCCATCGGTGAGATCGCCCGGTACATCGCCGCAGTCAACCACCGTGGCGCCTCCAAATACGTTTGTTCTGCTGTCGAAGTCATACTGTTCCGGATTGGTGCTGTACCAGGCCAGTGCATTACGAACCGCATGGGCTGCATTGGCGGCATGGCTGGGGGTACCCGGGCGATAGGGTGTGCCGTGTGCTGCCCCGATGATGGCGACATCCGATGACACCTGATGAATGTCAGGTGCAAACGGAAAATCACAAAAGGTCTGTTGTGGCTTGTTTAAGGATTTCAATTGATTCTCCAGATAAGCTCTTAGTGAAGACTTGTCGACCGCACTTTACTCAGACATTCTGAAACAGCAGTTTCTATTTTGAACAACAGAGTAACATATGGGGTAGTTATCCTTTGATTGGTGCAGTCTGCAATCACGGGGTCAATGTTAAGGGTGCTGTAGACGAATGTGATGGCGTCTCTGTTCGGAAGAACAAACGACCAGGGACACCGACTTTTCTTGCTTCGGGAAGCGATCCTATGAAAACCACAATATCCGATGAAATCATTCCAGCAGGCGGATACTGGATCAACGTAGTGCCCCATGGACAAATACTTAGAATCGTGGATATTGAAGGCAATCAAGGTGTCGATTTCTTGTGCTACAACGCCGATCACCGGGAGGAGCGCTACCATGCGCCGAATACATTAAAGGCGGCGGGAACTTTAAAACTGACCGAGGCACACGTTCTTTATTCTGACGAAGCACGGCCGATGTTCACTGTGGTGCGAGATTTGTATGGTGGTCACGATACGATCGGGGGATGTTGTAGCGCGCCGAGTAACAAGTTGCTCTACGATGTCAAAGACAGTCCCGGATGCCGAGAAAATTTTCTTGCAGCGCTAAAGACTTATGGAATGGGCCGTCAGGATATCGTTCCCAATATCAATTTCTTTTGTAATGTTCCCGTTAATAACGAGCGAGGACTCGCGCGCACCGTGTTTGTTGATGGCGAATCTTCAGCCGGTACCTATGTGGAATTGCGAGCGGAGATGAATGCACTTGCGGTGGTATCGAATTGCCCGCAAGTAAACAATCCTTG
>CAJXWH010000198.1 GCA_913062915.1 uncultured Acidiferrobacteraceae bacterium | reverse complement strand
ACGACCGCCTGTCGCGAACCCGACTGGTCGTAGTGCCCTCCCAAAGCCGTTAAGCGTAAAACGATGCGGTTTATCTGCTCGACGACTCAAGGTACTAGGCGAGCGAATCACACCCACATGCTGGAGCAACGGACATGGAATCTCTGCTTGACCTGCAGCGCCTGACCAGGGAGTGCCTCTGGGATCTTGGAGTCAACATCATCCTGGCGTTGGTGATTCTTGTCGTCGGGCGCCTGGCTGCCAATGCCATCAGCGGCCTTACCCGTCGACTTCTACAAAGGAGCGGGCTGGAGGAGATCCTGGTTAATTTCTCCGCCACCATCACCAATGCCCTGCTCACTCTGGTCGTCATCATTGCAGCGGTCGACCGACTGGGCGTTAACACGACATCGCTGATTGCCCTGCTGGGTGCAGCAGGTATCGCAGTCGGCCTTGCACTCAAAGACTCCCTCGGCAATTTCGCGGCGGGAATTATGCTCATCGTGTCTCGACCATTTCGAACGGGAGATTATGTCGAAGTCGCCGGCAGCGCTGGATCAGTCGAAAAAATCAGCCTCTTCACTACGACCTTGCTGACCCCGGACAACCGGGAAATTACCGTGCCAAACGGCGCCATCTATGCAGACACCATCACCAACTGGTCAGCTCGAGACACCCGACGTATCGACCTCGTAATCGGGATCAGTTACGAGGACAACCTGGCCACCGCCAAACACGTCATCAAGTCCGTGCTGGCAAGAGAAGAACGAATACTGGAAGACAATCCGTCACTGGTGGGCGTACTCGAACTGGCCGACAACAGCGTGAATTTGACAGTTCGTGCCTGGACGAAAGCCGGCGACTACTTCGCCACCAAACTCGCGTTGACGGAAAATATCAAACTCGCCTTCGACGAAGCCGGTATCACAATTCCCTATCCGCAAGTCCAGGTACATACCACGAATAGCAAACTGGCGGATTCAGATCGCTCGGGCTGACCTGCCCGCTTCATTCGAGACTGGCGATGATCTCCTCGTGGTAGGGCCGACCGTCAAACCGGGTCATCTCCTGAAGTCCAGTGGGGCTCGTAATGTTGACTTCAATGAGCATCCCCCCGATCACGTCTATACCTGCAAACACCACACCGTGCACCCGGAGATCATTACTCAATGCTTGACAAATAGCACGATCCCGGTCGGTCAACGAAGATGCAACCGCAGTACCTCCCTGGTCCAAGTTATTCAGCTCGACGCCGTCTGCGTGTAATCGCAAAATGGCGCCGAGCGGCTGGCCATCTAACAGCAAAATGCGTTTGTCCCCGTCGCGGGCAGCCTTAAGATACTCCTGCACGATCACCCAGTGGCGACCCCGACGGGTGGCCTCGTTCAGCTTCGCATCGAAATCTGAATCTGTGGCTGTGACGAAGATGATACCGGTTCCGCCGTGGCCATCGATGGGCTTGATCGTCACGCGGGGGAACTTTTCTGTGAACGCTCGAATGCGGCCGTTGTCACGGGCCACCAAAGTACGAGGTGTCCAATCCGGGTAACGAAGCGCAGCCAACTTCTCGTTCCAGTCGCGGATGGTTGATGGCCTGTTGACCACCCGTATGTGCTCCGGTAACAAGTCGAGCAGCAAGGTAGTGTAGATATAGGACCGATCCACCGGCGGATCGGTCCGGATCCAGACCACATCCACTGTATCCAACGCCTGCCATTTAGCAGTTTCCACAACAAAAGGATTGTCGGCATTGTCATTGACGTGCAGCCGCTGCAAGGGGGCCATAACCCGGTCATGGTCGAGCGCCAGATCAACGGCATTCAGGTAGAACACCTCATGGCCGCGCCGTTCCGCAGCCAGCATCAGGAAGTACGAGGTATCTTTGTAGGCCTTGACCCGCTCAAGCGGATCCATAATAAAGGCGTGTTTCACGCCATCAGCATACCTGCTCTAAGGCGACGGTACTAGCGGGCGCGGCGCCGACCCCGCCTGGGGTGCTCTGACCGGCCTGAGCCTGCTGGGCGGCCGGCGCAGCATGCGCGCGTGCCCGCTGTCACCGGACCCAGCCGTTCGACCACATCATCCAGTTCCGGGATCGGTCGGGGCTGGTGGTTATCCAACACTTTACGCATGATCGCCAGATGTTCGGGGGTGGTGCCGCAACAGCCCCCGATAATTCGCGCGCCGACGTCGCGTGCAAGGCGCGCGTAGTCGGCCATCAAGTCTGGCGTTCCACTGTATTGAATCTCCCCGTCCCTGAATTCGGGAATCCCGCAATTGGCCTTGGCGACCAGTATGTCTCCCGGGTCGGCACGGTTGCGCATTGCGATCATCGTCCCAATAAGGTCCGCTGCCCCCACACCACAATTGGCTCCATAGGCCGCAAGCCGAGGCACCGTCTCGCGATAGAGGTCGACCAGTTCCTGGGGCGAAAAACCCATCATGGTGCTGCCGTTGGTATCGAATGTCATGGTCGCGACCACCGGCAATCCGGTTCGATTTGCGCCAGCTCCTGCAGCCTGCAGCTCTTCCTTCGATGACATGGTCTCTAGCCAGATCACATCCGCGCCTCCCTCGGCCAGAGCGAGCGCCTGATCGGCAAATGCATCTTCCGCTGCCCCGGGGTCTAACGCTCCCACGGGCTGCAGAATTTCTCCGGTGGGGCCAACGGATCCGGCAACAATGACAGGTCGGTCAGCCTGATCAGCTTCGCGCCGCGCAATCGATGCCGCCGCGAGGTTCAACTCGGCAACCCGACCTTGCGCCTGGTGCAATTTCAATCGGTAACTCGAGCCACCGAAACTGTTGGTAAGAATGATATCGGCACCCACGTCGATAAATGAGCGGTGCAGTGAAGCGACCCGTTCGGGGTGACTGACATTCCATAACTCCGGTGCGTCACCCGACTGAAGGCCCATAGCGAAATAATTGGTTCCCGTTGCACCATCAGCCAGCAACCAATCTCGAGTGGCAAGCAGTTCGTATAGTGTCGATCGAGGCATCGATGGCTCCATGTCTCCGCAGACGCGGTAGCGAAAAAATTTCGGCGGCCATACAAGCGCCAACAAAAAACCCGCACCAGCTTTTGCTAGAGCGGGTTACATACAGCCAACTCGCTTTAGCAAATTTATTTAGCGCCCGCAAGCTGATAATCAAATCGGCGCCACTACGACAAAACAGTACCGTCCACCCAGCACTGTGTCAAGGAAAAACCGTTTACCTCTCCTGTGATTTCA
>CAJXWH010000197.1 GCA_913062915.1 uncultured Acidiferrobacteraceae bacterium | reverse complement strand
CAACTTCTGCTGCGACATCCGGCGACCACCGACAATGATGCCCTGCAGGTGGGGATCATGTTGGGCAACTGTCTTGTTCACTCTCTGCCAGTACTCAGAATCCGTAATGGGCTCGAGCGTCCACCAATCCGGGAAAACACCGAGATCATACACGTGGTGCAAAATGCCTGGAACCATGTCTGGATCAGCGGAGTTATCGGGGCGTGATGAAATAATTTCCACCAACAGTTCGTGCCGGGTGCGACGACACGCATCAGCCAGCCGAACCATCAAGCGATCGTGCAGATTGCGAATATCTTCGGAATCGTCGAGCCGGTAGAGTACCCGGATCTTGACCGTCTGGGTAACGGGCCATTCGTTGAGAGCGCTGCCAAGGTCGGGGCCAATCTCGAGTTCGAGCGGAAACTGGTCCGACAATTCTGCCGGGCGACCTATCCAGCACCCGGAGGACGCCGCTTGATGCAATGTATCTCGACCGAATTGGTCATCCACAAGAATCCCAAAGCCACTGTCGTCATCCGCCCCGGCCGCCGCCGCGCGGTACACCAGCGCCTTGAATCTGCCGATCTCTGCGGCACCCTTGTGATGTTGCGCCGCCAGCTTCTCGAAATATGATCGATGATCGAAGGCCAATGCGACGAGACGATCCCAGCGCCGCGGTCTAGTGGTCGCTTCATGCAGTCGATTCAGTCGTGCGTCGCGGCGAAGCGCGGTTTCTCGACTGCCGTTGGCGAGGAAATACTCCAGCTCTTCCTTCGACGGATACGCTGGAGCGCAACCGAGGCGGGACACCGCCAGTGCACCGCACGCATTCGCAGACCGGCAACAGTTTTCGAGCGGCTGATCCCGTAACCAACCGCTGAGAAATCCGGCCATGAACCCGTCACCGGCCCCAAGCACGTTGTAGATCTCAACCGGGAACCCTTCTCCCGTTACACCGTCGCTCCAGTCATTTGCCTGGGCTGCAAATGCCGTACAACCCATCGGGCCCCGTTTACAAACAATCACCGCGTCGGTTAACTGCCGGACCCGGCGAATCGCATCCAGCGTATCGGTAACACCGCCTGCGATATGCAGCTCCTCCTCGGTGCCTACCACCAGGTCGCAAAGCGGCAGCAAGGACTGCAAATGTAGAGTGACATCTTGATCGGCAACAAAACGAAACTCACCATCCTGGTGCGCGCCAAGATTCCAAAGATTGGGTCGATAATCGATATCGAGAATCACCTTGCGTTCCGCTTCCCGGGCTACGGTCATCGCCCGGCGACTGGCTGCCGCGACTTGTGGTCGCGAGAAATGCGTCCCCGTTACGAGCGTGGCCCGTGACGACGCGATGAAAGCGCGGTCGATATCCTCTTCCGAGATCGCCATGTCGGCACAATTCTCGCGGTAGAAAATGAGTGGAAACGTGTGCTGGTCGCGAATCCCCAACAAAACCAGAGCAGTCAATCTCTCGGGATCGGTTACGACAAACCGGGTGTCGACGCGCTCGGCTTCCAGGGTTTCGCGGATGAACCGACCCATGTGTTCATCCCCCACTCGCGTGATCAGGGCGGCCCGCAATCCCAGACGCGAGGCCCCGATCGCAATGTTGGTTGGCGAGCCACCGACCGACTTGGCAAAACTCGCCATGTCTTCGAGACGACCGCCGGACTGCTGACCATATAAATCAACCGACGAGCGCCCGATACAGATGACGTCCAGTTCTCGTTCCGTTGCCATTTCGTTATTATGGTTCAATAAACGGTAGGTTTCTGATTCGAGTTTTCCGAGGAGCCTGTCGCCAGCCTACAGAGACCCTTTGAAACCCTATGGCAGATCGTGTCCGAACAATCGGCGTTGGTGTCATCGGTACGGGGTTTATCGGCAAAGCCCACTCCATTGCCTACAGTGCCGTGTCGTCGGTCTTTGGCGCGGGGCTTCGTCCGACCCTGGAGATCGTCTGTGACCTTAGTCCGGAACGCGCTGCCGATCGGGCGGCCGATCTCGGCTTCGACCGTTACACCGACCAGTGGCAGGAACTGATCGATGACCCTGGCGTTGAGTTGATCTCCATATGCGCGCCCAACGCCCTGCACCGCGACATGTCGGTTGCGGCGCTCGAAGCCGGTAAACATGTGTGGTGTGAAAAACCCATGGCCATGAGCCTCGCCGACGCCGAAGACATGGTGACAGCCGCTCGCTCTAGCTCTCGTAAGACAATTGTCGGCTACAACTACATCAAGAACCCGGCGGTAACTCATGCCCAGCGCTTGATCTCCGATGGCAGGATCGGCCGGGTCACCGGATTCCACGGCCGTTATGATGTGGACAACGAGGCGGACGAAAACCAACCCTACTCCTGGAGGCTATCGCGGGAGCGGTCAGGAACTGGCGCGATTGCAGATATCCTGAGCCATCTACTCAGTGTCGCTCATTTCATCACCGGCTCGGAAGTAAGCAATGTGGCGGCAGACATCGATGTGGTGCATCGCCATCGACCCGATCCTACGGATTCATCCGCGTCAAGAGAGGTGGACAACGACGACACGGTTGCTGCGCTGGTCCATTTTGCGAACGGCGCGCATGGCACCCTCGGAGCCAGTCGCGTCAACTGGGGCCGGAAATGCGGATTGCGCTGGGAAGTCCATGGATCCCGCGGCACCATCACCCATGACCAGGAGCGCCTCAATGAACTGCGCCTCTTTACTGCTGAAGATGACCCCAGCATCGCCGGATTTCGGACGATACTGACGGGTCCCGAGCACCCCCCGTATTCTGCTTTCTTGCCGCGAGGTGGACACACCCTCGGCTACATGGATGTCAAGATCTGTGAACTACACCAGTTGTTACAGGCTATCGAGAACAATACACGAGCCTGGCCTGATTTCGAAGCAGCCGTCGCAATCGAGCGGGTGATGGACCAGGTCGAGCGCTCTGCGCTAGACCAAAGATGGCTTCAGATCTAGACCGAACCCGTCCGGAGGCTGTTACACCGGCGGTACGATCTGACTCCAGGCCTCACGGATCCATTTGGCGCAGGCAACCGAGTGTTCGAAGATCGAGTACTTCGCGCCGCCGCCGTAATCGGGGTTGGGAATGAACTCAGTGCTGATCGATTGCAGAGGGCTCTCACCTCGGCTTGCATGGTATTCAAGCAAAAGACGAATGACCTCTTTCCATGGCTCGAGTTTCTCTTCGTTCCATTCGCTGTGCCATTCCCCGGGCTTTGGTTGAATAAAGGGAT
>CAJXWH010000196.1 GCA_913062915.1 uncultured Acidiferrobacteraceae bacterium | reverse complement strand
ACCTGCCCCCGCGATCGTTACCACTTATTATCTCGGATTTGCGACCAACTGAAGCTCTGGCATGATTGCCTCAGGCACTGGTGGTCGGACTGTGTTGTACTCCCGCCTCCTCCGTTCTGTCAGTATCTGCACCTCCTTCAGCGAGTAGAAGATCTCCCGGTTTAGCAATTCATCCCTCAACTTCCCGTTGAAGCTCTCGTTGTAGCCGTTCTCCCATGGACTGCCTGACCGACGCTCTTGCCACCGGCGACGGCAACCTCGACTTACCGGAGCTTGCGTAAGATCTACTCCGGGCTGTGTCTCTTTCTTGGCATTTCTGCCTCCCTTCAAAACGCCCAGTATATGATCTTTCAACTGGATACCTTTGAGGGGGTCAGGTCAGTTCTACGTTCTCAACGACAGTTGTCTTTACGCCAGTGACTTTCAACTCGATATCCTCGTTATTTGTTGACACAACAGGTGCAGCCATCGATGACCATTCGAGAGGTAAGATGCGGTCGGCAGTCTATACCTGAACTCTGGTCGAAGCCAAAGGGCGTTCTGGCCCAAGAATTAGTACGAATTCAGTTCGGTTGTTGTTCGGTGATTGGGTACGATCTTTGTGTCCGACCGCAAGGTCATCACACCAGAATAAGTAATTTCTCCTCGCTTTAAGAAAACATGCCAGATCATTCACACGAAGAAGTAAAACTGGTTGATTCGTACGGGATCGACTCGAATCATGAAGACATTCTCCACAGCCAGTTTGCACAAATGGCAGCGTTCGAACATGCGGCGCAAGCTGGTGACTGGAAGTCGTTCAAGCGGATAGTCGACCAGAGCGGGGATGTGTTTCTCAAGCTAATGCGGAGCGCGGACGGGAGCCCGAGTCTCCGCCTCCCGTTGATGCAGAGCGGAGAACTTGAGGAAAGCTTTACACGTTCACTGCGGGCGCTGAAAAAGGATTGGACGCACCTGATGCCCTGGTGGGCTAGGTTCGGATATCAATTCGAGACCGCACTGACGTGGATCGCCTTTCTGTTCGCACTCGGATCGATTGTCGCTGGGGCAACCGGAAACCCGGTACTGGGAGGTAGTTTCGGCGCGGTTGTGCTTGGAATTCTCGTACTCGTGGACAACGCTGAACCGAGCGTGCGCAATTACTCGAAATGGTGGATCAGGCTTGTCTATCCGAAGCCCAAAACGGTGCTGGGCAAGTGGCGGACGGCAAGTTATATCGTGGCAGGACTGATGATCATGTGGTTCTTGTTGGCCCCGACATTCAAGACAACCAGCGACTTTTGCGATGACCTGAGCCCGGCAGAAATTGCCGTGTACCAGGGGTGCGGCGATGACGACCCGTTCGCCGAATAGCGTGTGAACAGAAATATAGGCGGCGTTCGGTGGTGTGCCTGTTCAAGTTCTGAGAATCGACAGGTTTCATCGAGATCGCCAATGTTGCCTTTCGTACTGAAACCCGATCGTTGGCACGTCCTGCCATGGGGGTGGACGGCCGGATCATTGCAGCACCTGCCCGTCCGAAGTCGAGATTTACCCAGGAATCATCGTATTCAGCATTGCGTACCGGACTGAATTTTTGTCGCTCGGGGTTGTGACAAGTCACTCAACCCATCTCCTGACATCGCTCACGTCTACTGTTCGCGTACAGCCTGCAAGCTGGCACCTGGTGGCGGTAGGCAGACCCTCTCGGTCTGGAACCCGGTGCCACGTCGTCAAACTCCTCGCAACGACAGGTTCGCAGCCATATGGGCCGCGTTTTGCACACCTCAGATTCCACGCACCGTGCCTCCTGCCGATGTCACCTTCGACAGTGGCGGGTGTTTTGCGATCTCTGACTCGTTCAGCTCGAGCCCCAGTCCCGGCGCGTCGGAAAGCTCGACATACCCGTCAACCTGCCGTGCAAATCCGTCCAGCACGGTGAAATAGTGCTTCGTGTAGAACTCGGCGTGATACTCCTGTATCTCGAAATTGATGATCGAGGCATCCAGGTGCATCTCGGCCACCGCCCCGACCGGCGAGCACACGTTGTGCGGGGCCATCGTAATGTGTTTTGCCTCGGCGATGATCGCAATCTTTTTTAGCTCGGTGATTCCGCCGGCGTTGGCGATATCGGGCTGCAAGACATCTGCGGCGTGCTGCTCGACAATCTCGGCGAACGGGAACTTTGTGTATAGACGCTCGCCGGTAGCAATCGGGATGTCCACCTTGTTGCGCACCTGCACGAGTTCGGCGACGCGCTCCGGTGAAACCGGCTCTTCATAGAACAGCGGGGAATATTGCTCCATCCGAAGGCCGATCTGGATGGCGTTCATCACGTCGAATTTTGCGTCTGCTTCGAGCAGGATATCCACGTGCGGCCCAACCGCTTTTCGCACTGCGGCCACGCGGTCCTCGGCGAGTTGCAATTCTTCGAGCGAAATCTTGTAGTAGTCGTGCTGACCGAACGGATAGAATTTCAGCGCGTTGTAACCCATGCCGGTCACGACCTTCGCCTCTTCGGCGTTCTGCTTGGCAGTTCCCGGGCTCGAATACCAGCCATTGGCGTAGACGCGGATGCTCCGCCGGTGTGCACCGCCCAGCAACTTCCACACGGGTTGGCCCAGCAGTCGGCCCTTGAGGTCCCACAGCGCAATGTCGATTCCGGATATGGCAGTGGTCGCAAGCCGACCGCCCCGTGCCTGAGGGTCCTGGTACATCGTCGTCCAGTGCACCTCCGATTCGAGGGGGTCCTTGCCCTTGAGATATTTCTCGACGAACCCGGTAATTAAATTCTTGACCCGTTCATCGTCCTGCATGGGCGATGCGTCGCCGATACCGTAGAAGGCCGGGTCGTCGGTGTTGAGTTTTGCCAGCAACCAGTTGCGCTGCGCATTTTGGTGGTTGGCAGAAAACTGCCTGAACTCAACGCCGGTAATGGCAGGCATGTGCTGTGGCTACCCTTGGGGATTTTCGCATCGTGATATCTTCTCGCCTGGTCCCTTTGACCACGGTTTCATTCGGAGAGTCTAGCCGGTGGCTGCTCCTAGCTCCGATGGCTCGGTGTCAGGTGGTCTGTCACGCTCGCCACACCACACAAACCACCAGTCAACCGAGAAAGCGAAAGCAGCCCATATAACCGAAATAGCCAAAAAGACAAGAAGAATGACTACGAGGGCAAAAAAAGTAACGGAACTACAAACTTGACGATCTGCACCCCGGCAAATAGTTCTAATGTGCCCAATTCGCCGTTTTTGTTCATGCTGTGATTAC
>CAJXWH010000195.1 GCA_913062915.1 uncultured Acidiferrobacteraceae bacterium | reverse complement strand
TGTGCCCGCAAAATAAAAACATCGGTTCGCGGACTTAGAATTGACCATAACGCTTTTTGGATCCGCGAGCGAGAAATTATAGTCTAAAAGCGTATTTCCAACTGGAAACATGCTGGCCTCTGACGTACAGTTCAACGGGAAAGAGGCAAATGTACGCTAATCTCTGGACATGAGTCTGGGCAAGCACAAGGGAAGGGCATATTTCCGGTCTAGAAATATAGCCCACAGAATTATTTGATGACTGAATTGTCAGTCATTCTTCCGGTATTTGACGAGCGAGACAACCTACAAGTTCTTTATGGTGAACTCGTCCAGACGTTAGAGGCGTTGGCCAGGAGTTATGAAGTACTGTTCGTGGACGATGGCAGCACGGACGGTTCTCGCGAAGTACTCGCAGAAATTCAATCCCACGATGAGCATGTTCGAGTCATCGAACTTCGCCGCAATTTCGGCCAGACCGCAGCGCTTGCTGCTGGATTTGATTCTGCAGTAGGGGGCATCGTGATCACGATGGATGCCGACGGGCAGAATGATCCTAAAGATATTCCGTTGCTCCTATCGGAGATTGAGCGCGGTCTTGACATGGCTTGTGGTTGGCGATACGAGCGGAAGGAGAATTTCTGGCTGCGAAGATTCCCCTCGCTGGTCGCCAATCAGCTTATTTCCTGGACTACGGACATCAAACTTCACGATTACGGATGTACGCTTCGGGCGATGCGACAGGAAGTCGTCAAAGATCTTCATCTGTACGGGGAAATGCACCGATTCATTCCCGCCATTGCAAGCTGGATGGGCATCCGTTTGGGCGAAGTAAAGGTAAACCACAGGCCCCGCAGGGCAGGAAAGTCCAAATATGGACTGTCCCGCGTCTTTCGAGTACTCCTTGATCTATTGACTGTAAAATTTTTGTTGAGTTTTTCAGGTCGCCCGATTCAATTCTTCGGTGGTATCGGTCTCGTTTCCGGCGGTGCGGGCGTAGCGATGCTTTTATGGCTAGGTCTTGAGAAAATAGTGATGGGCAATGACCTGGCAGATCGCCCTATCGTACTGTTGGCGATTCTCTTGGTTCTGGCAGGGATGCAATTTATCACTGTGGGACTTCTCGCAGAAATGCAAGCCAGGATCTATCACGAGTCCCAGAAGAAGCCGATCTATACCATACGAAAAGTACTGGGAGACGACCCTTAGCCGTTAGGCGGATCAAGCCGCAACAGGATGGCTCTTTTCCGATCGTGTGGACACAACAATCGTTCGTTTGGACCAATAAATCGTCCAGTGCTTCTTTTCCAAGTGTGAAATCATGACAAATGCTTCCGTTGTCATTGTTAACTACAATTCGGGCCGGTTTCTGGAAGTTTGTGTTGACAGCGTCTGTCGTTCCGACTGCTCGCTGGAGATTATTGTTGTTGATAATGCTTCGACCGATGGCAGTGCGGATTTCTTAAGCAATTTGACGGCCAGTGACGTGTCGCTGCAGGTCATTCGAAATGAGGAAAACAGTGGATTCTCCGCCGCTATCAATCGGGGGGTTGGGGACTCGAAATCAGAAAATATACTTCTGCTGAATCCCGACTGTCTGGTGTTCCCGCATACCATTCGATTGCTCAGTGAGGCACTGGATGCAGATGCTTCTGCAGGAATCGTAGGCGGCCTGGTGTTCAATTTCGATGGCTCCGAGCAGCGGGGTTGTCGAAGACGTGAACCGACCTTGGTCCGTAGTTTGGGCAAAGTATTTCAACGCCATACGTTCGCTGCCGAATTGAATCAAGTGGATATGACCGATGAGCCCCTCCCAGAAAAGCGGATTTGCGTCGATGCAGTATCCGGCTCGTTCTTGATGATTCGGCGAACCACATTTGCTGACGTAGGCGGCATGGACGAGGACTTTTTCCTTCATTTTGAGGATCTAGATCTTTGTCGCCGGGTCCGTGATGTCGGCTGGAAAGTCGTGTTTGTTCCAGATATCTCAATCTTTCATTACCGGGGAGGGTCAAGCGAACAATCGGGCCATCGTGTTTCGTGGGAGAAGCATCGAAGTATGCGGCGTTATCAACGCAAACATCATGGACGCAATCCCTGGCTCCGCGGGTTGGTATTTTTTATGGTGTGGGGCCATTTCGTACTGCAAAGAACGAGGTGGATGTTTACGCACGGATCGAAAACCCTGGAGGAGCGACAGTGGTCGCCGGCGGAGTGGGCAGGATTGTCCTGTATGACTGTTTCGATTGGCAGTGAAAAGGGTAACCGATTGTTGGTGCTGGGAGTTATTGATGAACCCGTTCGAGACATGATCCACTTTGGTACAACCATCGGCTGGTCGATCTATGCATGCAACGAAGTGGAGGACGCTCAGCGGACAGAAAATGTTCATTGGCTGCACCCGGAATATTTCGACAAAGTTCCCGCGCGCGATGTACCCGAGATTAACGCGCTAATGATCGCGCCGTCATTTTCGTGCCGTGGAGTGGTAGATCGGATGGTTGAGAAGTTTCGGGTAAGGCGGATTGCCATCATCCAGCTTGTTGCATCTCCCGACAGATCGAATGAGGATGATGCGGCGAAATTGTTCGAGGTAAAAATCATTCAAGAGATGTTGGCCGGCGACCTTATGAAGGGCAAAGTGTCAGATCGAGAAACCAGGGTGTTTTCATTGCCTTCATCGAAACCAGCGAGAGAGGGTCACGCGGTTGGGGTCCATTGGGACAAGGCCATCCAGGATTGTTTCTCCTGGCTTTCGAAATGAGGGAAATTGATTGATAGGAAACGAAAGCAGAAAGAAATGGACTGAAATGTGACTTATTCCGCGTACTTCGTCCTTTGGTAAAATGCCCGGCGTGTCACATGGCCCTCTAACGTCCCGATCGAGATTTTCGATCGTTTATTTTTCGTGCAGACGTTGTCTGTTGCGTAAGTAGAAAGCCAGGCAGAGATTCTTGGGCCATTGGTATCTTCTTGGATCACTCGTAGGGATGGGTTCCACCTTGGCCTGCTGGCTGGCTCTTAGCGTGTTGCTCAAACACAAATGCCGTGCGTTGGCGCTTGATTTGCCGAATCAGCGCAGCCTGCATACCCAGCCGACGCCAAAGGGTGGCGGTATTGTGATCGTTGGAATGGTCATTCTGGCCTCGGTGAGCCTCATGTGGTGTGTCTCCGGGATGGACGGCATTTTTGCGGCACTTGGGATCAGCGCCTTGGGATTTGGTGCCCTCGGCTGGTGGGATGATCACCGCAGCCTCCGAATTCGGAGTAAGCTCCTGG
>CAJXWH010000194.1 GCA_913062915.1 uncultured Acidiferrobacteraceae bacterium | reverse complement strand
CCACCCACATTACGGTGAACAGTCCGGTCCCTCTTATTGAAACGATATGGAGTGTCGACAGGTCATCGACAATCGCTTTTGTAATCAACTGCGAACTGGCCATTAACACAGCTCCAACCGCCAGCAACAGGAACATTGGCTGGAACACCAGCATTCCACCTGTGCCGCCTGATTTCACCTGTACCGAGGCGAGAACGCTTCCCCCAACGGCCAGTAAAACTGCCAGCCACTGCAGGGCACTCAAAGACTCGCCAAAAATGACCCATGCCAGTACTGCCACGTAGATCGGTGATGTCCCCATGGCCGGAAGCACGCGTGAGGGATCTTCCCGCTTGAGCATCCAGAACATGAATATAAGCGTGAATGCCTGCATGACACCGATTGACCATGCCTGGGCAAGCAGGAGGAACTCTACGCCCGAAGGAAAACTGGTGACCAGGACAATCGCCCCGAACAACCCCGCGCTGCCTCCGACCCACAGGTTGAAGCTCGAGAAGGGAAGCCCGAAACCCGACAGCACCCGTTTATCAACGAGCGTGACAATCGAAAATACGAGCGGGTTGGCGAGTCCAGCGAGAATCCAGAGTTCCAAGGTTGGTCAGCCGCTCCAGCTCTCGCGCTGCCTGAATTCTCGTAACGCGGCGAGATACCCGGCGATTGTAAATGGTGCTTCGAATTCAGCGATGATCTTTCTGCCGCGCTTTGCATCGTCTGATAGCAGTGACATCACAGTGAATGCGAGCGCTTTTCCTGCGACCACCACGTCAAGGTCCCAGTCGGTGATTTCGAACTCGTTGCTATGGGTCCTTCCGCTGGCGCCACCCGCGTAGGACTGCATTGCCGGCATTATGGCTGAGACGTCACCCATGTCGGTCGATGACGTGCGGTGAGGCATCCGCCCCAGTGCCGATTCGCCGATCAGTTCGACCACGGACTCATCGTATATTTTGTTTAACTCCTCGCAAAATTTTGACGGCATGTACCCGGGCGAGGTGCTGATCTCGACGCCTGCACCGATCGCCATCGCTCCGGCTCGAAGTGCCTGATCAACTTTGGTTTCGGCATCTTTCATTGCCTTGACGGACGCGGCTCGAATAAACATTTCCATCGTTACATTCGCGGGCACCGAAGAAACCGCGTCTCCACCCCGCGTTATGATCGGGTGGATTCGTATCCTGTCCTCTTCCCTGAACGTTTCCCGCTGTAACGCGATTCCCTGCATTGCGAGATTCGCAGCGTTGAGCGCATTGACCCCCAGGTGAGGTGCTCCACCGGCATGGGCAGATCGGCCCAGGAACCGGACGTTCTTCGCGATCATCCCGTTATGGCTTGTACCCGGCCGTAACGCTGTTTCACCGGAGGGTTCGGCATGTGTAAGCAAGGAGATGTCGACGTTATCGAGTTCACCCAGCCGGATGAACTCCTGCTTACCTGAAAGGAACTCTATGTCCCCCGAATCTCTCAGGCCCTCGCGATACTCGATTTCGATGTATTCCTCGGCTGGTACAGCCATGAATGTGACGGAGCCGTTCAGTTTTTCGAGTATTGCCGGATTCGAAAGTCCGACGGCCGCGGCGAGCATATTTCCGATCTGGATATTGTGTCCGCAAACATGGGCTGCTCCCGTTTCCGGATCCGCGAGTCGATGTTCGGGGACGATCAGTGAATCGAGTTCGCCCATGATCGCTATATGCGGACCGGGCCTGCCGGTATCGAGCCGTGCTACCACTCCGGTGATGGCCACACCCTCACGTGGTTCAAGACCGGTTGCTCGCATGAACTCGGCTGTTTTTTTTGCCGTACGATGCTCGCGAAAGCCAGGTTCCGGATGGTTCCAAATATCTTTAGCCAGTCGGATCAGATCATCGGTGCGTTCTTCTATTGCAGTTGCTGCTATTAGTTTTGCACTTGCAATTTCGTGTGAAGCATCTGTCATAACCTGATTCTAGCCCCGCACGGCAGACCACGGTTTTGACATGATGGTCTCAAAGCCCCGGTGGTCGAGTGCTATACCAAGTCCAGGTGTATCGGGCACATAGATGAACCCCTCGGCATCCAGTACGAATGGGTCTTTAAAGAAACCCTTGCCGATGATGGTTTTGTCTTTTTCACGCGAGTCGTTGACCTCGTTGTGCTCCTGCACCAGGAGATTTGGGCTGCAGGCGTCGACCTGAATCGATGCAGCAAGCGCGAGCGGACTCAGCGGGCAGTGGAGTGCAAGCTTCGCGTACGCGGCTTCGCCCATCGTTGCAATTTTTTTACACTCAGTTATTCCGCCGGCGTGACATATATCAGGCTGCATAACTGATATCGCCCCTCGACTCAGTGCGTCGAAGAAGATCCACTTCCCCATCCACCTTTCGCCGGCAGCGATAGTAGCCGAGGTGCCCTCCACTATTTGCGCGAGAGCATCGACACGTTCGACAGGCATTGGCTCCTCTATGAAAAGAGGCCTGTGCGGGGCTAATGCTTCAATCATCTGGCGGCCAATTGCCGGGTTCGGGTTGTGGATATCTATGGCTACGTCAACGTCCGGGCCGGCTCCTTCCCGAGCAGCTGCGAATCGTTCTGCGACGCCATTTACTTTTGACGTTGCCTCGAGATCGTCGCCGAGCCCAATGTGCATTTTTAATGCCCTGAATCCCCACTCCTCGGTAAGAATCCTGGCAGCTTCCCTGTATGTCTCTGGTTCGCCGCTTTTTAGGTTTGTGCGGGGTGGGTTGCCCGGTTGATACGGTTCCCCTGGATCGACAGTCCACGGCAACTCGCCACCAGTTGCACGGTACATTTTTATTCGGTCATGGACCTGTCCTCCAAGCATCTGGTAAATCGGCACGCCTGCAGCCTTGCCTGCTAGATCCCACAGTGCAATGTCGATTCCGCTTAGGGCACTCATCTTGACAGGACCGCCTAGGTAACCCGACCCGGATTCGTACATTTCTTTCCACAGTTTTTCGACACGTGTGGGATCCTTGCCAATGAGAAACGGTTCGAGCCGCCTCACCTCTGCAATAACGGAGTCTGCGTGATTCTCCAGGTAAGGCTCTCCCAGGCCCGTATGTTCGGTATCGGTGTGTATGCGCAGCCAAACCCAGCTGGGTGGGACCTTAATGATTTCAAACCTGGTGATTTTCACGTTAAGAGACCATTCTGATGCTGGTTTGTAGGAGTTCTATGAGTGTTCGTAGAGACGAGATGGTATCCCTTCTGGTAAAAAGGCGGGTCTGTGCTGGATATCTACTGCCGGGACAGATATCGAGTGATCCAATTGAGCGAGTGATTTGACGGCGGTGA
>CAJXWH010000193.1 GCA_913062915.1 uncultured Acidiferrobacteraceae bacterium | reverse complement strand
CTACTTTGAGGGTAACGCAGTTGTCATCCAGGTCCGTCACCTGACCGAGCAGGCCACCGTTGGTGGCGACCTCGTCACCTACCTTCATTGACGCCACCATTCCCTGATGTTCTTTTTTCCTTTTCTGTTGCGGCCGGATCAAAAGGAAATAGAACAGCACAAAAATAAGCACCAGCGGAAGCAAACTGAACATGCTGCTACCACCCCCGCCACCGGCCTGTGCCCAGGCGTCGGAAATCAATAAATTGGTCATTTCGGAACCGGTAATCGTATGGAAAATCGCCGAATTATGCCATAACCCTATTCCCCGGGTCGGTATTCTCGAAGAACACACGGGAAAACGAATCGAATTGTTGCTTTTCGATCGCAGTCCTCATGTCTGCCATCAAGCGTTGAAAAAAATGCAAGTTATGCAGCGTGCAAAGACGCATTCCGAGCATCTCACCCGTGACAAACAAATGGCGAAGATACGCCCGACTGAAGCGAGCACACGTAGGGCAGCCACAATTTTCGTCGATCGGGCGAATGTCGGTGCGGTTTTTTGCATGGCGAATCTTCACAACCCCAGCGCGGGTATACAGCCAACCATTACGGGCATTTCTCGTCGGCAAAACGCAATCGAACATATCGATTCCTGCCAGTACCCCACGCACCAGATCTTCGGGCTTGCCAACGCCCATGAGATAGCGCGGACGATCCGACGGCATTCCCGGAACAATCGAGTCAAGCACTGCGTACATTTCCTCTTTCGGCTCACCAACCGACAATCCACCCAAGGCATAACCGTCAAACCCAATCTCCATCAACCCCTGGAGTGACGCCTCACGCAAGTCCAGATGCATACCACCCTGGATAATTCCAAACAGAGCCTGCCTTCGATGAACATGAGAGCGACGACAGCGGGTCGCCCAGCGCAGAGAACGCTCCATGGATGTAGCGGCCTCATCTCGGGTCGCCGGGTACGGCGTGCACTCATCAAACACCATCGCAATATCCGAACCCAGGTCATGCTGCACACGGATCGATTCCTCTGGACCCAGGAACACCTGCGCGCCATTGACCGGCGAACGAAAAGTGACCCCAGCCTCATCGATTCGCCGCTTATCAGCCAGGCTCCAGACCTGAAATCCACCGGAATCCGTTAGGATTGGGCCATCCCACCCCATGAATTTATGCAAATCCCCGTGCGCACGAATCACGTCACTTCCCGGACGCAACATTAGATGAAACGTGTTGCCAAGAATGATGTCTGATCTGCTCTCACGAACTTCGGCAGGCGACACCGATCTGACGGCGCCGGTTGTGCCAACCGGCATAAACGCCGGGGTCTCCACCACCCCCCGCGGCAACGCTAATGTCCCCCGCCGCGCAACACCATCGACTGCGCGTATGTCGAATTTCATGGTCCGGAATCCGCCCGTTGAACGCACATCGCGTCCCCGTAACTATAGAAACGGTAGCCGTTGTCTATCGCATGCGCATAGATCTGCTGAACCGCTTCCAATCCTGTAAAAGCGCTGACCAGCACCAGCAGCGACGACTTCGGCAGGTGAAAATTCGTAATCAACGTATCGACTACGCGAAAACGAAATCCAGGGACGATATAAAGATCGGTATTTCCCTTCATGCTGATCAGCTCACCTGTCCGGGCGGCCGACTCCAAGGCCCGTACCACTGTGGTTCCAACCGCCACCACCCGGCCCCGCCGCCGCCGGGTTCGCTGAACCGCCTCTATCACCCGTTCGGGCACTGAAGTCCATTCACTGTGCATCCGATGATCTCGCACATGTTCGGCTCGAATCGGCTGGAAGGTACCCGCTCCAATATGGAGAGTGATGAACTCGGTAGCAATGCCACGCTGCCCAAGAGTTGAAAAAAGGACTTTGTCGAAATGCAACCCCGCGGTCGGGGCCGCAACGGCACCTGGCACTGTGGCATAGATCGTCTGATAACGGCATCGATCAGCTCTGTTGGGCGAGCGCCGGATATAAGGCGGCAGCGGCACCTCACCTTCCCGATCCAGGACGGTTGCGAGACCCTCTTTCGATTCGATACGAAGACGATAAAACGGGCCATCGCGCCCTTCAGTCACGAATTTCGATCCCATGGATGTAACCAGACACGTGCCCACCGTCGGGCCCTTGCTGGCGCGGATCTGAGCCAAACATTGATCATCGCCAGTCTGCCGCTCGATCAGAATTTCCACCTGGCCACCGCTTGGCGCCTTGCGGGCAAACATTCGAGCTGGCAGTACCCAGGTATTATTGAGAACCAACAAGTCATTGGGATTCAGTATCGATGGTAAATCCGAAAAGCATCGATCCCGGATCGAACCACCCACCTCGAAATCGAGAAGACGGCTCGCCGACCGACGATTGGGGGGGGTCTGCGCAATCCTGTCTGGGGAGAGCTCGTAATCAAAGATGCTGGTTTTCATCAGTCTGTTATCAGTCCGGACCGTCGCACCTCACGGATCGAAGGCCGAATATACCCTCCTTCCCGCCCTTGTAAACGCCACCAGACAGCGGGACTCAGCGCCTCGCGCTTTGCCGGAACCTGATTCCAGTGCGATACTTTATTCCACCAACAAAAACGAAGGAGGTTTATCGTGGCCTGTTATCGAATTACCCGACTGAAAGCCCTGGACTCAGATAAGATCAAAGAAATCGGCGAAGGAATGCGCGACACGATCGAAGCCATGGGCGCAGACTTTATCGACGTTGCACAGGACAATGACGGCAACATGGTAGTCGTCGCCCGCTATCCTGATGACTCCACGATGGAGGCAGCCACTGCAACCGCTCAGGGCGCATTTGGGCAGATGATTACGCAGGGCGCTGCTGACGGCTCATCGATCGATCAGTGGAACGGAGAAGTCGTGATGTCGTTCTAACGGCCGCCACATAACCCAGGGCACCAAATGGGCAACCGCAAGGGGGTCGCGAATGTGTCCCCGATCTGGGTATAGTCCACGCTCACATCAACACCCGAATGCCGAGGTGGCGAAACTGGTAGACGCGCCAGACTCAAAATCTTGTAAGATGACTGCGTCTGAATTCAAGTTTCCCCTACCCGGTTTTGGTCAGCACCATGTTTAATCTATGAAAAAACAGACTCCATTAGAAAATCAGAAAATTGCTGCTCGTTTGGAATCTATCTACCAGCAAATAAAGGACTATCCAACACCCATTGCAGGATGTGATGAGCAATTCAATTTTCTTCTTTCGGAAAGGGACAAACTACGAAAGGAGTTGGAAAAATTTCGTGTTGACGTAAATTAGAGTAATCGGTGCAGTTGTATATTCGATTTCCGTGAGGTGACAAATAACGTAGATTTCTCAA
>CAJXWH010000192.1 GCA_913062915.1 uncultured Acidiferrobacteraceae bacterium | reverse complement strand
GACGCGAGCAATGGCGATCTGATTTGGGAATATGATTACGATCTGCCGGATGACGCGAGAACCCAAGGCGTTCGCAGCAAGGCGATCTATGGTGATAACCTGATCATAGCAACGCGCGACGCGCGTCTGCTGTCGATAAATGCCAAAACTGGGCAATTGAACTGGAACAAGCAGGTTGCGAATTATAAAAAAGGATATTCATTTTCCAGCGGACCTATCGTGGCCAACGGTGTCATTGTCCAAGGAGCAACTGGGTGCAGTAAAGCGCAGCCGGGTGGATGTTTTATCACCGGTCATGACCCAGCTACTGGTGCAGAAATTTGGCGTGTTCACACCATCGCCCGCGGCGATACGCCCGAGGGCAACAGCTGGAACGGTGTTCCACTGGCAAGCCGCCACGGCGGTTCAGCCTGGATCTCGGGATCCTACGACCCCGATACAAATTTGATCTTAATCGGCGTAGGTCAGCCCTATCCGTGGAACATGGAGATGGCTGGGTTGAAACCCAAGAGCTCTGATCCTAACGTCACTAACGACGCGCTGTACACTAACGCCACTCTCGCTATAGACGCGAATACCGGCGAGCTTAAGTGGTACCATCAGTACCTTCCAACCGACGGCCTCGACCTAGACTATGTCTATGAGCGAGTTCTCATCGACTTACCGTTTAATGGAAAAATGCGGAAACAGGTTGTGACGACTGGTAAAATCGGTATCATCGAGTCGGTCGACCGGACCAATGGCGAGTGGCTATGGGCTAAAGAGACCGTACGTCAGAACATAGTTCTTTCATGGGACAAGAAGACTGGTAAGAAGACCATTAACCCGGACACGTTTCCGGTTGCTGGTGAGACCACCGTCAACTGCCCAGCTGACCCGGGCGCGCATGCCTGGCAGCCTGCAGGCTACAGCCCTCTAACCAAGGCGATGTATGTGCCGACGGTTGAGTTCTGCTCGAACACCACTGTGAAAACGCTCGACCCGGGCGAAATTTACACCGGTGGCGGTATGCAGACCTACAGTCGCGTGGAACATCCTGACGGCGACAGCAATATCGGCCAAATCTTTGCCATCAACATGACTGACCAGTCAGAGTTGTGGCAATACCGACAACGTGCGCCGCTCACTAGCTCTACACTGCCGACAGGTGGTGGCGTGGTGTTCGTTGGAAGTATGGACCGTTATTTCTTAGCCTTCGACGACACGACTGGTGAAAAGCTGTGGAGTAGTGGGAAGCTGAGCAATGCTCTAGAATCCTTCCCGATTACCTATACAGCTGGTGGCAAGCAATATGTCGCTATAATGGCGAACCACAAATCCGGTTTGGGCCGGTTATCATCGATAACCCCGGAAATTCAACTTCCGCCGGATAACCCAGCAACTCTATACGTGTTCGCGCTGCCTAACTAATAGGCTGAACGAATCTTGAAACCTGGCCCGGGCGGATCTGGAGACTTCCAGTCCGCCCGGTGCCTTTGTGAGGTATGATCTTGCCCACTATACATTCTTTTCTACGTCTGATGGGTCTGCTCTTGGCGGTCGCGCTGACAGTTCTGGTGGCGGTGCTCTTCCCGAGCAGCCCTGGTTTGGCTAATGAACCGGAATTCTTCGATGTGCCCTTTGCCAATAATCAGTGGAACATCGGCCGACGTGTAGATGAGTCGAAGCTTCGCTACTGCATTGATCGTCGCAATCCCGACTGGGAATTGGCTGCCGAAATCGTCGAAGCTGTTGCCGGAGCGCTGTTGCTCGAGCCGCAACGATACGAGGTCGAAAGCGATTTCATTATCGAGGACATCACAAGAATCTATGCGATTATGCTGGAGCATTGCGACATTCATATGGGCTTCAAGTTGACCCCCGGGGGCTATGACAACTGGATTACCCTAACCCGATCCTATTACCATGCGGAGTATGTCTTTATCACCGCCGACCCTGACCTCCTCGCACTTGGCAACCTAGCGCCCACGCGTGCGATTGGGCCAACGATGGGAACTTCTGCGCACATTCGACTGATTTCCTACATCAAGGCTTTGTCCGCTGAAGACCGCTGGCCGATTTATCCGATGGGCACCAGCGAGTTGGTTCTCAAGTCCCTTTTGAACGGAACGATCGACGTTGGGCTGCTCTGGGGCCCGGCTTTTTGGGCTAAACAGGTCCAAGATCCCGTCTATGCCGAGCTTCACGTGATTGATCCGTCGCCGCTACCGCCGACCATCCTAGGTGTGGGCGCGCTATTGCTCGCCGACAAGATTTTTTTGCGCACGGCTTTTGACGAGGCAATCACCGCGCTGATCGAAGACGGAACGATCGCTGGTATCCTCGAGAAGTTTAATTTCCCAGCGACGGCCAGGCCTTGATGACTAGCGCGCTGAATTCTAGTCCGGCCATCCGCCTCGACGAAGTATCCAAACGCTACGGGCGAACGCTAGCGCTGGACAAGGTGAGCTTAAAGGTTGGCGAACAACAGATGTTTGCGCTGCTGGGCCCCAACGGTGCGGGTAAGACCACACTGATGCACATCCTTTCCACCTTATTGCGGCCAGATGCAGGCAAAGCCTTTGTGGCGGGAGTCGATGTTATGCGCAAACCGCTGCAGGCACGGCGGCGTCTTGGCATCGTGTTTCAGGAACCCAGCCTTGATGACCGACTATCGGTTCACGAAAATCTTGATCTGCACGGGCTGATATTCGGTGTGCCGCGCACATTGCGTCGACAGCGGATCGAGGAACTACTGGCGTTAGTCGAACTAACCGATTGGGCCGACAAGATCGTCCGTACGTTGTCTTCGGGCATGAAACGGCGGCTCGAGATTGCCCGCGCGTTTATCCACGATTCTGAAATCCTGTTGTTGGACGAGCCAACAGCTGGGCTTGACGCCCAGACCCGCGACCGTATATGGCACTATATTCGCCGGCTGCAGACCGAACGGGCGATCACTGTGCTGGTGACAACGCATTATATCGAAGAGGTCGAAAATTGCGATCAAGTCTGCATTATTGACAATGGCAAGGTTCTGGCCGATGGCGCGCCGAAGGCGCTAAAACGCCAATTTGGCCAACAGCTTTTACGCATCGTGCCTAAGACCGACGCAGATCATACCGAGATTGTCACACGCTATGCTGGGCGGTTAAGCAGAGCGGATGACACTGAAATTATTCTGACCTCAGATGACACTTTTTCTGAAACCTTTTTGGCTGAAAACGGCGCGCGTATCCGAGCCTTATCGATCGAAGTACCAAGTTTGGAATCGGTGTTTCTGACCCTGACTGGCCGCGACATCCGAGACAAGGAGATCGGTGCGCGTGAGCAAACCAAGGCTTTCGGAAAAATCGGCGGGGAGCATAC
>CAJXWH010000191.1 GCA_913062915.1 uncultured Acidiferrobacteraceae bacterium | reverse complement strand
TCCGGGATTCGTCTTGTTGGCAACGTGCGACAGGACGACTGATGCACCACTGTTTGGGTGAAACTGGGTTTATGTATGCTTACATCGTAAAAAGAATTCTCGCAACCATCCCTGTGATGATGGTGGTCGCTGTATTTGTGTTCGGGTTGCTGCACTTGACGCCCGGTGACCCCGCGGCAATCATCGCCGGCGACTACGCCAGCCCGTCCGACATCGAAGGAATCCGTGAAAAACTCGGGCTGAATGAACCGATACCTGTCCAGTTCTATACCTGGGTGAAAAGTGTTGCTCAGGGCGACCTTGGCGTATCGATTTTTTCCAACCTGCCCGTCACGAAACTCATCGGCCAGCGGATTGAACCAACGCTGATGCTGTCGCTGTTCACCATTATCATCGCGATCAGTGTTGCGATTCCGCTTGGTGTGCTGGCCGCCTGGAAATCTCGCACCTTTATAGACCGGTTCGCGATGATATTCGCGGTGCTGGGATTTTCCGTGCCGGTTTTCGTGATCGGTTACATCTTGATGTATGTGTTTGCTATTCAACTCAAGTGGCTCCCGGTTCAAGGCTACAAGCACTTAGCAGACGGCCTTTTGCCGTGTCTTCGAAGCCTGGTGCTGCCGAGTATCGCGCTGGGGGTTGTGTACATCGCCCTCATAGCACGGATTACTCGGGCCAGCGTACTGGAGGTTCTCGCCGAGGATTACATCCGGACGGCGAAGGCCAAAGGACTGAGTTCGCGGGTCGTCCTAACTCGTCACGCACTGAAGAATGCGGCGGTGCCTATCATCACCATCATTGGTGTTGGTATCGCGCTGCTGATCGGTGGTGTGGTCGTGACAGAAAGTGTTTTCAATATTCCCGGTCTGGGTAGGTTGACCGTGGATGCCATACTGCACCGCGACTATCCCGTGATCCAGGCGATCATCATTCTATTTTCAGGGGTCTACGTTCTGGTCAATCTTCTCGTAGATCTGAGTTACGTGTTTTTGGACCCCAGGATCCGATACTAATCCCTCATGGCTGCATTTGATGTCTCGGTCGCTGAACAGACGGTAGGTACCAATGAAACCAGCCGAACGGCTGATTTTGTTCGGCGCAATCCAACTGTCGTCATCAGTTCATCCATTCTCATTGCAATGTTTCTTGCTGCAATATTTGCACCTTTCCTGGCAACAGATCCACTCGAGCTCGCGCCCTGGGACCGGCTTAAGCCGCCCGGTGAATTCGGTTGGTTCGGTACCGACCATCTGGGTCGGGATGTTTTTGCGAGGACTATTTACGGTGCCCGAATTTCTCTCAGTGTAGGTCTGTTCGTGGCTCTGGTCAGCACCGGGGTCGGGCTTTTTATCGGTCTCCTCGCTGGGTACGTCCGGATAGTGGATACAGTGGTCATGCGCATCATGGACGGTCTCATGGCCATACCTGGTATTTTGTTTGCGATTGCTCTGATGGCGTTGGTCGGCTCCAGTGTGCAGAACGTTATCATTGCTATATCTGTACCAGAGATTCCACGCGTCGTGCGCTTGGTACGAGCCATTGTTCTGACCATCCGTGAGATGCCCTACGTCGAGGCTGCTGTAGCCTCAGGCACTCGATTACCCCAAATCCTCGTGCGGCACATTCTGCCGAATACTTTCGCACCGCTCATGGTCCAGGCGACCTACATCTGTGCTTCGGCCGTCATAGTCGAGGCTTATTTGAGTTTTCTTGGGGCCGGGACGCCGCCGGAAATACCCAGTTGGGGCAACATGATGGCTGAAGGCCGGGTCTATTTCCAGTTCAAGCCGTGGCTGCTGTTTTTCCCTGGGCTGTGTCTGGCCTGCATGGTGATGACGGTTAATATTCTGGGTGACGGTCTGCGTGACACGCTGGACCCGCGTATTGCCCGGGGCATGCGGTAGGTCGGGTTCGTCAGTATGGACAATTCAACGGCTGTCGCTGCCCGAACCGACTCACCGATTCTTCAGATCAAGGACCTGCGTACTTTCTTCGACACGCGGGACGGCACTGTACGTGCAGTCAACGGGGTGTCGCTGGAGCTTTACGCAGGTGAAACCCTATGCATCGTTGGTGAGTCGGGTTGCGGTAAAAGCGTTACTGCAATGACGATCCTTGGCCTGCTGCCTAAGCCGCCCGCTCGTATTGAGTCCGGCGAGATCCTTTTCCAAGGCACCGATCTGCTTAAACTGGACGAACAAGACATGCGGGCTATCCGGGGAAACGATATCTCGATGATATTCCAGGAACCGATGACCTCGCTGAATCCGGTCCTGACCATCGGCCGGCAGATTTCAGAAGTGATTTCGCTCCACCAGGGCGTGTCTGACCGGGTGGCCCGAGATCGGGCGGTCGAGATGCTCGATCGGGTTCGCGTCCCGGATCCCCACCAGAGGGTCAACGAATACCCCCACCAACTGTCCGGCGGTATGCGGCAGCGGGCGATGATCGCGATGGCGCTGTCGTGCAACCCGAAGATCCTGATTGCCGACGAGCCGTCCACGGCGCTCGATGTGACGATTCAAGCCCAGATCTTGGATTTAATGCGTGAGCTGCGAGATGACTTTGGAACATCCATCATACTCATTACCCACGATCTTGGAGTGGTGGCCGAAATGGGCGAACGGGTGTTAGTGATGTATGCCGGGGAAAAAGTTGAAGAAGCATCCGTTGAGGAGTTGTTCCATTACCCGCTTCATCCTTACAGTGAAGGTCTGATGACATCAATCCCTCGTTTGAACGAAAGTCTGGCAGGGGACGGTGATCGGGTACGGCTACAGGAGATACCGGGAATGGTACCTTCACTGATCGAGGAAATCCCAGGCTGTCTGTTTGCGCCTCGATGCAGCTACGCCTCCGAGAAGTGCGAGGTTGAATCTCCGCAACTAGCCGAATACCGTAAACAGCATTACGCAGCTTGCTGGGAGTCAAGCAACTTCGCCCATCGCTTGGAATCACCTACGCCATGACCTCTGTCGCTGCAGCTGTCTCAGAAAACATTTTATCGGTGCGGGACGTCAAGAAGTACTTTGACGTGCGGGAAGGTCTGTTGGCGAAAAAGGTGGGTAACGTATACGCAGTCGATGGGGTCAGCTTCGACATTGCCCGGGGTGAGACACTGGGCCTGGTAGGGGAAAGTGGGTGCGGCAAGTCAACTGTCGGGCGACTGGTACTTCGCCTTCTCGATCTCACGGCCGGTGAGGTTCACCTCAAGGGTGTCAATATTTCCGGGTTGACCAGATCAGAGATTCTGCCGCATCGGCGTGAGATGCAGATGGTGTTCCAGGATCCCTATTCCTCCCTCAACCCAAAACTTTCGGCTGGCTTCCTGGTGTCAGAGCCACTGAAAAATTTCAAGCAAGGCAGTTCGGCGGAAATTAATCAACGGGTGCAGATGCTTTTCGA
>CAJXWH010000190.1 GCA_913062915.1 uncultured Acidiferrobacteraceae bacterium | reverse complement strand
ATTCGGCTGATATCAGGCTCCGATCCGATGAGATTCAAGAATTTCTGCATAGCTGATTCCGAATCCAGCATGCCTTCGTCCATATTGACATCGATAATCTGGGCCCCATTTAGGACCTGCTCGCGGGCGATCTCAACTGCCGCATCGTAGTCGTCCTCCTCGATCAGTCGCCGAAACTTGGCAGAGCCTGTGACGTTGGTCCGCTCACCGATATTGATAAAAAGACTGTCGGGCCCGACCTCAAGCGGCTCCAGTCCAGAAAGTCGTAGCCGTGGGGATATTTCAGGTAAAAGCCGAGGGGAAATCGAACACACTGAGTCGGCGATAGCTTTGATATGTGCCGGGGTCGTGCCACAACAGCCGCCGACGATATTGACGAGGCCATCAGAGGCAAAACTCCCAAGCACTTCGGCCATGGACTCGGGGGTGTCGTCATAGCCCCCGAATTCGTTGGGTAAGCCGGCATTGGGATAACAAACAACAGGGATATCAGCGACCCGTGACAGTGCGTCGATGTAGGGCCGCAAATCCTTGGCACCCAGTGCGCAGTTCAAGCCAACCGCCAGGGGTCGAGCATGGCAGATGGAATACCAGAATGCCTCGGGCGTTTGCCCTGACAGGGTGCGGCCGCTCAGATCCGTGATCGTCCCAGAAACAATAATTGGGAGGCTAATCTCAGCGTCTTCAAAAAAGCTTTCAACGGCAAACAAAGCGGCTTTGGCATTTAACGTATCAAAAACCGTCTCTACCATGATCAGATCGACACCGCCCTCCACCAAGCCACGCAACGCTTCTTGATAGGCCGCCTGCAATTCAATAAAGGTGATATTTCGATAGCCCGGATCATTGACGTCCGGGGAAATGGAAGCCGTTCTATTGGTGGGTCCCAAGACTCCGGCAACCCAGCGCGGTCGGCTCGTTTCTATAGCCACTTCGTCAGCAACTCGACGGGCAATTGCAGCACCCGATCGATTGAGCTCGTATACGGCAGACTCGAGCCCGTAATCGGACTGGGAAATCGAGGTTGAGTTAAAAGTGTTGGTTTGAATTATGTCGGCCCCGGCCAACAAGAACTCCCGGTGAATCTCTTCGATCAGATTAGGGCGGGTCAGATTGAGCAGGTCATTGTTGCCGCGAAGATCGACAGTGTGGTTTTGGAATCGTTCGCCACGAAATTCATTTTCGCTCAGTTTGTAGCTTTGAATCATAGTGCCCATAGCGCCATCCAGGACAACGATTCGCCCACCAAGCGTTTGCGTCAATTGCTCGAGCCGTTGTCTGCGAGCACGCACAGTCATTCTCCCGGGGCGTTGAGTTCGCAAAGCGAGTGTTCCGGATACTCGCGTAGCCCAAGCGCGTGGCATATGGCTTGCGTGAGTTCCGCCCGGTTCAACGTATAAAAATGAAATTCTTTGATACCTTGCTCGAGCAATAACCGGCATTGCTCAATGGCGACTGTTGCGGCAATCAACTGCCGGATCTTGGGGGCATCATCCAGCCCAGCAAAGAGATCCTGCATCCAAACTGGGATGGTCGTGCCACACTTATTGGAGAACTCAACGACCCTTGCGAAGTTGGTCACTGGTAGGATTCCGGGAACAATCGGTGCGCTGATTCCCGCATTTCGTGCCCGATCGAGAAATCGGAAAAAATCATCGACGTCGAAGAAATACTGGGTAATGGCGCGATTCGCGCCCGCATCCAGTTTTCTTTTAAGGTTGTCAAGATCGGCCTCTTGGGATTTGGCATCAGGGTGAGTCTCAGGATACGCCCCGACGGAAATCTCGAAGTCGGCAATCTTGCGAATACCGGCAACCAACTGCACTGCTGTTTGATAACCCTGCGGATGAGAGATAAACGGGCGGCCAGGGTCAGCAGAGTCCCCTCGAAGTGCCACTAGATGTCGTACCCCGCTGTCCCAATAACGCCGCACCACTTCGTCCGCTTCATCACGGGTTGCGCCGACACAGGTGAGATGTGCTGCCGGAGTCAACGATGTTTCGGCGAGGATTCTCTCTACCGTGGCATGTGTACGCTGTCGTGTGCTACCACCAGCACCATACGTTATGGAAACAAAGCGTGGGCTTAGGGGTACGAGTTGCGCAATACATGACCAGAGCTTGCGCTCCATTTCGATCGAAGCTGGGGGAAAAAATTCGAACGAGACTGAAACGTGTTGTCGTAATGAGATGAAATCTGGGAAGGGCCTTTGCCCCAGTCGACGTTTGGTGTCATGAATCGAATTTTGTAATTCACGACTAATGCGAGTGACTCGGTTTTTTTTCATTGAACGGCTCGCAGTCTTCCCTTTCGCACCGCAGTTCTGATTCTCGACATTACCCAAAGATTCACTGTCAGTTCGTTTCCTTCGTCTTGTCGATCTAAGGAAAAACTCCGAAAGTCTCTTTTCTTCATTCCGGCCGCTCGGCACCAAGCGGTGATCTCTTTGTCTGAAAACCCCAATCGTCTGTGATTCGATTCTTGTCGTAGGTACTCCAGGTTATGAGGAGCAAAGTCAACGATGAGGACCTGGCCGCCGGGGCGGAGGATTCGTGCAGCCTCAAACAGTGCGGCCCGCGGATCGTCCAGAAAATGAAGCACGTGATGTATGGTTACAAGATCCACCGCCTGGTCCGCCATCGATAACTGGTAGAGATCCTCCTTTCTGACCTGACAGTGGGAAAGTTGCTTCTGCTCAAGACCAGACCGGGCGATCGTCAACATCTCTTGATTGCTGTCGATACCAATTCCTCGTTGGATGCGATCACCAAGTAGTTGGAGAATTCGACCGGTGCCGGTGCCAAGATCGACCAGGATTTCAAGTTCCCGATCTCCAACCGCCTCGATCAACGCGGTTTCGATCTCAACTTCCGGGACGTACAAAGATCGCACGGCGTCCCAATTGCTCGCGATCTGGCTGAAGTAATCGTCAGCAATTTCGACCCTCCGACGCTTGATATCAGCGAGGCGTTCGAAGTCCCTTTGTATCTGGGCATCGCCCACTGGAATCATGCCCTTAATGGCTCGAGCGACGGTAGCGCCTTGTCCTGTTTCGGACATTCGGAAAAAGACCCAGGATCCTTCCTGGATTCGCTCCAGTAACCCAGCCTCCCACATCAGCTTAAGGTGACGGCTCACTCTGGGTTGACTCTGACCCAAGATTCGGGTCAGTTCCGATACTGCGAGTTCTCCCTGGCCGAGCACTGCCAGCAGGCGAAGGCGTGTTGGCTCAGCAATTGCGCGAAGGCTGGTGGTCAGTAATTGCATGGATTAGCTTTTCAAAAAACCAAAATTAATTGACTAGATAACATAATGACATAAACATCTCTTTATGTCTATATGACTATCGGAGCTACCCTAAAGTGCGATCGCGATGCATCTCCACACTCTTGTGCAATTCGGACAGCTGGCCTAAGAATCTCGCTGCGATTGCTGCCGTGCTGGGGGACGCTCCCCAAGCCGAGCGCCGGGACCGTGATCGTACCCGCCCTGTCAGTTGCCGTATTGCGTGC
>CAJXWH010000189.1 GCA_913062915.1 uncultured Acidiferrobacteraceae bacterium | reverse complement strand
GAATTTGCGGCGACGATGTTACCGGACTCCAGAAACTCCTGGCCGCCATCGAAATCAGCCACCAGGCCGCCTGCCTCTCGAACCAGCAGAATACCTGCTGCCATGTCCCATGGTTTGAGCCCCATCTCCCAGAACCCATCGAAGCGGCCTGCTGCGACGTGCGCCAGATCAAGGGTGGCAGCGCCGGCTCTGCGGATGCCAGACGCCTTAGGCAATAGTGCACGGAAGGTTTTTAGCCAGGGATCGATCTTTTCGATGGTGCGTACTGGGAAGCCAGTACCCAAAAGGGCACGGTTGAGGTGTTGGGTGCGGCTGACTCGAATCCTCCGATCATTAAGGCGGGCGCCTTGTCCGCGGCTTGCTGTGAAAAGCTCATCACGTAATGGGTCAAAAACCAGGCCGTGCTCGATTCGTCCCTGATGTGCCACAGCGATCGAGATTCCGAATTGAGGATAACCGTGTATAAAGTTCGTCGTCCCATCTAATGGATCAATAAACCAGGTGTAATCGTTGCCGGATTGTGCTCCGCTCTCTTCGGCCAGTACACCGTGATCAGGATACGCTTTCAGCAAGACGTCGAGGATCGCCGCTTCTGCCTCGCGGTCGACTTGCGTGACGAAATCATTGCGGCCCTTGGAGTGGATTTCAATGCGGTCTAGATGATCGATGTGCATTAGAATGACCCGCGCAGCAAGTCGCGCAGCTGCGATGGCGGTATTGAGCAACGGGTGCATCAGTCGATAGCTTGGTTGAAGTCCGGGGTCAAGATCGCGTCGGTGTTACCGGCTGGGCAGCGCGTGGTCGCCGTCGACAATGGTTGTCGGGGCCGGGAGTGTACTTTACTGCTAGACGAAACGGGGAATCTGAATGAGCCTCGATAACATCGCTGTCGTTCTGGTTCGAACAAGCCATCCCGGTAATATCGGCGCTGCCGCGAGGGCCATGGCCAATATGGGCTTGTCGGATTTACGCCTGATCGAGCCTGCTGAATTTCCCGGACCGGAAGCAACCGCACGGGCGGCTGGCGCGAATCATGTGCTGGAGAATGCCCAGATATGCCGTACCTTAGACGAGGCAATCGGCGATTCCGGGTTTGTTGTGGGAGCGACCGCACGCTCACGCAGCATTGCCTGGCCTAGTTCTGACCCCGCTTCTGTGATGACCGAGTTGGTTGCACATAGTCGAGCCGGCAAGGTTTCTCTACTGTTCGGCCGCGAAGCTTCCGGGCTTACGAACGAGGAGCTGGACCGTTGCCAGCGCCACGTTCGAATTCCGGTAAATGAAGACTTTCCGTCGTTAAACCTGGCAGCTGCTGTGGTAATCTTTGGCTATGAATTGCGTCGTGCGCACAGCGCCGAAGACGGGCTGTCGGATGGCGGAATGGATAGAAGCTTGCCGTTGGCAAGCGCCGAGCAAGTCCAGGGGTTTTTTCAACACCTTGAGATGGTGTTGAACGAGATCGGGTTTCTCAAATCTCCTTCTGCCCGCTTACTGCGAAAGATAAAGAGAATCTTCAGTCGCACCCCGTTACAGGAACAGGAAGTCAACATTCTTCGGGGGATCCTAACATCCGTGCAGTATCACCAGCTGCATGGAAAAGACCAGGAGAACGACAGATAATTTGCCGGCGGATGGAGGTCGATTACAGTCCCCATGTTACAATCTCAGGCCCGAATGATAAGCGTGAACCCAGATCGATTGTCCCTATGATTTTCGAGCCCAGGAAAGACGAATGTCGATTCGACTGACCGCGGCCGCGGCCGAGCGAGTCCGTACCCAACTGCACTCCAGGGGGCAGGGCGAAGGCCTGCGCATTGGGGTCACCACCACTGGGTGTTCCGGATTTGCATATGTGGTTGATTTTGCCGATGAAGTGCGAGATAGCGACAGTGTTTTTACCAGCCACGGCATTAAGGTAGTCATCGATGAATCGAGCATTCAGTATCTGGATGGTACCGAGGTAGATTTTCGGGAAGATGGATTGTCTTCGAATTTTTCATTCAATAATCCGAATGTCGAAGATGAGTGTGGTTGCGGAGAGAGCTTTACTGTCGTTTGATACGGATCCCGATCCAAAGTCGACTCACTATGCAAGGCGCGCCCGCGCCTTTTTTGCATCTAAAAATCAGCTTTTAAGACCGCGAGTTGTGATGACCCCCTTTCACCCAGGCACACTTCGGCGGGCAGCGATCACGACGCTGGGCTGCAAGATCAATGCCTACGAGTCAGCCCTAATCGCGCAGAAACTTCAGCAAGATCAATGGACGGTGGTGTCACCAAAGGACACAGCCGATCTCTACGTCATTAATTCCTGCACGGTCACCGCCGAAGCAGGACGGCAGACCCGCCAGGAAATCCGTCGGGCGATCAGTCGAAACCCAGCCGCTCTGGTGGTGGTTACAGGTTGTTATGCGGAAATGGAGGCGTCTGCTTGTGCCAAGATCCCCGGCGTGGATTTGGTGGTCGGGAACAGCGGGAAGCTCTCCATCGTAGAACATGTGCGAACTTTTCGCGGAAAAGTGCAGCAGACCCCGGTTGGGCCCCGGCCCGATAGGCAGACTGGTCTTGCGCAAGATCTGTTGTCAGGGTTTGCGGATCGAACTCGTGCCTTCATTCAGATTCAACAGGGCTGTGATCAAAGTTGTACCTACTGCATTATTCATCGAGCGCGTGGACCGAGCCGATCTTTTTCGCCCGACCAAGTAGAACGTCAAGTCCAGTTACTGCTGACGCGGGGATATCGGGAGATCGTGATCTGTGGAGTGGATCTCGGTTCCTGGGGTAGGGATCTGGAAAATAGATCACTTGTCGAGTCGCCAGAATTTGTTGGTTTGTTGCAGCGTATATCGAATCTGCCGGGCGATTACCGCATTCGATTGAGTTCTATTGATCCGATTCATCTAGAGGATAATTTGCTTGATCTGATTTCCTCGAGTGACCGCTTTTGCCCACATCTGCACATCTCGATGCAGAGCGCCAATACGTTAATACTGAAAAGAATGAAGCGCCGTTATGATGCTGCGTTGTTGTACGAGCGAATCCAGGCGGCACATGCGAAGATTCCCGGCCTGGTGCTGAGCGCGGATATCCTGGTTGGTTTTCCAACCGAGTCTGACGCGCAATTCGAGGATACGCTTCGAGCGGTAGATGATCTGTCTATTTCGTATCCACACGTATTTGCATATTCGGCAAGACCTGGCACTCCCGCGGCACGAATTCCATCGCAGGTACCCAAGGCAATCCGCAAGCAGCGTTCTGCATGGGTTCGAACCGCAGGCGGTCGGGTACGGCAGAGTGTATTGTCTCAACAGGCCGGACGTTGCGGTCGAGTGTTGATTGAGCGTTCCGGTCTCGGATCTACCTGTCGAAGCCATGGCCGACTGGCCAACTATCTGCCGGTGTGTTTTAACCAGGGTCACCCGGTTCCTGGGGAGTTCTTGCAGGCACACGTTACAGGGTTTTCGGGCGATGTGTTAATTGCCCGGACGACAGCCCAGGAATAAAATTGACCCAA
>CAJXWH010000188.1 GCA_913062915.1 uncultured Acidiferrobacteraceae bacterium | reverse complement strand
AAGCGCGGTTTCATTTTTTACAGTGAAAATCGCAGGGCAATCGGCGGGCGTTTGAGGGTCCGAGATTGTCCCCAAGATGTCTACTCGACTTGTATCAGGAGCGGCTTTGAGTTAACCCGGGTTGGTATCGTTTTCCGCAGTGGTCCCGAACAGGTGGACCCGCGCTTGGGCGTCGGGTGACTCACTGCCGCGTTTCGAGCGGGATTCTTTTAATAAATCGTACCCACGTCGCAGGCCGGGACGTGTTTTGAGAAGATCGTACCAGCGCCGAACGTGGGAAAAATTGCCGAGATCGATTTTCTGACTCTTATAGGTTAAGACCCAGGGCCAGCACGCCATGTCGACAATTGAATACTCGCCGCAGATATGTTCTTTATCTTCGAGCTGTGTATCGAGCACTTTGAATAGTCGCAGCGTTTCTTTTCTGTAGCGACCAATGGCATAGGGGATTTTGTTTTTGGCATACAAAGCAAAATGTCCGTGCTGTCCGAGCGCAGGTCCCAGTTGGCTCATTTGCCACATTAGCCATTGTGTAGCCTCGTAGCGGCGCTTTGAATCAGCCGGCATAAATCGGCCGGTTTTTTCAGCGAGGTAGAGAAGGATCGCGCCGGATTCTGCCAGCGCTAAGGAGCCCCCGCCACCGATCGCATCATGATCGACGATGGCCGGCATGCGGTGGCTGGGACTGATTCGCGCGAAGTTCGGATCGAACTGCGCTCCCCGTCCAATATTGATCGGTATGACGTTATATGGAAGTTCCATTTCCTCGAGCGCAATGGAGACCTTCCAACCGTTCGGTGTCGGCCAGAAGTAAAAATCGATCACTAGGAAATCCTCAAATCCATCACTGGGGAACGCCGAGTTTGGCAATCCGCTCGAGTCCCGCTCGATGATCTTCCAGTATTGGAGCGATGTTTGGCCGTTCGGCTGTTCGTCGACTGCATTCCTCGATAGCTGGGAATTCGCTGTTGGCGAGCTTCCCGGAATAGGTGCTTGTCACCAGCAGATAAATGTCGACCACACTGAATCGATCACCGAGGTGAAATGGCCCTTGCTGTATCAGATGCTCCTCAACCAGTTGCCAGCGTTTTTGAAAGGCATCGTTCGCGTGCTCTCGAACCGCTTCTAGATCATTGGCACGCAGTGCATATCGGTGGGCGTAGTAACTGCGTTTGACGGGCTCCTGTACTTCTGCCGCATGATACACAAGCCAATCCAGCAGTGTTGCACGAAGCGGGTCGGTTGGAACTGGTGCGAGATGCTCCAACGCATGCTTGTCGGCCAGGTACAGCATGATGGCGATGGTTTCACAGATGGTCGCGCCGTTGTCATCGACCAGTACGGGAATCGTGCCACGTGGGTTGATCGCGAAGAACTCGGGCGTGCGATGCTCATTCGCCGTGATATCGATCTGGCGAAGCTCGTAGCGGAGTCCGGTTTCTGCGAGGACCATATGTGCTGCGGTTGCGCGTGTTCCGTTCTGGCAGTAGAGGGTGTACATGAAGATGCTTTTGTTGCTCTTTCGTTTTTAGCTATTCCGGATAGGTCTCGTCTCCGATCGCTCCGCACTCTCTCAGTTCAATGATCTCGTCTTCCGAGAGGCCAAGTTCTATCAGGATCTGGGTGTTGTGCTCGCCGAGCCTCGGTGCCCCTTGGGGAAGTTCCGGTGGGGTGCCTTCAAATCGGGCGGCCGTTCGGGTTTGACGCAGACGTCCAGCTACTGGGTGGTCGTATTCGAGCAGGATCTCGCTGGCCATCACCTGCGGATGTTCGATCACCTCTTGGCGGGTTAGTGCAGGCGCTGCGGGGACCTCTTCCTTCTCGAAGATCTCGAGCCACTTCGTTGTGGTCTTGGTCTTCAACTCCTCTTGCACGAGGGCCAGGCGTTCATTGACGTTTTGGTCTCGGAGCTGTGGAGTTTTAAAGCGCGGGTCTTCGAGGAGATCTGGACGCTCAAATGCCCGTGACAAGGCTAGCCATTCCTTGTTGCCCATGGTCGATACAGTCATGTATCCATCCCTGGTTTCGTATATGAGGTCGATAAAGCTGGCCGCAGCCTGATTGCTCACGGGCTGATCCACATAGGTCTGACCGCCCATGTCAGAGGCCCAGAGAAAATTCAACACCGCGTCGAGCATCGATAGGCGAACATGTTGTCCTTTCCCCGTCCTCTCGCGAGTCAGCAGCGCCGCTGTGATCGCCTGCGACGCAACGACGGCGGTCAGTTTGTCGGGAAGGATGGTTCGGATCAACCGAGGGCGGGCATCGTCCGATCCTGCCTGGATGGTCGTCAAACCGGAGAGCGCCTGAATCACGGGATCGTAGACAGGTTTTTGGGCGAGGGGCCCGTGTTCGCCCCAGCCGGACATCGACATGTAGATCACCTTTGGCGAAACTTTACGAATATCGGGTTCACCGATACCCAGGCGCTCCACGACACCAGGGCGAAAATTCTGCACGAATACATCTGCGGTGGCAGTCAGTTGTTTTAGGACCGATACACCCTGTTCGTTTTTGAGATTGAGTGTGAGAGAACGTTTGCTGCGATTGATATTAAGAAAATTGACTGATAAACCCCCACGATCGGCACCCGCCGACCGAGTGTGGTCTCCTACACCAGGCGCCTCGACTTTAATGACATCGGCGCCTTGGTCACCGAGTATCGATGTTGCCCAAGGGCCTGTCAGCATCGAAGTGACTTCGATGATCCGAACACCATTCAGTGGTCCCGACATATCTGGTCTTTATGCCTAAACTATTTCGGCACGCCCAAAAGGGTGCTTTGGCCGCGAGATTTCATTTGAAAACCTGGTTGTACTAGATGAATTGCCTGATTTAGACTCGAAGAAATCAGAAATCCCAACAATTTTGGACTGCATGCGGTTGTATTGTAGTGACGTTTGGGTGGGCACTGACAGTTGCCCGCGCTTGGGATTCCTGCTTCACGACAGTAGACTTAGCGAAGGGTAGCAGTCGCCCAATATGGAAGGCCGAGGAAAAGAGATCAAAGCCGATGAGCGATAGTACTGATCGTGCCTATGTGCGTTTTTCCAAAGTGCAAAAGAGCTACGATGGCGAAGAGTTGGTCATCAAGAATCTCAACCTCGACATCGATCGCGGCGAATTCTTAACCATGCTGGGGCCTTCTGGCTCTGGTAAGACGACCTGTCTGATGATGCTGGCCGGATTCGAGCCAGCCACCCACGGCGAGATCTTCCTTGGGGAGCGCCCGATCAATGCTGTGCCGCCTCATAAAAGGGGGATCGGGATGGTTTTTCAGAACTATGCCCTCTTTCCGCACATGACCGTCAATGAGAACCTGGCGTTCCCGTTGCAGGTCAGGCGCATGGGGAAATCAGAGATTACGGATCGAGTAAAAAAAGCGCTCGACATGGTCCGGCTCGGCAGCTTCGGTGACCGCCGGCCGGCGCAGCTCTCCGGCGGTCAACAGCAGCGGGTCGCGGTAGCGCGTGCGCTGGTCTTTGATCCAGAACTGGTGTTGATGGACGAGCCCCTTGGTGCACTCG
>CAJXWH010000187.1 GCA_913062915.1 uncultured Acidiferrobacteraceae bacterium | reverse complement strand
AAGAGATGGCAGCGGACGATGTGCGGGTCAATATGGTCGCACCGGACGCTGTTTTCTCACATGGTGCGCGCCGCTCAGGCCTTTGGGACGAAGTTGGACCGGGTCGGATGCGCTCTCGTGGTTTAGACGAAGCGGGGTTGGAGGCTTATTACCGCGATCGCAATCTTTTGAAAGCCCGCATTACGGCCGATCATGTTGCCGAAGGTGTGCTGTTTTTTCTCGAACGGCGCACACCCACTACCGGGGCTACTTTGCCAATTGATGGGGGGTTACCAGACGCCACGCCCCGCTGATCGAAACTGTCAATCAGAGCGCAGAGTCATCAAAAATCCATGCGTCCTGTTCAGCGCTGTCCCCTGGGTTCGATCGGCAGCTGACCCGAAAGACCGGCGGCATCTTCGAACAGCATTGCCGCACCCAGGAGATGGGCCTCAGTACCAGGTTGTGATGCCATCTGCAATCCCACTGGAAGACCGCTTGCGGTGAAACCGCAGGGAACCGACAGCGCGGGCGCACCAATGATCGTGATGGCATACGCAATCGAGCACCACTCGATGTAATTGGAAAATTCGTGATCCCCTAACCTCTCGACAAACCTTTGTTCGACGGGATAGGGAGGCACCACGGTGGCAGGCGAAAGAAGCAGGTCATACTGGTCAAAGAACTCGACCGCGCGGGCGTAGATCCTGCTGCGCTCTGTCATCGCTCGAATGATCTCCTCGCTTGTCAACGCGAAACCCTTCTCGATGTTCCACACAATCTCCGGCTTTAGAACATTTCGGTGCGTTTCAAGCAGCGGCCCCAGCGAAGCGGCAAAGCTTACGGCGCGAAGTGTCTGGAAGACATGTTGCAGTCCAGAGAAATCGGGATGGGCTTCTTCCACCGGGATACCCATGTCCGCAAACCGGCCCGCGGCCCGCTCGCACAGCGTCGCGACTTCGGGGTCCACGGGCGTGACCCCGAAATCCTTCGAGAATGCGATCCTTGTTGGTACGGTTCGCGCATCGGCTGCGGCTTCGAAGGATTCTGACGGATCGTATAGGGATATTGGGTCGCGGGCATCGCGGCCGACCATGGCGTCGAACAGCATCGCCACGTCACCCACGTTGCGCGCCATCGGGCCGTCCACCGCGATCCGGTCGAACGCCACGGCGCCCGGATCAACCGGCACTCGGCCAATGGTCGGCCGGAACCCCACCACGCTGCAGAAACTGGCCGGGTTGCGAAGAGAGCCCCCCAAGTCGGAGCCTGTCGCCAGCCAGGCCATGCCCGTCGCCAAGGCGACGGCCGATCCCCCCGATGAGCCGGCTGCCGATCGAGCAGTGTCCCACGGATTCCGCGTGATACCGAACACTTCATTAAAAGTGTTTGCACCCGCACCGAATTCCGGTGTGTTGGACTTGGCGTAGACGATGGCGCCATGCGCCTCTAGACGCTCTACTAGAAGGTCAGAATGTGGCGGCACATGGTGTTCGTAGATCTTGGAACCCCAGGTGGTGCGAACACCCGCGACAGCTATCAGATCTTTAATCGCGATTGGTAAGCCTTGAAGGCGGGTTCCGGAGTAATCTTGTTCCCTGGCGCGTTCTGCCGCACGCTCAAAACAAAGAGTGGGCAGCGCATTGACCGATGGATCTACGATTGCGATGCGAGCGGCCAGGGCATCCAATAACTCCTGTGGTGATACGTCTCGATCATGAAGTCGTGATCGGATCTCCCGAGCGGTCATTCGAACAAGATCGTTGGTCATCCTGGAATCAGACGGTTTCGATTTCGATCGTGCCCAGCGGTCCATAATTTGCGACCAGCCTTTGGCCCACATCTGCGTCGAAAATATCGCTCATAACGCCTGTCGTGACCACATCGCCCGATCGCAGTTGATGACCCTGCTGGTTTAAATGATTGGCAAGCCAGGCCAGCACGCCGAATGGTCCGCCATCCACGTTTCTTGCGTTGCCCTCTCGTACGACGTTGCCATCAGCCGTTAGGGACACTTCGGTTTTATCGATCGATTCTTGCGTCCAGTCAGTAATGGGTTCACCGAGGATCAGTTTGCGGTGGACTCCGTTGTCTGCAATCGCGGCGAGAATGCCCATCCTTGGCCAGGTGGAAAAACGACTTTCTACGATCTCAACAGAAGGCATGACGCAGTCGGCAAAGTCAGCCACGCGGTCGGGCGTCCACGGCTGATTGCCTGGCATGTCATTGGCAACCCGGATCGCAATTTCAGGTTCGATACCAATCATATGCAGTTGATTGCCCTTGAGGATTACCGGGCTATGGTGAAGTTCTCTTGCCAGGCAACGCCCGGCAAACGGCGAGTCTACTGCCAGCATTTCCCGCGCACTCTGGTTGGTGCAGCCAATCTTATAGCCAACTGCAGGGCCCAGATCTTGGGCGAGCCGACGAACGAGGTGGTCTTGTACGGCGTAGGCTTCAGCTTGGGTGGAGGGAGCGACGGATGGAGGTATTGCGCTCAGTCGTTCACCAGGGTGGCGAGCAGCGAGCAGCATTTCAGCAGCGGGTGCAGGATTAAACATGGTATTCACGAGGTCAGAAGAGAACGTACGCTATGTAAAAGACAGGTGCAAGGAAAAGTTGAATTTCATCTGACCGTCGATCACAGCAGAAATTAGAACTGGCTGCTAGGGATTAATTAGGCCTCTGCCGGATTCGCAGGATTCAGTTGTCAGACCTAGAGCGGGTGAGGAGAGAGCCAGGCATAATGCCGCATCAAGTCGCGTAGACTGCAGTGCCACTGGCGCTAGAGGTCTTTGTTCTAGAAGTTACCGAGTAAGGAGAAAAAAAGAAAATGACGAAGGCGATCGTCAACTCCTGGAATGATTTTGATCCACTCCGACACGTCATTGTCGGGCGGGCAGACTTTACCTGCATTCCTCCGACTGAACCCGCCACCGAGGCTAAGATCCCAGAAGACAGTGATATGCGTGGGATGTGGGGGCCGCGCCCTTCGGATACGGTCGACAAAGCCAATGAGCAACTGGACGCATTGGTAGTACTGCTGGAAGAGCGTGGCATCCGTGTGGACCGACCGACGCCCATACAATGGAACCAGGAGGTGATTACGCCCGATTTCACGAATCAGTCGATGTTCGGGTGTATGCCCCCTCGCGATGTTCTGTTGACGGTTGGTAAGGAGATCCTTTCAGCTCCGATGTCCTTTCGTTGCCGGTTCTGGGAGTACCTCGCTTATCACCCGTTGATGCAGCGCTACTTCGACGAGGATCCGGCGTTTCGTTGGGAGCAGGCCCCGCGTCCCCGATTAACGGACGCCTCCTTTCAGGTCGGGTATTTCGACGAAATCACGATAGTAGAGCGATTGAATCGCACTGCCGCGCTGGATTTCGTGACCACGGAGGAAGAACCGTTGTTTGATGCGGCGGATGTGTTGCGCATCGGAAGAGATCTCTTCTGTCAGCATGGACTGACAACCAACCGTAGGGGAATGGAGTGGTTGCAGCGTCACTACCCGGATCACCGGGTGCACGCAGTGAATTTTCCAGGTGATCCGTAC
>CAJXWH010000186.1 GCA_913062915.1 uncultured Acidiferrobacteraceae bacterium | reverse complement strand
TAGAACGGAACGGGTCCAGCAGCGAGGCCAAAGACCGCCGATCGGGGGCGCGGCGAGTGGTGATGAGGGCGTTTCTCTTGGGTTTGTCGCAGCGCATCAATCACCAAACAGCGCCTCTTCCACAGCGGGATCGATCTTTTCTGTTGCCTGATAATCGTTGATGGCATTAAGGCGCTGCTGGCGATACGCCTCGCGCAGGAACAAATAAGGATCGAGCTGTATCTTGACCAACGGGTCGGCGCCGAGCAATTGCGCTCTAAGGTCAATTGCGTGCAACGTGCGGAAGCCCGCATGCAGCAAACCATAACGCCCGGCCCCCAAGTAGGGCTCATCGCTGATAAGAAAAAGCGGATCGGAAAGATACAGAGCAGGAAGTTTACCCACAGCGTCGCGGACATTGCTGGAGCCGAAGACCGGCAAGACCAAATAGGGCCCAGCAGGAACGCCCCAGCGCGCCAGGGTTTGACCATAATCTTCCTGGTGATGTACCAGACCAAGGGACCCGGCGACATCGAACAAGCCAAACACCCCGAGGGTCGTATTGATGGCGAAACGGGCCCCATCGTTTATAGTTTGACGCCCCTTTCCCTGCAATATGTCATTCAGGATGGTCGTTGGTTCGGCGAGGTTATGAAAAAAATTGCTGACACCGGTTCTAAGAACCAGCGGTAACTCCGCTTTATAGATTTCAGCCGCCGGTTTGAAAAGGACCCGGTCGATCCGTTGGTTGAAGGCAAAGACTGCTCGGTTGGAACGCTCTAGAGGATCGAGCCCGCGCGGGTCACTAAGGGGCTGGCCCCCAGTGGCGCAGCCGCCGAGCAACAGCAGCAGCAATGCCCCAGATAAAGAATGACTGTTGGCGGTCATCTCGGGTGAAATCGAATCGTCAGCGGCCGTTACGGTAGCAGAAAACCCGGAAGCAAAGACCGGGTGACGACTGCCACCCGAGATTCGCGGGGTTGGCTTCTGATCGCTTAGAATTTCCAACGGCATGTCCCGGCGCGCCAGACCAGAGCACCAATGACCGGATCCTTGAGAATTCGTTGGCGGGCCGTGGCTGCTGCTTTCATCTTACTTTGGGGCCCAGCCCAGCTCGCCGGCGCGATCGACTACCAGATCACAGACATCCGGATCAGCGGAAACGAAAAGACGCGCCGGGAAATTTTGTTACGCGAGCTTGGTTTTAGTGCTGGGATGACGGTCAGTGCGGCCGAGATTGAGAAAGGACGGAAGTCGATCATGGCGCTCGGTCTTTTCACCACGGTAGAAACGCGGCTCCACCCGACCAAGACAGGCCATCGCCTGTGGGTTGATGTCCGGGAGAAATATTTCTTTCTGCCCGTGCCGATTGTTCACCTGAGTGGTGATGGGGACTGGACCTACGGGGTCATGAGTCAGACAGACAACTTGCTCGGGTTGAATCAACAACTCAAAGTGATGTTTAGGCACAAGGTCTATCACGATGCGGACATAGAGCGCGAGGACCGCCTGCAAATTCGTTACCGGACGCCACGCATTGCGAACAGCTCGTTTGGACTGGAGCTCGGACTCTATCGCGAGCGCGCATTGCTGGATGAGGTACGACAGAAGCGAGCAGGACGTTACGAGCGCCGACTGACCGGCGGCGGCATCACCGTGTCGCGTTGGTTGCGAGCAGCAGGGCCGAGTCGTGGCTGGCGCATGTCGGTTGGGTTACAACGGCAGGTGTACGAGCACACGCTGTTGTCGGGCGACGCCGGCCTCTTATTTAACGCGGGCGTTTTCACCGTTCTGGCCCGGCTTGAGAATAAAATGATTACAGCATCAGCGGACCGCCGCACCGGGCAACACTACGGCTACGAGTTGCAGAAGATCATGCCGGAAGCAGGGCGAACAATTAACCAGCATTTTGGATTTTACCGGAGCTACCAAAATCTTGGCTCTGGCAAGGCGGCGCAGTTGCATACACACCTTCGAATGGGGGCGTGCTCTGGATCGGTTTTTGGTAATCCCTGTTTCAGTCTTGGCGGGGATACCACGATTCGCGGAGTTGGGCGGGACACCCTCGAAGGGGATGTGTTTGCGCTCAGCAATGTGCAGTTGCTGATTCCGCTGGCAGGCACGCAATATATCCGGGGCGTTGTTTTTCTGGATGCTGGCGCGGCAGCCGATTCTATGTCCAGCGCCACACCACACCGGTCCGCGGTTGGAGTTGGAGTGGGCTTGGTGTGGAAACTGAAAAGATTTGTTAGAACCGATGTTCGGGTCGAACTGGCTCGCGGGTTCGGCGCGAACGGTGGTAACCGAGTCTACGCCGCCACATCAGTGCTGTTTTAAGCGTGGCTCGGTGTTCGCTACCAGCTGGTTTCTGTATCGGGGGCCTCAGTTCAGCCAGGCATTGACTCGACGCAAATCGTCACTGTCAAGGTTACCAATGAGCGCTTCGAGCCGCAGCATCTCAAGGACATAATCGTAACGTTCCTTTAAATAATCACGCTCGGCGCTGAACAGATCGCGCTGTGCATCGAGCACCTCGATATTTGTGTTGAGTCCTGCCGAAAACCCCGCCTCCTTGGCCCGTAAGGCGCCCGTGCCCGCCCGGACCGCTTCAGCCAACGCTTCGATCCGCCGCAGGCGACTGCTGATGGCCAAGAAGGCGCCCCGGGTTTCGGTGTGGACCTGCCGCCGGCTGGATTCGTAATCACGGCGAGCTGCGTTGAGGTTCAAGGCGGCTTCTTTAATCTGCGATCGGACGAGGCCGCCTTGGAGGAGGGGGACCGACAAGCTCAGCGAAAAACTGGTTCGAGTGCTGTCTGTTTGTTCCGAATCAGTGAAGGAACTACTCAGGCTTGCACGCAGAGTCGGCAAGCGAGCCGACTGTTGCCTGGCAGCGGCGAGTTGGGTAACGGACAGATTGTGTTTTTCGGCCACAAGTCGATGGTTGTTTTTAAGCGCAGCGTCAACCCAGGCTCCAGGCTCGTTGGGTTCAGGAGACGTCAATCGGGCGGCCGGGTGCACCGTACGTAGGGCGCCGGGGTTGCTGCTTGTAAGCAGCATGAGGCCTTGGCCCGCATCATCCAAAAGTTTTGCCGCTTCAATACCGTCCGCGACCGCGCTTTCGTAACGGGCCTCGGCGTCGAAAAGGTCGGTGCGGGTACCCAGCCCGGCGTTGAGCCGTTCCAGCGCCAGTTCGAGTTGGCGGCCAATCGCCGCCTGATTTCTTTCGGACAGCTCCAGGTTGTCGGTCATGGAAAGCACAGCAAAATAGGCTTGGGCCACCCGGAGAATCAGATCCTGCTCGGCTTCTCGGTAATCCGCTTCTGCCGCCGCAACGCGGTGGCGTGCCTGTTGCACTGCAAGGCTGTTAGAGCGGTTGTAGAGGATTTGGTTCAGTGACACAGATGATTGCAGACTGTCGCTGTGTTCGAAATCATCATCATAAGCGCGGCTCAGGCTGCTACTAAAACTCAACTGAGGGCGCAAAGCTGCACGTGCTTGCGGCAATGCTTGTTGGGCCGCGTCACGGCGAAAACGTTGGGCCGCGAAGCGCGGGTCGTGGGTGCGCGCCAGGA
>CAJXWH010000185.1 GCA_913062915.1 uncultured Acidiferrobacteraceae bacterium | reverse complement strand
GTACGCACTGTCCACCGCTCGTCTGTATTTACGGCGCGCGTTGGTTTCTGCCTTAGTGAATTCAGCGAAGTCCTGATAAACCTGATCCCAATCGTCTGGAATATTCGCTGTCAGTCGTGCCTTTTCGGTTTCGAGTGCCGAAATTTGCTCTTTTCTGGCAATGATCTCATTTTCGCTAAGACCCTGAATGGCCCTACCCAGTTCTTGAATCTCGTCTTTGATTTTCCGAACCTGATATTCTATTAATCGGACCTTTCGGTGTACCGGGCGGTACGAAACGGCAGCATCGTTAATCCTAGCCTCGGCCCGCCGCGCCTCAGTAAGAAGCGACATCGACTTGCCGGCTTCATCAAAACTGTCGGCCACGCTGCCTGCAAGTTTCTTGGGCAGGTAACTCATATCGAGGCCACGCGCCGTGTCGATTGCCTGACTGATTTTGGCGCCGTTGCGGACAAATTCCTCGTTGACATACTCCTCAATGCAGTATTGCAACTTTGGGTTCCGCGGTGGCGGCGCGGTGGGGGCGGTCATGGAAACCCGGTTCGGCAGATAATTCACCAGACTGGGATTTGCCGCCACAATGCCAAGGGCCACGAGCTGAAGCAGGATAAAAGCGATGACGCCCTTGTACATATCGATAGTCTTGACAATGGCCGGAGCAACACCCCTTAGATAGAACAGCGCGAACCCGAAAGGGGGCGTCAGGAACGAGGTCTGCACGTTCAATCCGATCATTACCCCCAGCCAGACGGCCGTGATATTGGCGGACGGGTCGGTCAGCAGAATCGGTGCGATGATGGGCACCACCACAACCGCGATCTCGATAAAGTCAAGAAAAAATCCGAGCACAAAGATGACGGCCATCACGATGATGAACTTGACCCAGAATCCCCCAGCCATACCGTTTAGAAAGTCACGGACCAGGTCTTCGCCGCCAAATGCCCGGAACGCGGCGGTCAGCATGGCTGCACCTAAGAGAATAATAAAGACCAGTGACGTGGTCTTGGCTGTGTCGACCATGACACTGTGCAGAGTGTTGTCAATTCGGTATGCCCGCCAACCGCTCCAGAACAGAGCGGAAAGTAAGCCTGCGGTTCCAATCGTAGCCAGCGTGATGATAAGAATATCCTGACTGTCGCGGATACGCTTAATGTTGATATCAAAATTGGCGATCAGAAACAGTAGGGCTACGACCGATACCAGGCCCAAAATAGCAGGCCAATAAGCCCCTTTTTGACCACTTGTCAGCCGGTAGCCCGCCATGAACAGTGCGCCAGATGCGCCAATCGCACCTGCCTGGTTGACCGTTGCGATACCGGCAATAATCGAACCCAGAACCAGGAAAATGAGTCCCAGCGGTGGCACCAGAATCAGGAAGACCTTGACAAAAAACTGGGCATTGAACGCGCCTTCATATCGAACTGCGGGGGCAGACTTTGGTCGAATTTGGGCCCAAATCAGGATAAACACCATGTAGAGTGCCACCAGCACCAAACCTGGTACGAAGGCCCCAAGAAACATCTCTCCTGCACTGGTCGAGGAAACGTCGAACTCTGAAGGCATGGAAAACTCACCGGTTGCCTCCTTGAACATTGCCTTGCGTCCGGTGCTTGCTTGGTCGGTGGCGCTCGCCAGCTGATCGGCGAGGATAATGAGGACGATCGACGGAGGAATGATCTGCCCAAGAGTACCTGATGCTGCAATGGTGCCCGTCGCCAGCGGCTTAGAATAATTATTGTTCAGCATGGCGGGCAGGGAGATGAGCCCCATCGCTACCACTGTGGCGCCTACGATGCCCGTTGTGGCCGCCAGCAGCGCACCGACGAATACGACTGACATCCCGAGTCCCCCGGGCACGGGACCGAACAGTTGTGCCATGGTCACCAGCAGATCCTCGGCGATTCGGGAGCGCTGCAGCATGATGCCCATAAAAATGAAAAGCGGGATCGCAATCAGTGTGTCACGTTCGACCTCCCAGTACACCCCACGAAGATTCGTCACCCCAGAGGTCAGCCACGATTCCGGGCCGCCTTGCGCAAAGAATGCATCGACATCGCCTGCGAAAAAATAGCCAAAAACCGCTGCCAAGGTAATTGTGATAATGGCTGAACCGGGCAACGCAAAAGCCACTGGGAATCCCATGCCCAGGGCCCCGGCCATCAGGATGATCAGTAAAGTGAGAAAGATGAGTTCCACAATCGTTGTACTTAGCTAGTGGGCAGACGGCGCTTCGGGCAGCCGTTTGCCGGGTTCTTCCCGGCAGTCGGCAACGGCATCGAGAAAATAACTGACAAACTGAATCGCCATCGTGATGGCAAAGATCGCAAGAAAGCCCGCCATCCAATATTTTACGTAAAGCCCGTAGCCGGACTGAGAGACCTCGAACTTTGCGATCGGCATATTGATCATGGCAGACTTATTTTTCATTCCCACCAGGAGAATTGTCCAGGAAAATGACAGGCCAAGAAGAATGGATCCAAAGGCATTGACGAGTCCCTTTTTTCTTGCCGTGAAATTTGTATAAAAGATATCGACCCGGACATGTCCCTCCTGTAACAGGGTGTAGGCACTTGCGAACAAAAACAGAGCCCCGTACCAGAAGCGAACCAGATCTCCCATGAAGGCCTGCTCGTAGGAAAAGACAAAACGGGTGATGACGATCGCAAGTTCGGCCGCCACGATGAGCAAACTCAGCCAAATAAATCCCAGCGTACGGGTGAATGCCGCCGTCACCAGGGCCACACCCAGCAGCGGTAGATGCAGGTAAGAGCCGCGAAATTGTTGGCGTCCCAGTTTCTTGGTCAGATCTTCACCGACTACCCCAGCGAGTAGTCCTTCAACGCGGAGAAACGAGACCACCATGTCGGCGAGGCCGATCAACAGGACGGCCCAGAAAAACGCCCGGATCAGAAACGCATTGGCATCCGAGATCATTGTGCTGTCTGCACGTAATGTCTGGGAGCGAGTGGACTGGACGTAGATGACCGTCGCTGCGAAACCAGCAATGTAGGCAGTGGCCTGGATCCAGGCCAAAGCTCCCGCTTTTCCAGGCTGAAAGACTGGGGCAATGCCGGGCCAGTCTTGTGTCACCGCCAGGTAATTATTGATGAGAAAGACAGCCAGGACGGTGAGCATGCACCAGCTGAATACACGGACCCAGAAAGTAGCCACGTAGCTAACACCTGCAGTTGTTTCTTGGGCTGCAGTCATGACGCCAAGCGGAAAGAAGGGGCGGGGCTTACGCCCCGCCCTAAACGCATTATGTTACTCAGAAATCAATTATCCAATTCCAAGAACCTGGTTTCTTAATGCTGAATATCCGACTTCAGCTTTAGCTTGCCAGGCACCAACTTCTCGAAGGGTTGCCTGGAAATGGTCATTGATTTTCTTGCCGAGCGGGCTGTGGTCGCGCACACCTTCGTACACTTCCGCGACAGCTCCAGCAACGCCTTCGTAAATATCTTCCCCGAACTGTTTTAGTTCAACACCTTGTTCGTCAACCAGTTTTTTAAGATAGGCGCCGTTGTTGGCTTGGGCTTCTTCGTACTGTGCGGCATG
>CAJXWH010000184.1 GCA_913062915.1 uncultured Acidiferrobacteraceae bacterium | reverse complement strand
GAATACGCACGCCGCATAGCGCAGACGAAGCAACGCATGGAGCGCGCAGGGTTCGATCTCATCATCTGCCAGGATCCCGCCAACATGGCTTGGCTGACCGGGTACGATGGGTGGTCGTTTTACGTGCCTCAAGCGGTTCTCGTTCATCAGGATGAGGATGATCCGATCTGGTTTGGTCGGGCACAGGATGCCAAAGCCGCTCATTACACAACCGATCTGCCGGGCCGCAACATCGTCGGTTTTTCAGAATCCCTGGTGCATCACCGGGTCCAGCACCCGTTCGATGAACTCGCTGGCCTGGTCAAAGAACGTGGCTGGGGTCAGGCAAAGATCGGGGTCGAGCTCGATGCCCACTACTACACGGCCCGCTGTCATGATCATCTGGTGCGCGGTCTTCCCGAAGCCCAACTCTCAGACTGTCAGGAACTCGTGAACTGGGCTCGGCTGGTCAAGTCCGATGCAGAACTCGTGTGGATGCGGGAGGCTGGCCAGATCTGTACCGAAACGATGCACCGCGCCTTGGCAAAGATGGCCCCCGGCGTGCCGCAGTACGAAGTGATCGCGGAGGTCTACCATGCCCAGATCATGGGTGTGGACGGAAAGTTTGGGCATTACACCAGCCTTTGCCCCCTGATTCAGGTCGGCGAACGAACCAGCACGTCGCACCTCACTTGGACGGACGAGCCGTTGCCGAGCAATGCACTGGTGATGATGGAAATTGCCGGTGCCCGGCATCATTACCATGCACCCCTCACCCGTACGATGCATCTTGGCAAACCACCCGTAGAAATTGAGGATCTGGCAAAGGTGATTGTCGAAGGTGTGGATGTTGCGCTGGAAAAATCTCGTCCGGGTGTGACATGCGAGGAAGTCGAAGCGGTCTGGCAGCAGGTGCTCCGTCGAAATGGCCTCAAAAAGGAGAGCCGGGTGGGCTACTCCATCGGGCTCAACTATCCGCCGGATTGGGGTGAGCGTACGGCGAGTCTTCGTTCTGGCGACACGACCGAACTTCAGGCAGGTATGTGTTTTCATTTTCAATCCGGCATGTGGCTCGATTCGTATGGTGCAGCTATCTCAGAGCCTTTCGTCGTTACCGACCACGGTGGTGAGCGGCTCTGTGACGTTCGGCGCGAATTGATCGTTATCGATTAGTCGGCTTTGATGCTTTCCTCCGTTTGCCGCAGCCATTCGACCCTGGCTCGTTCGAATCGCCACCCGAGTAGATAAATCTCATGGGCAAGATACTGACCGAAGAGCAAGTCAAGCATTACCATGAATTCGGTTACTGTTCCCCGGTCGACGTGTTGTCAGAAACTGAAGCCGCGAACGTTCGCCAACACTTAGAAGAGGCAGAGCGAAAGTACCCAGAAGCGCTCAACCCAACTCATCGCAACAACGCGCACCTTGCATTTTGTTTTTTGGACGAGATTGCCCATCACGAGATCATTCTGAATGCAGTTGAGGACCTGATCGGGCCTGATATTCTGCTTTACGGCAGCGTTTTGTTTATCAAGGAGGCGTGGAGTCCGGGTTTTGTCAGTTGGCATCAAGATGCAACCTATATGGGTCTTGTTCCTCATGATTTTGTGACACCCTGGCTCGCCCTAACGCCGAGCAATGCCGAGTCGGGTTGTATGAAGGTGATACCCGGTAGTCATTCGGGCGGAATCTTGAGACATCAAGATACTTTTGGAGAGGACAATATCCTTACGCGGGGGCAACAGATTCCTGATGTGGATGAAGATCAGGCCGTCAATATCGAACTTCGGCCGGGCCAGATGTCACTTCATCACGCGCAGGTGATCCATGGTTCAATGCCGAATCCAAGTGATCGCCGACGAATCGGTGTCGCATTGCAGGCGTATATGCCGCCGCATGTGCGGCAAACGATCGGAGAGAACTATGCTTTGATTGTTCGCGGACAGGACACGCACGGCGATGCCATTCCGTTACGACGACCGACGCAAGACATGGACCCAGACGCGGTCCAACAACGTGGCAAGGTCAACAATAATTGGTCGAATATTCTTTACCGGGATGCGGCCGAGGTCCGGTCCTATTAAAGGAGTGAAGTCGAGTCTCGTTGCCCCCAGAAAGATGAAATCATTTCTTAGGATCAGAACTTTAAGGAAACTGATCATTTATCACGCGCGGGTTCAGGCTTACCCGCCGATATGACCGATACCACCACACAAACGACGGAATACGACTACATCATCCTCGGCGCAGGTTCGGCCGGTTGCGTGTTGTCCAACCGCCTGTCTGAAGACCCCGGCAAGAAGGTGTTATTACTGGAGGCGGGGCCCATGGATCACAAGTTACTGATTCACATACCGGCCGGGGTGTACCACGTTTACAAGGATCCCAGCATCAACTGGAATTATCGAAGCGAAATCGAGCCCGAGTGCGATCAGCGCCAGATAGAACTGCCGCGGGGGAAAGTGATCGGTGGTTCTTCATCGATCAATTCCATGGTGTATATGCGGGGTCATCCGCTGGATTACGACCGGTGGTCCAGGGACTTCCACCTGCCCGACTGGACTTTCGCCCAGTGTCTCCCCTACTTCAAGCGCTGTGAGTCATCAGATCGAGGGGAGAGCGAGTGGCGCGGCGGCGATGGACCGCTGGGTGTCACGCGGGGACAACTTCAAAATCCATTATTTGATGCACTGCTGGAGGCGGGTGAACAATCCGGCCAGGGCACGTCGGATGACCTTAACGGCTACAGAACGGAGGGAATCGCTCGACTGGACAGCACCATCAAAAATGGTCGGCGCAGCAGTGCAGCGGTCGCTTACTTGAGGCCTGCCCTTAGCCGCTCGAACCTGCGGGTAATGACCGGTGCCCTGGTGAATCGTATCCTGATTGAGAGCCACCGAGCGGTTGGGGTGGAGTATCAAGCAAAAGGTGCGACTCGCCGGGCGCGTGCCAGTACTGCGGTTATCGTAAGTTGTGGCGCCATCAAGACACCACAACTGTTGATGCTCTCAGGGATTGGGCCGACCGACTATTTACAATCGATGGATATTAGGCCGGTCCTGGATCTCGTGGGCGTCGGGCAAGGCCTGCAGGATCACCTGACCGTGATCACCGGTTTCGAGTGCAAGAGACCGGTAACCCTGCATAAACTGACCCACCCGTTGAAAAAACTTGAGGTGGGTCTGCAGTGGTTGCTGACCCACTCTGGCCTGGGTGCATCAAACATCTGGGAAATGGGTGGCCTGGTTTATGGTAACGGCGATGTGGAACATCCAAACCTGCAGTATCACTTCACCCCTGTTTTCAGCGAATGGCAGGGTCGCAGGCTCAAACTGCGCCAGGGGTATCAACTCAATTGCGATCAACTGCGTCCTAAAAGCAAGGGCGAGGTGAAACTGCATTCGTGTGATCCGCGTGACCGTCCGGCGGCGCACTTCAATTATCTGAGTCATCCGCATGACGTCAAGGAATTGGTCGAGGGGTTAAGAGCGATGGAGGAGTTGCTCACACAGCCGGCATTTGATGCCTACCGCGGACAGCGCATCACGCCGGCGCCCGGCGTAACATCAGATGACGATCTTGAAGCCT
>CAJXWH010000183.1 GCA_913062915.1 uncultured Acidiferrobacteraceae bacterium | reverse complement strand
ACACTCCATATCGTTTCAATAAGAGGGACCGGACTGTTCACCGTAATGTGGGTGGCTTTCGCTCGACCTGAAGCCCTCAAAGCGCTTGGCAGTTTCCTGAAACAACCCACTCGGGCTCCTTGGTTAATCCTGGCTGAAGGTGTCATGCCGTTCGTCGGCCACCTGCTGATCACCTACGCGATAGGCAGAGGACCGGTTGCATTGGTGTCCGCTCTGGGCGGAGCGAGGCCGATATTTGTATTCAGCCTGACTGCCCTGGGGACCTGGCTGGCACCGAGCCTGGTTTACGAGAAATTCACCCTAGCAAACATGCTATTGAAACTGCTCTCTGCATCGATGGTCGTTGCAGCCGTAGTGATTATCTCGACTGCGTAGGTACGGCTACCGGACGCTGTCGGCCTCGAACAGTTCTATCGGATTGCCATCCGGGTCTTCCGCGACAATCTGCCTGCCGCCAGGACCTTTGATTATTTCGTTACGGAACTTGACACCGGCTTTTTTGAGCCTCTCAACCAATGGCTCGAGGTCATCGACATCGATCAGAAGGCGGTTCCAGCCGCCAGGTCCCGGCTCGCTTCCGTCGGGCATCGGGCGCTGGGCTGAGGATGCGGGGCCACTCAGCAGGAGCGTCACGTCATCTTTCGAAACAATGTGGATGGCACGGTGTTGAAATCCTGCCTCGAAACCGAAGTGCTCCTTGTAAAAGTTGGCCGCCGTCTCGGCGTCTTTGACCATGTACCTGAATCTTGCCATTCTCGGGCCCCGTTCCAACTGACAAATCAACACCATATTTCGGGGGCAAACATTAGGCGCTGCATTCAGAACTGTCAAAATCTGCCGACGGCAACTGAGGTTGGACAATACATGTACCTGTTTTCTGCGATCGTTGGTAATGCGCCAGGTGAGTGGAGTGGGTGGTTGTTGCCGGGGTAAGGGAATTATGGTGGGGTAGGAATAGCCGACGCTGAACTTCGGGTGGGATCGAATCTAATTTTGGCCGCTCATAACGGCGGTTTCTAAGCTGAGGAGTTGGCAGTTGGGTGATTTTGTTGGGGTTGATGGCTGCAGGCGTGGGTGGTTTGCAGTTTGGATAACCGAAACCGGGGTCTGGTCGCATCGGATATTCGAATCTGTTGACTTGCTGTTCGGTCAACTTGGTGATGCGTCCCACATTTTGATCGATATGCAGATCGGTCTTGTTGATGAGGGTACGCAGGGCCGAAGATGCGAGGCCGAAGGTCGGAAATTACTTGGGGCAGCTCGCAGGTCATCGATTTTCGTGTCGCCGTCTCGACTTTCTCTTGCTGCTTCGACTTACGGGGAGGCGAGTCGGATTAACCGTGAGAAGACCGGTCGAAAGCTGTCGAAACAGACCTGGTGGATCATGCCCAAGATTCGAGAGGTCGACGAGCTCATGGAGTCGAGACCGGAAGCGCGTGAGCGGCTGTTCGAGGTAAATATCGAGCTGCTTTTCTGGGCACTGAACGAATCGCACGCGATGAAACATTACAAGAAGACCGCACAGGGTTTTTCTGAGCGCATGGAACTGTTGAACCACTGGTTCCCGCAGAGCACTGACCTGTACGAGGACGCATTGAGCAGTTATTTGCGAAAACACGTTTCCCGAGATGACATCGTCGATGCCATAGCTGCCGCGATTTCGAGTTTTGCCACCAGAGGCGAACTGCAAGAAATTCCTTCCGAGCGACAGATTGATTTGAAAGGCTTGCCTATGCGGATGGTGATTCCTCGTTTGCCCGGAGCGTGAAACTAGGCCCCGGGGCGTTGGATAGTGATTCCTTCTGCGGCTTTACGTTTCATCTTTGTTCGTAAAACCAGAACCCGGTCAGACCAGCTCGAAGCCCAGGCCAAGTTCGGCCTTGATCGACTCGAACCACTCGATTACTTCGCGGTGGTACGGAATGCCCTCACGCTGCCTGATCTCGACTTCTTCGGCCTCGGGCAATCCCGCGTACACCACCCTGTCGTGGCCCGGTGCCGGCTTTGCGTTTCGCAGACCGCCCAGGAATCTGTCCATGTCGTCTTTGAACTGATCGGGATCGGTAAAACCATCGATCTTGATCGCCTGAACGTAGTGGCCCATCAGTGGACGCGGCGTCTTTGGCATCAGAAATCCGGGGCCCATGCCTGAAAGGATCGTCGACAGAATCTCGCATGTGGCCGCAAAGCCGTAGCCCTTGTGAGAACCCTGCTCGCGGGTCCCTCCAAACGGAAGGGACATGTACTCATCGGGCAACTGGGCCGACTCCATAATCGGGGTCCCCTCGGCGTCGGCCACCCATGCCGGTTCCATTGGCGCACCTACCCGTTGGGCGAGGTATAGCTTGTTGCCCGCCACCTGCGTGGTCGCTATGTCGAACACGAACGGCGCCTCGTTCCGCGCAGGCGCAGCCCACGCCCACGGGTTTGTCGCGAACATCTTTTCACCGGCATGGGTCGGGACCATCGACATGGGATTACCGGCGGTGGTCGTAAGTCCGATCATGTCGTGCTCGAGTGCCATCATCGAGTGGTACGCCAGCATGCCGATGTGACGGGAGTTGTGGACCGTCACCGCTCCCATGCCATGTTTCTCGGCCTTTTCGATCGCCAACTCCATGGCTTTTGGCAGAACGTGCAGCCCGAGTCCCTCGTCACCGTCGAGGTTTGCCGTTACGTCGGTTTCACGAGTCACCCGCACGTTTGGAGTCGGGTTGATCTCCCTGTCGCCGTACATCTGCACGTAGACCCGCAGCTGGTTCGACACGCCGTGCGATTCACAACCGCGCAGGTCGCTGGTCATCAGCACATCGGCGGAAAGTGCAGCATCGGCTGGCGACTGGCCGCATTTCTCGAAGATTTCAATGGTTGCCCCCCGCATTTTCTCGGACTCAACGAACACACGGTCTTTTTCAGGCACAAGGAATCGATCGAGCATATTTTTCTTTCCTTATTTCAGACGGCTGGAGGCCGGTACAAACTCTGGAAAGAAAGAATGAACCTCAGAGCCACCGCTCGCAAGGGCGAACTCGGAGTCGCTATTGCAATCGCTCCAATCGAGATCGCACACAACGTCCGCATCTGATTTCCCGAACTCTGCGGACGGATCTCGGGCACGACAAGTTCCCATTGGACGCGAAATCGCCCTGCATGTTGAGCATGCGGGGCGATCAATCACATGGTCAAGCCGTCTTACTTGTTGGGCTGTGGAGTGGTTCGCAGGTAAGGACGAACTACTTCGTAACCCTTCGGGAACAGCTCGTCGGCCTCTTCGTTGGATACGGCCGGCAAAACAATAACGTCGTCACCGTCCCGCCAGTTGGCCGGGGTCGCCACCTTGTAGCCATCGGTCAGCTGGAGCGAGTCCAGCACGCGAAGGATCTCCGCAAAGTTGCGACCCGTCGCAGCGGGGTAGGTGATGGTCAGCCGGAGCTTCTTCTCCGGGTCGATGATGAACACCGAACGAACAGTCATCTTGTTGTCTTCCGACTGGATCATGCTGTACAGGTTCGCAACTTTCTGGTCGGAATCCGCAATGATCGGGAAGTTCAGCTTGACGTTCTGGGTGTCTTCGATGTCCTTCACCCAGTCACGGTGCGAGGCAAGTTC
>CAJXWH010000182.1 GCA_913062915.1 uncultured Acidiferrobacteraceae bacterium | reverse complement strand
GCAGCCGCGTCGCCCATGATGTCCGCTTTTCTACAATGACCGAGCGCAACTTCGCTTCCAACAACATTTGCAATCGCGGCCGTGGCAATCACCGAATGCGGCCACAGCGCATTCACGGCAATCCCCTGCTTTTTCAGTTCCTCCGCCATTCCCAGCACGCACAGGCTCATGCCGAACTTTGACATGGTGTATGCCACATTGGGTGCAAACCACTTCGCTTTAACATCAAGCGGCGGGGAAATATTTAAGATATGCGGGTTCTCTCCTCGAGCGAGATGCGGGATACACTCTTTCGCCAACAAGAAAGTCCCCCGTACATTGACATCGAACATCAGGTCAAACCGTTTCATCGGCGTTTTCGCAGTTGGCGTCAATGAAATGGCACTGGCATTGTTGATGCAAATATCGATGCCTCCAAATGCATCTACGGTCTGGGCAACTGCCGACTGCACCTGCTCTTCGCTGCGAATGTCAGTAACGATCGGCAGTGCACGACCGCCGGCCGCTTCTATTTCCTCTGCTGCGGTATAAATCGTTCCAGGCAGTTTGGCGTGGGGCTCAGCAGTCTTGGCAAGAATCGAGATGCTTGCTCCGTTGGATGCCAGTCTTTTCGCAATCGCCAGACCGATCCCGCGACTCGCACCCGATACGACCACCCGCTTATTCGAAAAATGTGTCATGGGTCACTCCTAAATTACAAACACGAAAGATTCTATTTCTCTGATACCTGGGGTCGCGGCACAATCTGGCCGGGCTCCAAAAGCAATCGTTCAACACGCTCCCCTCGGAGGATATGCCGATCCAGGATCTCATCTATATCCTCGCGTGTCTTATAGGTGTACCAGACGCCTTCCGGGTAAACCACCATCGTCGGACCGAGTTCGCAACGATCAAGACAGCCACTCCGATTGATGCGGACCCGGGTCCCGAGGCCCATCTTTTTTGCCCGGGCTTTCATGTATCCCTGTAACGGGACGGAGCCTCGGGCACTGCAACATCCCTTCGGATGATCGTCAGGACGCTCGTTGATGCAGCAAAAAACGTGAGTGTCATAGTGCAGCGCCATGTTCTCCGACTTTTCTTTCATCTTTGAGATACCTCTTTGGTTCAATACCCGACCAAAATTGTCGTGCCAACAACCCGCAGCAGCCGAGCCAGCGAAAGTTTCTGGCCAGTGCCCACCGAATTCCTGATAATCCCTTATTATGAGCGCATTTTCTAATGAATTGGCGACACCGAAATTCCTCGTTACCAGCGAACTGTCCCCACCGAAGGGCACTGATCTCACGGATCTCCTGCAAAAGGCGCAGGGCCTAAAAGGAATCGTCACCGCATTCAATCTGACGGAATCCCATGCCGCGCGCATGTCCATGGATCCCGTCGCAGCGGCTCATTTGCTGCTCGATCACGGTATCGAACCGATCGTGCAAATGACATCCCGAGACAAGAACCGGATCGCGATTCAAGCCAGCGTGCTGGGTGCGGCCGCACTAGGGATTTCGAATATCGTGTTTATGGGTGGCGACCCCCCTAAAACTGGAGATCACCCAGATGCGAAACCTGTATTTGATCTATTTAGTTCGCAATTACTGGAGGCCGCCCATGCCTTGCGTTCGGGCACAGACTTAACCGGCCACCGCCTGCAAGGCACGCCCCAGTTGACCGTCGGTGCAGTCTTTAACCCGGGCGCTTCAGACGTTTCTGCAGAAATAGAAAACCTGCGCCGCAAGGAAGACAGCGGAGCGGAGTTCTTTCAAACGCAAGCCGTCTTCGACCCGGCCGCATTCGAACATTTCATGGAAAAAGCGCGCCCGACCTCACCGGTGCTGGCCGGAGTTATTCCCATCAAATCGGTCAAGATGGCAAAGTACATGAACGAGAAGGTCCCGGGTATTGAGATTCCAGCCTCACTGATCGAGGAAATCCAGGGCGCAGGCGATGACCGGGATCAAATCGCAGCTGTCAGCATCAACATCGCTGCCCGTACCGTGCGGGCTCTCCGTTCTACGGTGCGTGGGGTCCACATCATGGCGATCGGCTGGGAAGACCGAATTCCCGCGATCTTGGAACAAAGCAATCATTAGCCGAGACGAAACCACTGCCAACCGGACGCCAGCTGCCACCGTCCGCCGTATTGGGACTTAATTTATCGCCCTGACAGCTCAAGGGGGAAGAGAATAGGTGGACGTCACATGGGCGACCATATCCTCGTGTCCGTCCACATAGACCTCGACCTCCCCCATGGCAAGGTGTTTGCCCAATCTGATCAGTCGAGCCTTTGCCAGGAGGTCCCCTGGTTTGGGTCGGTGCAGAAAGTTGATATTGAAATTCGTAGTGAGCGCCAGCTCAACGATGCCAACGCGGGTTAAGACCGCTGCGTACATGGCAAAATCAGCCAGACCCATCATGATGGGGCCGGAAATGGTGCCCCCGGGCCTGAGGAACTCGCTGCTGTACGGCGCACGAACAGTCGCCCGGCCCGATTCCAGTTTTTCTACCCGAAACTTTGAAATTCTGGCAAAAGGTAACTTCTCGCGCGTCAAACGCTCCAGCTCCTCGATCGAAATCAACGACATACCGGTTTACAACCCTGGGTCATAGAAGTACCGTAGCCATTAATCCCTACTGGGAGATGCAATTTTGAATCAGGAACTGGGCCAACAAAGCGCTGTGGAACCCGTGGTTTTGCGGGAAAACTGCGCCGCTGGTGTCACGAAAGTAACCTTGAACCGGCCCGCGCAGTATAACGCCTTGTCCGAAGACCTGTTGTCTGCGCTGGAAGATGTGCTGAATGACATCGGCTCGGATACCTCTATCCGGGTTGTCATTCTCGGGGGGGCCGGTAAAGCATTTTGCGCCGGGCACGATCTCAAGGAAATGCGTGACCGGCCGGAGAAAGTCTATTACCAGGATCTCTTCCGGCGCTGCAGCCAAGTGATGATGACCATGGTGCAGCTTCCGCAGCCAGTTATTGCCCAGGTACACGGCATGGCGACTGCAGCCGGCTGTCAATTGGTCGCCAACTCCGATCTGGCCGTGGCCTCAACAGCGGCCCGATTTGCCGTATCAGGAATCAATCTCGGACTATTTTGCTCCACACCCAGCGTGCCGCTCAGTAGAAACGTATCCCGGAAACGCGCTTTCGAAATGCTGATGACGGGACGCTTTATCGACGCCCAAACTGCCGTCGACTTCGGGCTCATTAACCAGGTTGTGGCCCCCGAAGACCTGGATGCCGCGGTAACCGCGCTGGCGCAGGATATCGCCAGCAAACCCCGAGACTCCATCTGCGCGGGCAAGGCGCTGTTTTACAAACAGCTGGAATGGGATTTATCGCAGGCCTATGCAGTTGCCGGGGAAGCGATGGCGGGTAATATGATGTTTGATGACACGAAAGAGGGTATCGACGCCTTTATTGAGAAACGACACCCCAACTGGCCACAGAACTGAAAAAGTCTGACCCGGCGGCGGGCATCTTAAACCTGCCCTATCTCTTTACTTTGTAAGGAGATTTTAAAAACTTGTCCGGGCAGTTGCCCCCAAAGTTGCCCCCAGGTGATCGCGGTCAGCGGCGCCCCTTAAAAAAACCCGCGATCGATTGCGTTCGGCTCGTTTGGCGTCTTGTGTTTGCACCCGGTTTTGCC
>CAJXWH010000181.1 GCA_913062915.1 uncultured Acidiferrobacteraceae bacterium | reverse complement strand
ACGATGTGGAGAGATATTCGAATCGAAAAAGACCCGATTTATTTCAACCGTGACCTGCCGGAGAAGACCATGATCGACCAATATTTCGAGCGTATTGTAGACGGTCGCTCTCGACACAGGCCGTCTTTCGGCATTCAATTGCTCGTAAACCTCTTCTGCCGTGACGTGTTACTGACATTGAAACACCAGGTCGGAGATCTGTACGCGATGAAAAGTAGGTGAGATCCCGACCGAGCACAGCACTTCGCGACTGTTCCGTCGCGCTCCTGATTTACTGTCAGAACCGATCACAATAAAATTATATTCCGGCGCAACTCTTGCGGTCTATTGCGGCGAGCCGGTGGCAACCTTTTTGAGTTCCTGCGGCAATGAGAAAGTGATTGTCTCGACGACTTGGGTGTCTTCAGGCGCCAATTTGCCTCCCAACCTGCACAGCCGATCAACCACGCCTTTCACCAGTGCTTCTGGCGCTGACGCCCCAGCGGTCACGCCCACTGTGTGGCACCCATCGATCATGTCAGCTGTAATTTCCTTCGCTTCATCGATCAAGAAGGCGCGCACGCCGGCGCGCTCGGCAATTTCTCGCAGCCGATTCGAATTTGAACTGGTCAAAGACCCGACCACAAACACCGCATTGCATCGAGACACCAACCGTTTGACCGCATCTTGTCTATTTTGGGTCGCATAACAAATATCGTCCCGCCGCGGCGCTTGGATGTTAGGAAATCGAATCTTGAGTGCATCGACAATCTGGGCTGTGTCATCCATCGAAAGGGTTGTCTGTGTCACATACGCCAATCGATCCGGGTTGTCCACAGAAAGTCGGTCTGCATCCTCGATACTCTCAATCAGAAAAACGCCATCTTCTGACTGGCCGAGTGTCCCCTCGACTTCGGGATGTCCAGCGTGCCCAATCAAAATCACCTCGCACCCTTCGTCTCGAAATCTCTTCACCTCGGTATGCACCTTCGTCACCAATGGACAGGTGGCATCAAGCACTGACAATGGGCGCAAGGCGGCTTCTTTCTGGACTGCGCGGGACACGCCATGCGCACTAAAGATCACCGTTGCGCCATCGGGCACTTCATCCAACTCGTTCACGAAAACGGCCCCTTTGTTCTTCAAATCAGAAACGACAAAACGATTGTGGACCACTTCATGGCGAACGTAGATCGGTCGCCCAAATCTTTCGAGGGCCTGCTCGACGATGACGATGGCCCGCTCTACCCCGGCGCAGAACCCCCGCGGACTCGCCAGTATGATTTCCATGCTCATTGACTTAGTGGCGATCCACAATAACAAAATCTGCGCTTCGTGCGATACCAACCAAGATACTGCGCGGGTTCGTCCTGCCCATCCGTTGCTACTCTCTTGCTTTTCGCCGGGGCAACATCCCAAGCAATTCAAGGACAAGCATCACAGCGCCCAAAAAAATCGCCATGTCTGCCACATTGAACGCCGGAAATCGCCAAGCACCGTAATAAAGTGAAATAAAATCAACGACATAACCGACTCGAATCCGATCGATCAGGTTCCCGATGGCGCCGGCAAGAATCAATACCAAGGCAACTTCAAACCATTTCTGAGTTGCCGCGGCCCGCACAAGCCTTATCACAATCACGCTGGAAACGATCACCCCAACAGCCGCAAAGAAAGGCAACTGCCAACCCGATGCCTCGCCCAAAAACCCAAACGCTGCCCCTCTATTGTAGACCAACACCAGTTGTAAAAACGGCAGCAGATCAATAGAAGATCCATCCGCCAGGCTCCGCTGGACAGCGTCCTTGCTAAAGGCATCCAAAATGACCAGCAGTATGCCGAGTACTGCGTAGCGCAGAAGAAATTTTCGTTTTTCGATCACTCGGCAAAGTGGTCCCGGAACCAATGCCGGGCCTGATCGACATCCTTTCGAATTTGGGTCTGGAGCGCCTCGGGTCCATTGAATTTCCGCTCGTTACGAATCCAACGGCAGAATTCAACCTGAATTCTCTGCCCGTAAATATTTTTATCAAAGTCAAAACAATGAACTTCTAACAAGAACTTGTCTCCCGAAACCGTCGGTCGATGGCCGAGATTGGCAATACCATTGAGCACCCGACCCCCGACCCCCGTAACGAGAACAGCAAAGACACCCCGCAAAGGGACGTGATCATAGCGTGGATAGATATTCGCTGTCGGAAACCCCCACGTTCGCCCTCGTTGATCTCCGTAAGCCACATGCCCGCTAATAGAGAATCTCCGGCCCAATAACGCACGGGCTCGATTGAGATTTCCATTTCTGAGCAATTCTCGAATTCGGGAGCTGCTGACCCGCTCACCATCGATTCGAACCGTATTCACTCCGGTCACACCAAAACCGTGGGCGGGTGCCAATTCCCGGAGCAACTCGACTGACCCTTTCCGGCCCCTGCCAAAACGAAAATCCTCGCCCACCACAAGATGACGAACATCGAGCCTTTCAACGAGGCAGCGTTCAATGAATTCATCGGCTTTGGTTTCGGCGAGGTCCTGATTGAATCGCAGGCAAATGACACGGTCCACGCCACTGTCTTGCAGAAGTTCCAGTTTCTCCCGAAAAGTCGTTAATCGAGTGGGCGGATCATCGGGTCGGAAGTATTTCTGGGGGTACGGTTCGAACGTCATTACCGTTGCCGGCGCAGAGAATGCCCGCGCCTGATCCTTCAATGTGCGAATCAACTCGCGATGGCCTGCGTGTACGCCGTCATAGTTACCAATAGATATGACAGAGCCCCTGGCGCGAGGCAGCGCGCGTTGCTCTGCTCGAATGAGTTCCATCGATGCTTTTATTCTGTCATCACCCAGCGCGGGAGATCGAGATTTCCCGAAATAAAGATCCCCATGACTCAAGTCCAGTTCGGCAAGCGCTCGGCAAGCACTTCTGAAAGGCTTCGCCGGGTCAAATTCGGATCCTCAGAATCAACGAAAAATGCCAGACGCAATTCCGGGTACTTCCACGAGAGATACCCATCTCCCGTATCGAAATCGACCGCCCAGAGACCTCGAGCCACCAAACCAAACCGCGCCATCTTCGTCATCCAGAGGCGAACAATCTTTTCGTATTGGAGCGCCAACTGTGACTTTCTTGGATCGCAATCCAACAGATTCCGATAACGCCCCCGAACGGGGTCAAAGTCGCCAACGGCCCGACGGGTCACTTTGCGAACCACAGGCAGCAAAGATTGGGCCTCGGCTAGGGAGAATATTCGAGCGTCACAGGGATTGCCAATCTGAGGGATCCAGGAATTGCTGTCTTCGAGCTGGCTACTCATTAGGGCCTACGGAGGAACTGGTGAAATCGAATTCCCATAGCATACAAGCTGGAGAAATAGATTGCGCCGCCAAGCAACACCCACTGGGCCAAAAGACCCACTCTGCGAAGAACTCCTGCGTCCAGCCAGCTTTTCGAATCGCCAACAAAAAACCCGAGCACCAACCCCATCACAGCACCCGCCAGAGCTACCCGAAAAAAGTATGCCGCCCAACCCCTTTCTGGTCGGTAGACCCGGTCTGCGCGCAGCCACCGATAGAGCAGTCCAGCGTTGACAAATGCGGCAATTGACATGGCATAGGCCAAACCCACGTGCCCCAGCGGTCGAATCAACAATAGACTGAACACGATGTTTACGACGA
>CAJXWH010000180.1 GCA_913062915.1 uncultured Acidiferrobacteraceae bacterium | reverse complement strand
AGTGGTACCAGTGGAGGGACTCGAACCCACACTCTCGTGAAAGAAGCGGATTTTGAATCCGCCGCGTCTACCAATTCCGCCACACTGGCTACCAGAAATAACTTAATAAAACGGGGGTTATTTGAACTCTGGTGTTCCTTGAAATAACCCATGTGCTACTTTTTATGCTACTGTTACAGGATGAAACTTACTGAAACCGACAGCAACAAAAACACTCTCCGCATCGACGCACAGTCGACGCGCGAACCGGTTAAATATCAAAAAGTATACGACGGGCGCAAGCGAAGAATTCGCGGCCTCTGGAAACGTGGTGGTGCGTTCTACGCTCAGCTCTCACTCCCGAACGAGGACGGTATTCGAAAAGTGCGACGTGTCAAGCTGGACGGGGCGGCTGTGGCGGCCGCGACCGACGAGATGCGACGGATGGTCATTGATCGCAACGACTGACCCACCCCAAGTTCAAATGATTCGACGTAAATCAAAAGTGTCGAAGAAACAAAAAATAAGCGGCAGAATCGACTGGCTCTCGCGATATCAGCCTAGAAAATGACGATGAACATGACTCGATCCAATCCACTGATTGCCCTGCTACTGACAGCCACTATGGCCGTTTCCTCTTCTACAGTGGCGAAGCCGCAACTGGATGGAACGTCACGTTTGCCAAACATCCTTTTCTTTTTCGCCGACGATCAGCGCAACGACACCTTGAGCTGCGCCGGGCACGCCATTGTGGAAACACCCACGATCGACCGGCTCGCCGCAAATGGAGTGCGTTTTGAGAACATGTTCGTAACCCGTTCGACCTGCTGGGCAAGCCGGACCACGATTCTAACTGGACTGACCTCGCGATCGTCGGTTGAGCCGAATCAATCGGACAGGGTCAGGCCCGAGGCGCTCACCGAATTATTTCCTGACCTCCTGCGAGACGCGGGATACCGAACCGGGTTGTTTGGAAAATGGCACGCCAAGATGCCGAAAGGCTTCAAGCCCCAAGATCATTTCGACGAATTCGAGAAAATCTTCCGCAACCCTTACTTCAAAACCATGCCGGACGGCTCGAAACGGCATACCACGGAACTCATAGGTGATCGCGGGATCGCATTTCTGAAATCCCACCGCGGCAAGGAAAGCCCGTTCTGCCTCAATCTCTGGTTCAATGCGGGGCATGCCGAGGACCGCGACCGGGAGCCGGGTGCCGGGCACTATCCCTGGCCCAAAGCGATGGATGGAAAATATGACGACCTCAAGATCCCCGCGCCGCGCTTGTCTGATCCGGCGATTTTTGAAGCGCATCCGGAATTCTTCAAAATATCAAACCACCGTGAGCGCTTTCACTGGCGTTGGGACACTCCGGAAAAATACCAACTCAACATGCGCGCCTACTTCCGGATGCTCTCCGGAGTCGACCACGTGATGGCGCGTGTATTGCAGACGCTCAAAGAAGAAGGCCTCGCTGAAAACACCGTCGTGGTCTATGTGGCTGACAACGGCTACTACATGGGTGATCGCGGCTTCGCCGGAAAATGGTCACACCACGAGCAATCCCAACGCGTGCCCCTCGTCATTTTCGATCCACGGCAACCGAAGCAGCATCGCGGGCGCACCGTCGATACGATGGCGCTCAACCTCGATCTGCCAGCCACCTTTCTGGACTGGGCCGGGGTGCCGGTTCCGGCCAGCTACCAGGGCGCCAGTTTGAAACCGATGATCGAAGGCAAAGCCACCCCCGAAACATGGCGAAAGGACTTTTTCTGTGAACATTTCAACCCGCGTTACTCAATGTCCTGGGAAGGCGTGCGGGGGCAGCGCTACAAATACGCCCGCTACTTGGATCAGAACCCGGCCTACGAGTTTCTCCACGACCTCAAAGATGACCCTGACGAACTCGTCAATCTGGCGAACGATCCGGGGTATGCGACACAATTGAAGTTAATGCGGCAGCGGACCGATGCGCTAGCCGAAGGCTATGCCAATGCCTTGGACTGACTCTACCCCAGCGGGACAATTAAATTTCCTATCAACAATAGATGTGATTCACTCTGGTGATTCCGAACCCATGAAACCACTCACTCTCACAATCCTCCTCATCGCCCTGCTCGCACCGCTCCAACTGTTCGCAACGCCCGATTCGACTGCGCGCAGCGCAAAAAAGCCCAACATCGTATTTGTCCTGGCCGACGACCTGGGCTGGCGCGACGTAGGCTTCCACGGCGCCAAGTTCGCGGAGACCCCGAACCTCGACGCGCTCGCCCGCGACGGGATGATCATGAACCAGTTCTACTCCGGCGGACCCAATTGCGCGCCCACCCGCGCCTGCATCATGACCGGCATGTACTCTCCGCGCACCCAGCTCTACACGCCGGGCGGCAAGTCCAAGGGCAGCGTAAATCTCATGCGCCTCCTGGTCCCGGCCCGAGGTGGCGACGCCGAGCATAACACCCTGGAATCGCGCAACAACACGATCGAAGGGGCACACACCTGCATCGCCGAGGTGCTCAAGCCCGCGGGCTATACCACCGCACGCATCGGCAAGTGGCACCTGGGCCCGGACACCCAGGGCTTCGACCTGAGCACCTGCAACGGCAATAACGGCCCCGGCAGCAAGCATTACGGCAGCATCACCGTGGCGCGGACCATGACCGATCGCGCCGTGAAATTCATCGACGAGAACAAGGACAAACCTTTCTTCCTCTACCTCGCGCACTGGGACGTGCACGGCCCGCACCGCGCGCTCAAGGAGGAGGTGGACAAGTACAAGAAGAAATCTCAGGGCTGGGACAATGCGACCAACGAAAAGCCCAACCCCGTCTACGCCGCCATGATCACGGCGGTGGACGAGAGCGTCGGGCGCATCCGCGGCAAGCTCAAGGAGATCGGACTCGATAAGAATACGATTTTCATATTCTCATCGGACAACGGCGGCACCCCGGTGACGACCATGGAACCCTTGCGCGGCGCCAAGGGCGCGCTCTTCGAAGGCGGCATCCGCGTCTCCACCTGCGTCACCTGGCCCGGGGTCATCAAGCCCGGCTCCAGCTGCGACACGCCGCTGACCAGCGTGGATCTCCTCCCCACCTTCGCCGAGATCGCCGGCGCCCAGCTGCCAAAAAACCAGCCGGTGGACGGCCGTTCCTTTCTGCCCCTGCTCAAAGGCAAGAAAGCGCTGGATGAGCGCGCCATCTTCTGGCACTACCCGCTTTACCTGACAGGCAACGGCGCCGGCAAGGTCAAGCCGGTCCACGGCACGACCGAGCCCTACTGGCGCGCCGTACCCGCCACCGTCATGCGCAAGGGCGACTGGAAGATCTTCTACTTCTACGAAGACAAGAGCGTCGAGCTCTATGATGTGAAAAATGATATCAGCGAGAAAAAGAACCTCACCACCGAGCAGGCCGAGCGCACAGCGACAATGAAGAAGGAATTATTAACCTGGGTCAAAAACACCAAGGCGCCGACCCCGGACAAGCTCAATCCCAAGTTCGGCAGAACAAGCGAGACGGCACCGATAGGCAAGGGGCAAAAAGCACCTTGAGATTCTCAACGCGCTCAACAGGGTGACGGTCGGCCCGTTATGAAACACCTCCTAATCACAACAATCGCAGCCGTGCTTCTGGTGGGATGTGGAGAGTCGCAGCAGTCGTCTCCACCAGCAGAAGCAAAACCCGCTGAACCCG
>CAJXWH010000179.1 GCA_913062915.1 uncultured Acidiferrobacteraceae bacterium | reverse complement strand
CAGCGGTACGGGCCAATAAGCCAGGGGTGTCGAGCGTCGGGCTTAAGGGAAAAATTCCAGCCAGAGGCCAACGTCCATGGGTCGTTTTCAATCCAACGGTACCCGTCAGAGAAGCCGGAATGCGAACAGAACCCGCAGTGTCCGACCCGAATGCGAGAATTGCGGAACCTTCGATCAGGCTAACTCCCGCACCACTGCTGGAACCCCCAGGGACCCTGTGAACGGCGTTGTCCCAGGGGTTGCGCGGCGTGCCCCAGTGTGAATTTAGCCCAAGACCGCTAAACGCAAATTCAACCGTATGGGTCTTGCCCGTAAACACTGCCCGTTGCTGGCGCAGTTTTCCAACCAGCGGACCTTCACGCTGCAAGGTGTCCGGCAGGAGTCGGGGAGACCCCGCATAAATCTCCATATCTCGAACGGCATATAGGTCTTTTAGAGAAATAGGGATGCCTTGAAGCGCCCCGAGATCCTTTTGATCAGAGAAGGCCTGGTCGGCGAGCGCTGCCATGCTCATGGCAACATCCGGACGCCATGACTTGTATGCATCCAGAGTGTCATTTCGCTTGGCAATACAATCTTCAACAAGCCCGACCGCTGAGAGTTTTCCCGAGCGGAGGCCATTGGCAATTTCTGACAGGGGCAGGATGCTGGAATGGAATCTCATGTTGTGGCTTCGTCAAGCGGTTGAGTGGCGCAACATTCGGCCGCGGGCACGGCCCCGGAAGCGTCAAAGGGCAGGCAGAGCAGGGGATGCCCAGTATGGCGCACAAATCGCAAGAGGTCTCGAATCGCAATGCGGGTGGTTTGGGTATTGATTAGTGGGTGCAGGTGGATCATAGGCTGTCGCAGCAGTTCTTCTTCGATGACAAAAGACACCGATCCGATGGAATCGTTAATGAGCGCAAGTGGAGAAACGGCGCCCGGTGTGACACCCAGGTATTTCATCAGGCGATCAGCAGATCCAAAAGACAGGCGCCCGGCTTGCAAGCGGGCAGCGAGTGAAGGCAAGTCTAAGCGCCTGTCTTCAGAGCAGGTAACGAGCCACATCAATCCTTTTTTGTTTCGCAAGAAGAGGTTTTTTGTATAGGCCCCGCAGGTTGACGTGATGCGGAGCTTCTTGCTTTGCGCGACTGTAAACATCGGTGGATGTTTGACCGTGGTGTGGTCGATGCCGAGTTGATCGAGGATGCCGAGCAGTTCATCGGGGCATGTCGGCTTGGGTCCGCCCGCAAGCTGTTTACGAATCTGATCTGTCACGGTCAGGGTGCCTCGAATTCATATAAGCCACAGCTATAATGCATGGACTGTCAGGTTTCTTCGGATGTAAAGAGCGGGAACCCATTTTGCCACAGACCCAGGAGATAGCGTCCTATCATGCCCCGGAAATCCACTACGCGATCGCAAAAGAGAAGACACTCCGAGCCGCAATTCTCGGCCGCTATCAATCTAGAAAAGGTGCCACTCTCTCGGTTCACGGAACAGTCCTATCTTAATTACTCGATGTATGTGATTCTGGACCGGGCCCTACCGAAACTAGCCGATGGGCTCAAACCGGTGCAGCGCAGGATCATCTATGCGATGTCGGAACTCAACCTCAGTGCCGGCGCTAAGTACAAGAAGTCTGCGCGAACGATAGGCGATGTTCTGGGCAAGTTTCATCCGCACGGAGACACTGCCTGTTACGAAGCGATGGTTTTGATGGCGCAACCGTTTAGCTTTCGATATCCATTGGTCGATGGGCAGGGCAACTGGGGATCACAAGACGATCCAAAGTCCTTCGCAGCCATGCGCTATACCGAAGCGCGGTTGTCGCGCTTCGCTCGCGCCTTGCTGTCAGAAATTGGTCAGGGAACTGTGGACTGGTCGGTGAATTTTGATGGCACCATGAAAGAGCCGGAGTTTCTCCCTGCCCGGCTACCGGTAGTGCTGTTAAACGGGGGTTCGGGCATTGCAGTTGGAATGGCGACTGATTTATTGCCCCACAATCTACGCGAAGTGGTCAGCGCGTGCGTGCGGCTCCTGGAAAGTCCGCGGACGGCGGTGGCCGGGTTGTGTGAACATATTCACGGGCCGGATTTTCCAACTGCGGCGGAGATCATTACACCGGTTGCCGAAATTCGCCAGATGTATTCGACCGGGACAGGCTCTATCCGGCAACGCGCTATATGGGAGCGGGAGGATGACAACATTATCGTGACAGCATTGCCATACCAGGTTTCAGGGGAGCGAATGATGGAGCAGCTCGCCGCACAGATGTCGGCAAAGAAACTGCCAATGGTGATTGATGTGCGTGACGAGTCGGACCATGAGAACCCAACGCGGTTGGTTATTGAACCGCGCTCAAATCGCGTTGAACTGACCCAACTTATGGAGCATCTTTTTGCGACGACGGATCTCGAACACAGTTACCGCGTGAATATGAACATGATCGGGCTGGATGGTCGGCCGCGCGTGCACAACCTCAAAGAGGTGCTTAACGATTGGTTGAGATTCCGGCAGGAGACCGTTCGTCGCCGCTTGCAGCATCGATTTGATCGGGTGACCGCCCGACTCCACCTCCTCGATGGCTTGTTGAAGGCATACCTTCATCTGGATACGGTCATCCGCATTATTCGCCGCGAAGACAATCCCAAACCGGTGCTCATGAAGCGCTACCGGCTGAAAGAGGACCAGGCCGAGGCGATCCTGGAGTTGAAGCTGCGCCAGTTGGCTAAGCTGGAGGAGAAGAACATCCGAGGGGAACAGAAGGAACTGGCCAAGGAAAAGGCAGATCTACAGAGGACCCTCAAATCCGCCGCCCGTTTAAAGCGGTTGGTTCGGGACGAACTGCTTGCCGATGCCGAGGAGTTTGGCGACGAGCGACAGTCGCCCTTGGTAGAGCGAGAAGCTGCGAAACCGCTCAGTGACACTGATCTCGTAACGTCAGAACCGGTCACCGTTGTGTTGTCGGAAAAGGGGTGGATCCGGGGGGCTCGAAGCCACGACATCGATTCCAAAACGCTCAGCTATCGTTCAGGCGATCGGTATCTTCACGACGTCGCTGGACGCACCAACGAAACCCTGTTGTGTATCGACTCAACCGGTCGTACTTATGCCCTGACAGCGCACACCCTGGCTTCCGCGCGGGGCCAGGGTGAGCCGGTCAGCAGTCAGCTGAAACCGCCGGATGGCGCGGTTTTCCGGGGCGTAATGATCGGCCAGGAAGATGCGCTCTATCTGTTGGCTACCGATGCGGGCTATGGGTTCGTCGCGAGCCTGGGTGAGATGAACAGTCGAAACAAGTCGGGCAAAGCCATCTTAAGGGCCCGGGATGTCGGGGTGTTGCCGCCGCAGCGTGTTCAGGAACCGAAGGACGACTGGGTTGCCGTGATTACGACGACCGGTCGGTTGCTGATCTTTCCGCTTGCAGAGTTGCCACGAATGGCCCGGGGGAAAGGAGTAAAGCTGATGAATATTCCGGCGGCGAAATATAAAACGGGAGAAGAGAAAATCGTGGATCTTGCCGTATTTCAGGACGGCGATCAGTTGCGGCTAACCGCAGGGCGTCAACACATGACGTTAAAACCCACCGATTTCGAAGCCTATGTGGGAAGCCGCGCTCAACGTGGCCGGGTCTTGCCCAGGGGTTATAAGCGGCCAGAGAGGATCGAACCCTTGTCGGCCCGGTAGTCGAGGC
>CAJXWH010000178.1 GCA_913062915.1 uncultured Acidiferrobacteraceae bacterium | reverse complement strand
GCGACCACCGAGATCTACACTCTTTCCCTACACGACGCTCTTCCGATCTTGTTCAAAATTGAGCGCGAGCAGTTTAACGAACTGAATAAACTTCGCAGCAAATTGTCGTCACGCGGCGTCGGTGTGAGCGCGTCGTGCCCAGCAATGGCAATCTTGAAAAACACGTTTAGCGGCCTTTATAAACTGGGGCCCGTTTCTCCATAAATGCCTTTGGACCCTCGATGGCATCTTCGGTCTGAAACACCGGTGCGGAAAATGTCGACTCCAGTTTAAGTGCTTCTTCCTCAGGGTGTCCCCACACTTCCCGCGCCGATTTGCGGATTGCCTGAACTGCAATTGGACCGTTGGCTGCCAATTTTTCGGCGATCTGCATGGCTTTGTTCATTAATTCAGCGGGCTCGACGACATAGTTGAGGAAACCATAATTCAAGGCTTCCTCCGCAGTAATCAGATCGCCTGTTAGTAGGAGCTCCATCGCCTTGGCATAGGGTAATTGGCGCGGCAGTCTCACGGTTGAACCACCGCCTGGGAATAACGCCCACTTGACTTCCTGCACACCAAGTTTCGCTTCAGGAACGGAAATCCTGATATCTGTTCCCTGTACGAGTTCCATTCCGCCTGCAATTGCGTGTCCGTTAATAGCTGCAACGACAGGTTTTACGGTGTCTCGCCCCATCAGGTAGGTACCCTGCTTGCTGACTTCGTTAACCCATCGATTATCCCACTCATCTTCCGGTTGCCTGGCACCATTCATCAAGGGAATCAGCCGGCCCAAATCGGCACCGGCACAGAATGCCTTGTCACCAGTACCGGTGATAATCGCAACACGTATGTCGTTGTTACTTTCAACTTCATGGAAGGCGTCATACAACCTGACAAACACTTCCGGATTCATCGCGTTTCTGGCTTCCGGTCGGTTTATTGTCACTGTTGCAATGTGGTTACTGTGTTCGAATTCTATTGCAGCCATGGCTGACTCCCTAGTCCTGCTGATTGTTAGTTTTCTAGATGGACGTTCTACCCGTCGACTATTCCAGATACTGTAAACATCCGGTTTCTGCCAGCAAATCACGCAGGGCCTCCACCTGCTCGTTTCGAAGCAACTTTCTTAACCGGTCATAACATTTCACCTGGTACTTGAACGTTGGCTGTTCAAAGATGCGTCCGGCCAAATCCACAGTCATGGTATCTGCCCCTTCAGCATGTGCATTGGCATTCGCTTTCAGAAATGGCAGGTAATATCGAGCACTGAACTTCAGCAGTTCGCTAACTGCCGGTCGCATATCAGCAAAGTCATGCCACTCACCTTCGATACCGCTACTGTCCTCCAGTCGTCGCACCCAGTCGTAAACGCTGGGGACAGTATTTCGCATGATCAACATGGGCGTATGGTCGCTGGCGAGTGTTTTCAGCTGACCAAACAAGCCAAAGTCTGCCAATGAAGGGCGCGTGCCAAATATGAATTCGTCTCGGGTTGCGAAGGTGTCCAGAATGGCGAGTAATTCGTGAAAACTGCTTTCGATGATTGGTTTGTTCTGTTTTGTACAACCCACCAGAGGCATACGCCCGACCTGGCGCTGCCGGATTGCTTCTGCCGCCTGTTTCAGATCATCACCACGCAGCCTAGGGGAGTTGTCGCTGACAATCTGACGACTGCTGTACACCTGGTCGATCTCGAGATCCCAGCGGTAGTGAAACATCATTTTAGTTACCCATTCATCACCCAAATCCTCAATCAGGTTGCTAAGGAACGCCATTGCGGGATCGTCAGGGATAATCGAGCGGTCGCTGTGCCTTTCTTCCAACTTAAAAGCGAGCGGGGTCGAATCTACATGCAGGCTCTGATCTTCTGGTAGCCGGAGGATGGGAATGACGGGTGGACCATCGTGTTGTATTTGCGACCGGATGGCGGGTGTAATCTGAATCCAATCAAACGGCAATCGCCGGTAGTGCAGAATGGCGCGCATTTTCTGGGAATAAGGCGAGCCGCCCCCACCGTACAACTGGTAACGTTCCATAAGCTGAACCCTAAATTAATTCAATGGGGCCGTGAGAGCTTCTTATGCATTTTCATTGTGACGCTTCGGCGTCCGACTAAAAACCCGATCCACTAAAATGCTCAACTAGGACAACCGACCTCACTTGCCAAATCCCATCGCCCTGGCTTCTCTCCCAAGGACCGCAGCAACATGAGGCTGTTCCTTCACACGCGTGATCAACCCTGCAAGCGACGGCCAGCGCGAACGATCAACCTCGTAGCCTGCATAGGAAGCGTTGATAAACGGGCTCACGATACTGAGATCGGCCATGCCGAACTCACCGAACCTGAAACCTTCGGCAGGGATCTGGCTTTCCAGGTAGTCCAGCATCGGTGGTAAGCGCTGTTCGATAATCTTCGAAACCAACTCCTCGTCGGGTTCTTGCTTGAAGGCAAAGGGCCGCATGAACCGCTGAAAGAAGATTCCCGTCGCGAGCTCAGCGATCTGGTTCCCGCAAAGTTCTTCGTACCAGTCAGCCATCGCGTTATCCGCTATGTCTTTAGGGTAAAGCGCAGGTTCTGGGTAGGCGCTCTCCAAATACCTGCAGATGACTTTCGAATCACCGAGTGTCAGGTCACCATCGACGAGAGTCGGTACCTTGGCGAGTGGGTTGATCTTCAAGTACTCCTTATCTCCAGAAAAAGGCATCTGCTGGATAATCTCGTAAGGAATGCTCTTGAATTCGAGGGCGATGAACACTTTTCGAACAAAAGGCGATCCGTGTACGCCATAAACCTTTATCACCTCAGTATCTCCTTGAATCCGCGAAACGAGAGTGGGCGTTCTTTCGTTCTGTCACCCATGGTGTGTCAGCATCTCGCAACCGGTTGGTCGCTGCCAGCAGCGCACGCCATCGAGCCGAAACTCCATCTCGTCAGCCCCGCTCTCAATTGCACGCTCCGAAATAAGGCCCGCAACCGAGGGCTTGCGGCCACCGCCGAGTGTCGCCCGTCCCGCGCTGTCACCATAGCCATTTGACCTGTACTCGATGTCAGGGGTTCAACTGTCGCTGCTTTCTTCCGTTGCGGGGCCCTGGATGAACTCGAGTGAGATCCCGCTTGCGTCCTTTGGATGCACGAAGGCGACCCGATTGCCATTGAATTCCTGATCCCGGGCGAACTCTATTCCCTTTTCTCTGAAGACCTCTTTTGTATAGTCCATGTCTTCAACTGCAAAACAGATTGAATCGATGCCTTCACCATGCTTTTCCATGACCTTGGCCAATCCACCATCGGGGTCGGTGGGGACCATCACGTCGAAGACCACACCCCCCAGATTCACGTAAGCGCCTTCGAAATCGCCAATGGTGTTAGTGCCGCGATCAGGTCCCGGCTCACCCCCGAGACTGTCCCGCAGCAGAGTGTTGATCCGGTCCCTCGAGCGAGCACGGATGTTGATTTTCATGACTCTGGATATGGCGTCCGGCATGGTAGTTACCTCCTGTCTGATCGCGAGTTCGACCGAGTGGGGAAAGAAGAATCGTCCACAGCGGGCCAACCGAATGAGTCGCGAACTTCACTCACCACGTGCTGGTAGGTATGGGTCTCGACGTAATTGGCGTGTCGAGCACTGTCGATGTAGTCCATCCCGCCCCGAAGATCGGGCTGGTGTGTGGACTTCAGGCCCGTGAATCGGGCTTTGTCG
>CAJXWH010000177.1 GCA_913062915.1 uncultured Acidiferrobacteraceae bacterium | reverse complement strand
GCTACCGCGTATTCATGAGCACGGCGCGAAGTGTACGCAATCGAACCCGTGGATTGAATGATCTCTTGTATCATTTGAATTTTCTCCCGGTCGCCGCTTTCTATCGCCGATCGAAGCAGTTTTATTTCTTCGCTGTTTCCGTTTCTTAGTGCATGGATCAACGGCAATGTGCATTTGCCTTCGGCAAGATCATCCCCAGGATTTTTTCCAAGGTTCGGGGAAGGTGGCCCGTAATCGAGAAGATCATCGGAAATCTGAAAAGCAACGCCCAGATTCAAACCAAATGCCGTCAGCGCTTTTTCTGTCGTTGCGTCTGCGCCGGCCAAAACGGCCGCCAGTTGTGTGGCAGATTGAAACAACCGGGCTGTTTTTCGCTCGATCATCGCCAGATATTCTGTCTCTCCAATATCAGGAGAGTTCAAATGCAGCAACTGCATGACTTCACCCTCGGCTATGGCATTGGTGGTGGATGCCATGATCTTCATTACGCGCATTCGGTTGACGGTCACCATCATTTCGAAAGAGCGGGAATACATGAAATCTCCCACCAGAACACTGGCCGCGTTTCCCCACACCGCATTGCCCGTTCGTTGTCCACGCCGAAGCTCAGAATGATCGACCACATCATCGTGCATGAGCGTCGCGGTGTGTATCAGTTCAATAACGGCGGCGAGAGCAATGTGGTCTGTGCCTCGGTAACGGAGCGCTTTGGCGGCCAACAAGAGTGTTATCGGGCGCAATCGTTTCCCGCCCGCTGCGACTAAATAGGCACCCATCTGGCGGATCAGAGCCACGTCGGAGGCAAGTTGTTCGTCGATGTGACGATCAACAGAAACGAGGTCTTCGGACACGGGATCCGCGATCCGATCGAGTCCGATACTTTTTCTTGGCGCCCGTTCTTTCTGGCGAGGGAGAGCGAACAGAGTGCTCATTAGGAATTGACTAAACACATAACGGGCCAGATGGTACCGGACAATTGACCGGATTGCTGTATTTTCATAGAATTCCGCGGCCTCGAGGTCAGGATTATTCCATGATGAGCGGCAGAGACCTGGGGCAAAGGTGAGGTTCAATGACAAACTATGCAGTAGTGGCAACGGGTGGCAAGCAGTACCGAGTGAGTGTCGGTGCCAGTTTTCGGGTCGAGAAGCTCTCACAAAATATAGGAGACGTGGTAGAAATCCCGCGTGTCCTCTTGCTGGCAAATGAAGGCGAGGTCCAGACAGGGAATCCGCTCATCGAAGGTGCGAGCGTAAAGGCGGAAATACTGGGGCACGGTCGGGACAAGAAGATTCGAGTGTTCAAGATGAAGCGGCGAAAGAAATACCGTCGCACTCAGGGGCATCGGCAGGCGTTCACCGAACTTCGGGTGACTGAGATCAATGGTTGATGGCTAGAACCAGCAAGCTGCAAAAGAGGCGCAACAATGGCACATAAGAAGGCAGGTGGAAGTTCAAGAAATGGCCGCGATTCCGAATCGAAACGCCTGGGCATCAAGCGGTATGCGGGCGAGTCGGTCCGGGCGGGCAGTATCCTCGTTAGACAACGGGGCAGCACGTTTCATCCGGGAGAAAATGTTGGCATGGGTCGAGATTACACGCTGTTTGCGTTGACCAGTGGCACCGTGAAGTTCCAGGCGCGAGGCCCAAAGAATAGAAAATGGGTGACGGTGCAGGCAGAGACGTAAGGTGGCCTAGATGACCAAACACGGAACCCCGCCGGCGTTGCGGGGTTTTGTTTATCCGGCAGCTTTACTGAGTCAAATGTCGGGGTGATGCAGGGATGAAATTCGTCGATGAAACGACCATTACTGTATCTGCGGGCCATGGCGGCGATGGATCGCTTAGCTTTCGGCGAGAGAAATTTCTGCCGAAAGGGGGCCCCGATGGCGGCAATGGCGGCAGGGGCGGGGACGTCGTCCTTGTCGTTGAACCCGGCTTAAACACGCTGGCGGATTTCCGTTATACCCGGACTTTCCGAGCGAAAAATGGTTCTCGAGGGTCCGGGAAAAACTGCACCGGCGGCGCCGGAGCGAACTGTGAGGTGCAGGTCCCCATCGGCACCCTGGTATTTGACGCGAATTCCAACGAGTTGATTACGGACATGGTTGATGTTTGCCAGCGGTCCGTTGTCGCATATGGAGGCAAGGGGGGCGCTGGAAATGCTCAATTCAAATCAAGCACCAATCGAGCGCCGCGAAGGACGACACCTGGGAAAAAGGGAGAAGAGCGTCGTTTGCACCTGGAACTGCAAGTGCTGGCTGATGTCGGTCTCTTGGGTTTGCCGAATGCCGGCAAGTCGACACTTCTTCGAGCGGTGTCGAGTGCCAGGCCCAAGGTGGGTGAATATCCTTTCACAACACTTTATCCCCAGCTGGGTATCGTGGAGCGCGAATCGGACCGCTTTGTGATGGCCGATATTCCGGGATTGATCAAGGGGGCAGCGACGGGTGCGGGGTTAGGAATCAGTTTTCTCAGGCATATTCGCCGCACCCGATTGTTGTTGCACGTCGTGGACATCGGCACGGAAAAATCTTCTGATTCGATCAATGCCATTCGTACCGTAGAACGGGAACTTAAGGCATTTGACGAAGAACTCGCCACGCGTTCGCGGTGGATCATATTGAATAAAGCGGATCTTGTTGCGCAGGGCGAAGCCGATCGCGTCGCCGCCGAACTGATGGGGGCGCTCTCGTGGGCGGGCCCTTGGTATGTTATTTCGGCGGCCACCGGTGAAGGGTGTGCATCTTTGACGGGGGATATTTTTTCCTGGATTGACACGAAACAGCAGACCGGGCCTCGGCCATGAACGAGGATCACGGACAACGATGGGTGGTCAAGGTAGGGAGCGCGCTCCTTAGCGACCCGAGTTCGGGTCTCGACCGAAAAATAATTTCGGCGTTAGCACGCGATGTTGCCGAGTTGCAGGAGACCGGAATTCATGTGGTCTTGGTCTCGTCCGGGTCCATTGCCGAAGGCATCCAGCGGTTGGGCTGGAAGGCGCGACCCCATGAGCTCCAGAGACTTCAAGCCGCTGCCGCCGTCGGCCAGATGGGCTTGATCGAAGCCTATGAAAATGCGTTTCGACAATTCGATATCCATACAGCACAGGTATTGCTGACGGATACGGATGTTGCCAATCGGGCCCGCTATTTGAATGCGCGGGGTACCTTGCGGACGCTGTTAGATCTCGGAATCGTTCCAGTTGTCAACGAAAACGATACGGTGGTAACCCAAGAAATTCGTTTCGGCGATAACGATACTTTGGCAGCCCTGGTTGCGAATTTGATCGACGCGCAATACCTTGTCATTCTGACCGATCAGGAAGGACTTTTCGACCAGGATCCGCGGATCAATGCGGAGGCTGCGCTGATTCGCGACGAGGTCGCCGGCAATCCAAAACTCGAAGAGTTCGCAGGATCAAGCGGCTCGCTAGGCCGAGGCGGGATGGTCACCAAGGTCCGTGCTGCCGCAAGGGCTGCCCGCTCGGGCACTTCGACTGTGATCGCGTCGGGGAAAAAGCCGGGGGTTTTACAGTCGATTCGAGATGGCAAACTGCCTGGGACTTTGCTTCACGCCAATACGGGCCGAATGGCCGCGCGAAAACAGTGGTTGGCAGGGCAGTTGCGCGTCAGTGGTCGCCTTTATCTCGATTCAGGCGCCGTTGATGTGCTTTGTCGGTCGGGACGCAGTTTGTTGGCTGTGGGCGTGCAGCGGCTCGAAGGCAACTTTCT
>CAJXWH010000176.1 GCA_913062915.1 uncultured Acidiferrobacteraceae bacterium | reverse complement strand
AAATGATCCATAGGTATCGCCTGGACGAGCATGTGACACCTCAGCATTTCGGAATTGGACTCAAGGAATTATGGGAAATAGACGCTGCCAAACATCGACCGGGTCTGGTGGTGCATGGTGCGGGATGGCCCCTTTCCGAGAACCACGCTTCCGGCGGCTCCTTTCTCTACCACTTTGAAGATCGCCTGGTAACCCTGGGTCTGATTGCCGATCTCAGTTACACCAATCCCCACCTTAGTCCATTCGATGAATTGCAGCGCTACAAGACCCATCCTTCGATCAAGCAAATTCTAAAGGGTGGCAAACGAATTGGTTACGGCGCACGCACCATAACCAAGGGTGGCATCAATTCACTTCCAAAGATGTCTATGCCGGGGGCCTTGCTAGTGGGTTGTGATGCAGGCACCTTGAATTTTTCCAAGATTAAGGGTACGCACACGGCCATGAAGTCGGGAATGGTCGCAGCAGAGACGTTGTTTGAGGCTCTGCGAAATGACGACCCAGGGGGGCGGGATCTGACCGAATATGGCTCGGCCTTTCAGGCCTCCTGGGCATATCGGGAGCTTTATACCTCCAGAAACTTCGGCCCTGCTCTGCATCGTTTCGGAACCTATCTCGGAGGTGCGTTTAACTTCATCGACCAGAACTGGTTTCGCGGTCGATTGCCATTCACGCTACGGGACCGATCCGAAGACCATGCGAACCTGTCGCAAGTGGACCAATGTCAGCCCATTGACTACCCAAAACCCGACGGTGAAATTACATTCGACAAGAATTCATCGGTGTTTCTGACCAACACCTACCACGAAGAAGACCAGCCTGCCCACCTGCACCTCGGCGATCCCGCTCTACCGCTCGAAACAAATTTGCCCCGCTGGGGCGAGCCCGCGCAGAGATACTGCCCGGCGGGGGTATATGAAATCGTAGAGGACTCTGCAGGCAAGCGTTTTCAGATCAATGCCCAGAACTGCATTCACTGTAAGACCTGCGATATTAAAGATCCCAGCCAGAACATAACCTGGGTTACCCCCGAAGGTGGAGGAGGACCCAACTACGCAGCGATGTAGAGCCCTTTTAGTCGCAGAAACTCCGCGCATTCTGAAAAATCCGTAGCCAGGGCGTAAATTCACCCCAGTCGCTCGGATACCATGAGCAGTTGATGGTGCGAACCATCCGTTCCGGGTGGGGCATCATGATCGTCACTCGCCCATCTTGGCTGCAAAACCCTGTGACCCCGTCGGCTGAGCCATTTGGATTGGCCGGGTACCGATCAGTGACCCGGTCGTAGTTATCGACGTACCGCAGGCTCACCCGGCTGGATTGGCACAGCCGATCTCGATCTGCCGTGCGCTCGAACTGGACCCGCCCTTCGCCGTGTGCGACCACAATCGGCAATCGGCTCTGCGCCATGCCGGAAAACAATATCGATTCACTTTCCACAATCTCAACCATTACCAACCTCGATTCGAATTGCTCAGACCGATTGCGGACAAATCCAGGCCACGCATCGGCCCCTGGTATCAGTTCCTTCAGTGCTGCAAGCATTTGGCAACCGTTGCATACCCCCAGAGCAAAGGTGTCCTGCCGGTCAAAGAACGTCGCGAAAAGATCCCGCAGGCCTGGCTGATGCAAAATCGATTTGGCCCAGCCGAGACCAGCACCGAGGACATCACCGAAGGAAAATCCGCCACAAGCTGCAATTCCAGAGAAATCGACCAGGTTCTCACGACCGCACAGGAGATCGGTCATCGTAACGTCCGTCGCAGAAAAACCGGCCAGGTCGAAGGCCGCAGCCATTTCGATCTGGCCATTGATCCCTTGCTCTCGGAGGATTGCAATTCTCGGGCGCAGACCAGAAAGAATGGCCGGGGCCCGAAGCTTCGATTTGAGGTGATCAGAAATTTCTACGTGCAACCCGGGGTCGGATCGGTCGAGCAATCTGTCGTAGTCTTGTTGCGCGCATTGCGGGTGATCTCTAAGGGTCTGCATTCGCCATGTGGTCTCGGACCAGATTCGATGAAGATCTCGCCCACACCGGCGATACAGTGAGTGGCCTCCTGCCCGAAGCCAGATATCAGCGTGCGCCGATGACACGATCCCAATGACATTGGAGTGGCTTGCGAGTCCATGCTTTTTCAATATCCCTAGCACGGAATTCAGCTCGTTCTTTTCAATCTGCAACACGGCCCCGAGTTCTTCGTTAAAGAGCACGGCCAGGGAATCCCTCTCTTCAAGGTCAACTTCAATGCCGCAACGACCGGCGAATGCCATTTCAGCGAGTGTGACAAATAACCCGCCATCGGAGCGGTCGTGATACGAAAGCACCTGACCCCTTTGCATAAGCTCCCGGGTTGCCGCAAAAAAATGTCGAATCGCCGCAGCTGACTCTACATCCGGCACTTCGCTTCCCACTTGGCCATACACTTGGGCGAGGGCCGAGCCACCCAGCCGACACCGCCCTGATGCCAAGTCGATGAATACCAGTACTGATTCCACATTTGTACGCAGCACCGGTGTCCACGTTGTGTGTATATCTGATACCGGTGCAAATGCTGTCACCACCAGAGACAGCGGAGCGATGACTTCACATGGCCGTTCGTCCTGCTGCCATCGTGTTGCCATAGACAACGAATCCTTTCCTACCGGGATCGACAATCCGAGAGATTCACAAAGATCAAGCGCCACCGCGCGTACACCATCGAACAAATCAGCATCTTCCCCGGGCTGGCCCGTGGCTGCCATCCAGTTAGCTGACAGTTTTACAGCGCACAGTTCATCGACGCCGGCTGCTGCCATGTTGGTGATCGCCTCCGCGACCGCCATTCGACCGCTAGCCGCCGGATCTACTAGTGCAACCGGAGACCGTTCACCAATTGACATCGCCTCGCCATAGCAGCCAGTGAAACCAGCGGATGTCACCCCAACGTCAGCAACTGGTACCTGCCACGGCCCGACCATGGGGTCGCGCACGACGCGCCCGCCCACGCTGCGATCTCCGATAGTGATCAGAAATGATTTGTCCGCAACGCCCGGAAGCCGAAGAACTCGTTCGACAGCGTCTTCCACCGTAACGCCCACATGATCAAACGCCTTTAGCAGCCTCGGTTTTCGGCGACATTGCTTGTGCATTCGAGGTGCTTTCCCAAACAGGAAATCCATATCAAGCTCGACTGGACGACTGTTGCTCGCACCAGCCCGATACTCTCTTTCTGCTGTGAAATGTCCGTCGCGAACGATCAGCTTTCGTTCCGTCGTCGCGGTTCCAACGATCCGGCATGGACAGCGCTCCCGTTCACAGATCGCCTCGAACTGGATTAATCGATCGACCGAAAGTGCCAACACGTAACGTTCCTGCGCTTCGTTGCACCAGATCTGCATTGGCGACATTCCTGGATCGTCGCTGGGGATATCCCGCAAATCGACCTCACCGCCCCGCTGTGCCCCCTGCATAATTTCCGGAAGCGCATTGCATAATCCACCAGCCCCTACGTCGTGAATCGACAGTATGGGATTCATGTCTCCCAACGCAATACAACGATTAATAACTTCCTGGCAGCGCCGCTGCATCTCCGGGTTGCCCCGCTGAACTGATGCGAAATCAAGCATCTCACTGCTCGCTCCGGAGCCCACGCTCGAGGCAGCACCGCCACCCAGCCCAATCAGCATCGCCGGGCCACCGAGGATCACGCGCTTAGCGCCGGGAGGTATTTCCTTCTTATGGACGTGGGCGGCACGGCTGTTTCCCAGTCCGCCCGCGAGCAT
>CAJXWH010000175.1 GCA_913062915.1 uncultured Acidiferrobacteraceae bacterium | reverse complement strand
CCCGCACCACGCAGGCCTGGCTGGAAATCTTCGAGCGCGAAGATGTGCCCTGCGCCCCGGCCCTCACGCGTCAGCAGGTGATTGAGCATCCACAGGTCCTAGCAAGTGAGATCCTGCAGGAAAATCTCCATCCTGTTGCAGGATCTCTGCGTCAGACGCGTGTGGCGGCACGGTTCGAAGGGTCACCGCCCGATTTGCCCAAAGGGGCGCCCAGGCTAGGCGAGCATAACCATGAGGTCCTGTGTGAGTTGGGGCTGTCCGAACCCGAGATTGAACACTTAATCAAACAGGGGGCGGTCGGCAATGAACAGTATTCAAATTCCTGAAACCCCACCCGGGGGTCGGTGGTATGTACATGCAGTTCCCGAGAATAGATAAATGATTGATTTATATTTCTGGCCAACACCCAATGGTTGGAAGATCTCGATTGCCCTGGAAGAGATGGAGTTGCCTTACAGCGTCATACCACTGCGTATAGGACGGGGGGAACAGTTCACCGAAGCATTCGAGCGCATCAGTCCCAGTCATCGTATGCCCGCGATCGTCGATCATGAACCGTTGGGTGGCGGCGACTCTTTTCCGTTGGCTGAATCGGGTGCAATATTGATGTACCTCGCCGAGAAATCCGGCCGGTTTCTGCCAACGGATATTCACGGTCGTTACGAGGTGATGCAGTGGCTGTTGTGGCAGACCACCCAGTTGGGACCCATGATGGGTCAGCATGGTCATTTTGCCTTGTATGCGAAAGAAACAATTCCCTATGCAATCGACCGTTACCGGTATAACGTATTGCGTCTTTTTAAAGAACTAGACAAACGCTTGAAAGGGCGAGAGCATATCTGCGGTGAATACACGATCGTCGATATGGCCTGTTGGCCGTGGATCGTCACCTACAAAAGTCAGCAGATTGATCTGGGCGAGTTCCCCAATATCCGCAGATGGTACGATGTGCTTAAAACACGCCCGGGCCTGCGGCGCGGTTATGATCTTCTCAAGGACTCGCGCTCGAGCCGGGGCAGCGAGGCGCCAGATGATGAAGCGCGTGTCTATTTGTTTGGAGAAGCACAAAAGGCCAGTGGACAGAGTGAATCAGGTTCATGATGAGCAGGTTGCCAGGTAAAGGTTAAGCTGCGTGCAGCAGTATTAGCTGGTTCGGTGAGGACTTAGACAGATTCGCGACTTCTAGGCCCATAGGTCGGTACTGAGGTAGCGCTCTCCAGTGTCTGGCAGAATGGCCAGTAAGACAGCGCCACGGGTACTTTCTTTTGAGGCATAGTCGAGCATGCCCGCGACTGCTGCGCCGCAGGAGATGCCGCAAAAGATGCCCTCGTCAGTAGCCAGTTTGCGCGCTGATTGAAAGGCCGCTTCAGTGGAGACGGGTATGATGTCGTCGTAGGCTGATTGGTCCAGGGTATCGGGAATAAAGCCAGGTGCCGTGCCCATGATCTTGTGTTTACAGGCGATGCCCTTCGAGAGAATAGGTGAATCCTCGGGCTCCGTGGCGATGATCATCAGGTCGGGAATTCGGTCCTTCAGGTAGGTTGAAAGACCCGATATAGTCCCGCCGGTACCGGTGGTACAGACGATCGCGTCGAGCTTTTCGCCGAAGTCTTCATAGATTTCGTTCGCGGTAATCTGATGCGCCGCAGGATTGGCTGGATTGTAGTGCTGGCCGACAAAGAAATAGCCCTTCTCTTCAGATAATCGCCGGGCTTCTTCTATTGCGCCGATAGTGCCTTTGTCAGCCGGTGTCAGCACCAGTTCTGCACCGTAGGCAAGTAGTATTTGCTTCCGTTCTGAACTCATGTCTTCAGACATCACGAAGATCGCCCGGTATCCCTTGACAGCGGCAACCATGGCGAGCCCGATGCCGGTGTTGCCGGAAGTGGGTTCAATAATCGTGTCGCCGGGATTTAAAACACCCCGCTGTTCGGCATCCTCAATCATGTTCAGAGCAGGCCTGTCTTTGACCGAACCGGCCGGGTTGAAGCTCTCCAGTTTTACCCAGAGTTCGCGGGCAAGGTGGTCGGTAAAACTGTTCAGGCGGACCACCGGTGTTCGGCCGACAGTCTGCAGGACGTTGTCAAACTTCATGGGGCATATTCCTGGTGCAGTCCCGGGTAGTGACGATCCATTGCCGTATAGTGTATACCGGTGTTGCGTAAAGTACTGCCCAGACGTGGGTAAGAGTAGGATCTACACTGCACAGGTACCCGAGTTTCTGCCAGACCTGAATAGAGAGGGGGATTATTGAAGAGTATCTGTGTGTTCTGCGGTTCTCATAATGGCACCCGTGAAGGTTACAGGGTGGAGGCGGTCCGGCTCGGCCGCACACTGGCCGAGCGGGATTTAGGTCTGGTCTATGGTGGTGCCAGTGTAGGGCTGATGGGTGCAGTCGCCGACGCCGTTATCGGCGCAGGGGGTAGGGCAGTTGGCGTAATACCACAGTCCCTGATCGATATGGAAATTGCTCATACCGGATTGGCAGATCTTCATGTCGTTGATTCGATGCACGAGCGAAAGGCGCTTATGGCACAACTGTCAGATGGTTTTATCGCCCTTCCGGGTGGAATTGGCACGCTGGAGGAGCTGTTTGAAATTATGACCTTCGCGCAATTGCGCTTTCACCAGAAACCGTGTGGTCTGCTCAATAGCGAAGGTTACTACGATCAGCTTATCAACTTTCTGAATCACGCCCAAACACAAGGATTTGTCAGTTCAGCGCAAATCCGTAATCTGCTCGTAGATCAAACGGTGGACGGGTTGTTGGACAGGTTTGACGGATTATGATTCCGGCGTTTGCCAGTGAGTACAATTAACGGTTTAGATCTGATCGATGTGGCAGGGTTGAGAATATGTCAATAATTCCGGTCATTCTTTGTGGTGGATCGGGCACTCGCTTGTGGCCGCTTTCCCGCCAGCTGGTTCCCAAGCAATTTCTGTCTATTACTGGCGACAACACACTGTTGCAGGACACGGTCATACGGCTTTCCGGGCTCGACCTGGCGGCACCGATATTGGTCTGTCACGAAGACCACCGGTTCAGTGTCGCAGGCCAGCTCTCGACGTTGGGTTTTGATCACCAGGGGATCATTCTTGAACCTGTAGGCCGAAATACGGCCCCTGCAGCAGCGATCGCTGCATTCGAAGCACTGGTGCTGGCTGAAGATCCGGTATTGCTGGTTCTGCCAGCAGACCATGTAATTTCGAACCCAATGGCGCTAGGTCAGGCTATCGCCAAGGCGGCAGAAGGCGTGAAGGAGGGTCATCTTGCACTGTTCGGTGTGGTTCCAAGTGCTCCAGAAACCGGATATGGCTATATCCGCCGTGGCGCCGAGCTTTTCACTGACTTATATCGAGTCGACGAGTTTGTTGAGAAGCCCGATCATGAATCCGCCTGTCAATACGTCGCCAGCGGTAACTATTTGTGGAACAGCGGAATGTTTATGTTCAGTGCAAAAAATTATCTCGAGGCACTGCAAGCCTACAGTAAGGATATCTATGACAGCTGTCACAAGGCATATCAGACGATGGTTCGTGAACTGGATTTTGCACGACTCTCAGAAGAGAGTTTTTCCAAATGTCCCAGCAATTCGATTGATTACGCCGTAATGGAACACATAGCGGCAGCTGTGGTCGTGCCGCTTGATGCCGGATGGAACGATGTGGGGTCCTGGTCTTCATTGTGGGAGATCGGTGATAAAGATAAAGACGGTAATGTGTTGCGGGGGGATGTGCTAACTGAGGACACCCGAAATACCTATGTCC
>CAJXWH010000174.1 GCA_913062915.1 uncultured Acidiferrobacteraceae bacterium | reverse complement strand
AACTTGGCCAAGCGCTAACGCCTCTGCAAGCCAAGCTCGTAAGTGCTCAGTTTGCCGTCACCGTTGCTATCGAGCGCCGACAGCCTGTCCGCGGATGCGGACGACTTGAAATGACTTTATTCAACTCCTTGTTGCCACTGTTGTTCGCGGGTGTTGCGCCTGATTCGGAAGCCGATGCGTCCGGGGTCGCCCGGGTGCTACTGCGCGGGGAACAGGTGTTGGTTCAGGCGAGTTTTTCCAGACAGGCGGATGTTCGCCTGTTGCAGCTTCAGCCACACCAGGACGCCTTGGGCGGCAAGCGGCTCAAGCCGGACTGGCAATGGGCCGATGGGATCGCGACAGCGCGCTTAAGCCGGCTCGACGGCGGGGTTGACAAAGCCTTCTCCCGTTTTCAGCTCATCGACGCGCCAAGCGGCAGGCCGCTTGGCCAAGCGCGCTGGGTCAGCAATATTGAGTCAACGGCCAGGCGCACGCATCCCTTCCCGGCAGCCCGGGGGATCAAGGGGTTACAATGCATCGAGGACATCGACGATGCGTTGCGCCTGGGGGTGAAACAAGCGGCCCTGAATGTCACCCTCGATCAACTGGTGGACTGGAGGGCCGACTCCGGGCAGTTCTCGCGGCAGGTTGATGGCGAGACGGTTTGCTTTCATGCGGGGTACGTCGCTCACATCGACTCACAACTGAAACGCCTGACCGATGCCGGTGTTGTGAATTCGCTGATCATTTACAATCGCATCCCGGGGGCGCGCGGCGGGAGTCCGCTGGTGCACCCTGGCACCGACCTGGCCAAGTCGCCGTTTCATGTGGGTGCATTCAACCTCGCCACCGAAGAAGGCGTGCGGACGTATCGCGGGGCGATTGGGTTTCTCGCGGACCGTTATTCCGACCCGAAGAACGAGCACGGCTTGGCCAATCGCTTCATCATCGGCAACGAGCTGCAGTCGCATTGGCACTGGTACAACCTGGGTGAGATGCCGTCGCGCCGGGTTGTTGAGGAGTATCACAAGGCGCTGCGACTGGCTCACTTGGTCGCGCACCAGGTTCATCCGGGGATCCAGTTGTACGTTTCGCTCGATCACCATTGGTCCGCTCAAATGGGCAGCAACCCGCTTCGCAGCATGTCGGGCAAATATTTTGTTGAGACGCTGAACACGTTCGTCAAGGCCGGCAGCAACTTCGACTGGCACGTTGCGTTTCACCCCTACCCGGAAAATCTATTCGACCCGAGGACATGGGAAGACACCTCTGCAACTCCCTCGTTCGACACAAGGAAAATCACCTTCAAGAACATCGAGATCCTCCCGGCGTTCCTGCGCCAAGAGAAATTCCTGCATGACGGCAAGCCCCGGCGGATCATCCTGTCGGAGCAGGGCTTTCATACGCTCGAAGGCAGGGATGGCGAACGCGACCAGGCGGCCGCCTACGCCTATGCGTACTACCGCGTGCGGCATACCGAGGGGATTGACGCCTTTATCCTGCACCGCCACGTCGATCATCCGGGGGAAGGCGGACTGCGCCTTGGCCTGCGCAGCAGTCGCAGCGGCGGGGAGCGGCCGATCTGCGATGTGTTTCGGCGAGCCGACACCGCCGATTGGCTGGAGGCCTTCAAGTTTGCCCTGCCAGTTATCGGGGTGAAGAGTTGGCCTGATATCCTGCCCGCAAAACCACCTCAAGCGGAGTGAGCGCCATAAATCAGCCACCATGGCACCTTCACTCCCGCTTATCCCACGACAAAACCAAGTAAATGCAGAAAGCTAAACACGCCAAGCGCTACGGGAAGTGACAGTGACACGCGTCTTATCTCCGGCTCTCTGCACCCCTTAAATCTTTTTACGGTCATATTCCCCGCCGCTTGCAGCGGGGAAGTTTGTTATTCCTCAACTTGTTCAATCTGTCTCACTTGCGCACGTTGAATGTGATGCGTTATCGTTTGGCAGCTGGATTGTGTTTATAGCGTGGATGCCCGCATCGCCTCTTTTAATTCGCCTGCGTATCACGCAAAGGTAAAAGGCAAGCCCAATCAGGCAAAGAACTCCGCTCATCGCGGTTGCACTGTGGAATTGTTCCGGGATTGTGAGGACTGCTATAATCATTACCAACCACACAATAGCCGCCCCGGCGATCCAGCCACCCCAACGGCCTAGCGAGAATTGAGCGGATTGTGCCGACAGGGACTTTCTGCGAAAAAAATATGCAACGACAGTTATAAGGTAAATCAACGCTGGCAATACTGCGGCGGCTGCAAGCAACTGTTTCAGCGACTGGGAATAGATCTCAACAACAACACCCAAACCAGCTACGAGCAAGACAGCCGGTATCGGTGCGGCGGTGCGCGCCGACACGCTTCGGAAAACGGCATTTCCAAAAAACACATTATCACGGGCCATCGCGTAGATCATTCGTGATCCGGATGCCATGATAATCAAGCCGCATGCGAATATAGATATCACTACCAATACGAAGAACGCCATGGAAAATGATTGGCCAAGATTATCCTCGATGATCATCGGAAGCGGATAATTTGATGCCACTACAGCATCTAGATCGTGAATGCCTAAAACGGTCACAATCAGAAACAGTGTTCCCATTCCGCCACTAATCAGAACCGACCAAATGATGGACTTGGGCACCGTCCTCGACGCGTCAACGGTTTCTTCCGAAAGGTTGGCTGCTGATTCGAATCCAACAATTGTATAAGCGCCCATCAAGCATGCCATAATCCACACAGGGAAATAGGATTGCCCTTCAGGCAAAGGGCCGATTTCAGTTAGAATGCTCCAAGACGTCTGACTCTTCATTGCAAGTATAGCGAATACAATCACGAGACCGATCATGCCCACGACCTCAGTGAATACAGCAATCGAGTTGATTCGCTCGGCAAACCACACGCCGAAAACGTGAATCAGCGCCTGGAAAGAGATCACACCACAGACGATCAATTTCAGGAGCATTGAGTTCTCCGGAACATCCCAGACATGACCGACGATTGTCGCAATGCCATGATTAACCGAAGGAATAACAATGATCAGGAAGCAAACAGAGACCCATCCTGTGAACCAACCCCAACCGTTACCGCCCAAGCGCGTCACCCACTGGTATGAGTAACCCGTCAATGGTATTTTCGCGGCGAGTTCCGCAAACACAAGTGCCACCAGTAATTGACCGACGATGACAACCGGCCACGTCCAAATGCCTGCCGGACCTGATTCATCGATGACCAGCTCGTAGTTGGCAAAAATGCCAGTTGTGATGGAGATAAAAGAAAACGCAACTGCAAAGGATCCAAACTTTCGAATCGTTCGGTTCAGTTCCTGTTTATACTGAAATGCGGACATGACACGACCATCATCTGTCACCCCTTTGTTTTCTTCTTTCATAGAGCTCTTTTCGTTGTCGGATCAAGAGTCTGCATTCTGCTGGAACTACGATGCCGGCGGCGGAGTGAGTGGCGAAAGCAAACCCGAAAGTCAAGCGTGGGTCCGAAAACATTACCGAGTCTGTAGAACTCACCCCAGTTTACTGGACGGTCTTTGTGGCAAGCGGAATACAGGTGCAAACTTTTTGAATTTAGCGAACTGAAATTGACAGTGATGGATTCCATTGTACAGTTCGCGACCTTTTATGAGAGAGGATTTGCATGTTGCTGTTGTTGGGGCCACGGGGGCGGTGGGTGTTGAGATGCTCAAGACGCTGGAGAAGCGCAATTTCCCGGTAAGCAGGTTGACGCCGCTCGCCTCGGTGCGATCCGCAGGCAAAACACTTCCGTTCTGGGG
>CAJXWH010000173.1 GCA_913062915.1 uncultured Acidiferrobacteraceae bacterium | reverse complement strand
CAGGGCCAGGGTGGTTCGGGGGGTGGCGGTATGGGCCGCATGATGCAGCAACTTAACGAAAATTTGAACCTGAGTGCCGAGCAGCAGGAAGCGGCCCGTGCGATCTCCATGGAGATGGGACAATCGATTCGAGGGTTGCGCGAAGGAGGGATGGAGGCAGATCAGATGGGACCCGCCATCGCGCAGCTCCGCCGCCAGATGACGCAAAAACTCGAAGCGCTATTCGATCCGGAACAAAAACGCCTCTATCGTCAATTGACGGCCCAAGCCGCAGCGCCTCGGGGTGTGCGGGGGCGGGTTTGGACGGTCGGCCCGGAGGGCAGTCCGGTGCCCGCCAATGTCATGATTGGCATCTCGGATGGCAGCAGGACCGAAATTCTTCGCGGCGAGATCGAGCCAGGCGACCAGGTGATCGTCGGTGAAAGCGCTGTGACCGGGTAGAGATGTCTGACGGCAAAGCATGATGGGAGACAACACGATCATCCGCACGCGAGGATTGTCGCGTGACTACACGGTTGGGTCACAAACGGTACACGCGCTGCGGGATCTTGATCTGACGATTGCCGAAGGCGAGTTTGTCGCTATCATGGGTCCATCCGGCTCAGGTAAGTCCACTTGCATGCACCTTCTGGGTTGCCTGGAGACACCAAGTGCAGGGTTTTACGAGCTCGATGGTGATGACATTGGCGGACTCAGTGCGGATGGACTGGCGGGGGTTCGGCAGCACAAAGTGGGATTCGTATTTCAATCGTTCAATCTGCTTGCCGGGGCGAGTGCCCAGCGCAATGTGGAGATGCCGTTGCTGTATGGGGCTACCGATCGGGGCAGTCGCAAGGAGCGGGCAGCTGAAGCGCTGGAAGCGGTGGGTCTTGCGGATCGGACCCATCATTTATCGGCACAACTTTCGGGTGGGCAGATGCAGCGGGTTGCCATTGCCAGGGCTATCGTTAATCGACCCGCTCTCTTGCTTGCGGACGAGCCGACCGGCGCGCTTGATACCGCGACCGGCCAGGAGATCATGAATTTGTTTCAAGGGCTGAACGATCGCGGGATCACGGTTATCGTGGTGACGCATGAGAGAGAGGTGGCGAGATTTGCCCGGCGAATTCTGGAGTTCCGGGATGGTCGCCTGATGAGCGATGAACCGGCGTCTGACGAATTTCCTCCCCAGCCGATGCGACCGGACCCTGTGGAGACCTCATCTGACGAGAGGATCAGCTCGGTATGAGTTTGGTTGACACACTGTTGAGCGCATTTGTCTCGCTGCGGGCCAACATTCTGCGCACCGTGCTGACGACCCTCGGCATCATCATTGGGGTCGCAGCGGTCATTGCCATGGTGGGTGTTGGCGCGGGCGCCGAACAGAGGATTCAGAGTGTCATCGACAACCTGGGTTCTAACGTGTTGTTCGTCAGCAATGGCAGCAGCATGTCGGGGGGTGTGCGAGGTGGCTCAGGTTCCAGGGTGTCACTCACCGAAGCGGATGCGCGGGCCATCGAGCAAGAGGCGTCCTCAGTGCTGATTGCAGCGCCCTCGGTGCGGGCATCGGCCCAACTCATTCGTGGAAACAGCAACTGGTTTGCCACGATCTACGGGGCGGGCGATGGTTACCTGAAAGCCCGCGAATGGCAAGTCTCGAGTGGGCGCACGTTTAGCCCGCAGGAAGAGCGTTCCCCCACCAAGTTGGCGATCATCGGCCAAACGGTCGTTGCGCAGTTGTTTCCAGAGGAAGATCCCGTGGGGCAGATGATGCGGATAAAGCGGGTACCATTTACGATTATCGGCACGGTGGCTGCCAAGGGAGAAACCGCGTGGGGCGGTGACCAGGATGATGTGGTCTTCATTCCGATTACCACGGCCAAGACTCGAATTGTCGGCGGCGATCGATTTCGGGGACCGAATGTCGCGAATATCACTGTCAAGGCGGCTTCGGCCAGTCTCATCATGGAAGCGGAGCGGGAAGTCACTGAAATTTTGCAGCGCCGACATCGGATCCGGCCGGGTCAGGCGGATGATTTTAGGGTCCGGAACGTGGCCCAGATGTTGGACGCGAGGGCTCAATCTGAGCGCATCATGTCGATCCTGTTGGCTTCCGTCGCAGGCATCTCTCTGCTCGTCGGTGGGATCGGGATCATGAACATTATGTTGGTGTCCGTTACCGAGAGAACGCGCGAGATTGGATTGCGGATGGCAGTCGGCGCCCGCAGCCGCGACATTCTTTTGCAATTCGTTACCGAGGCAGTGGCAGTTTCTTTGATCGGTGGCGCCATTGGTATCGTGATCGGCCTGGCCGGTTCGATAGCTGCAGCCAGGATGGGCGATTGGCCGATCATCACTTCCCCAGTTGCAGCGCTACTTGCGATTGGGTTCGCGGCTCTGGTTGGAATCTTTTTTGGTTTTTACCCGGCCTACAAAGCCTCGCGGCTCGATCCCATTACGGCCTTGCGACATGAATAGAGCGAAGGTTGGACCAGGTCACGGGGCATCGAGATAAATAGCAGGCCAGCTGATTTCCCCGGAGGAGATGATGTCTCCTAAGACGGCCAAGGCTGCCGTAATGGTGGCCCCAGGGCGCCTGGAGGTACAGGATTTCGCTTGTCCCGAGATTAACCAAGACAGTATGTTGATCGCCACCGAGATGTGCGGAATTTGTGGAACAGACAAACATACTTTTCGAGGGGAGACGACACAGTACGGCGGTACGAAAGCCGAATCGAAAACCCCTTTTCCCATCATTCCAGGCCATGAAATCGTCGGCACAGTGGCGGAGATTGGTGCGAAGGCTCGAACGAATCTTGAATATCGAGGCCATGTGCTTAGTGAGGGCGACAGGGTGGTGATGTGCCCAGACATACTTTGTGGGCGTTGCTACTATTGCCGGAATACATCGGGGTTTCCACTTTGCGAAAACATTCTCGGTTATGGCAATGCTTTTAGTTGTCAAGACCCACCTCATCTGATGGGAGGGTGGGCAGAATATATTTACGTTCGCCCTGACGTGTTTGTTTACAAAGTCCCGGAGGGGATGAGTCCTCGCCTGGCGGTATTGGCCGAATTGATGAGCGTGACTTTTAACCTTGACAAGGCGAAGTCTTTCTATTCAATGGACGGCGAAGGTTTCGCACCTGGAGCCAGCATAGCGATCCAGGGCGTCGGCCCCATGGGCCTGCTGCATGTGTTTAAGAGCAGGGTGATGGGCGCCGGAGATATCATCGCAATAGACTCGTCAGAATTTCGATTAAATCTGGCAAGAAAGTTCGGAGCAGACTATTTAATCAATGTTGCCTCGTCTTCTGTTGAGGAACGTGTAGCGCAAGTTCGTGACCTAACGGAAGGGCGCGGTGCCGATATTGTCGTCGAATGCGCCGGGGTAGCCTCCGCATTCTCAGAGGGTCTTGAGATGGTGCGTCGAGGTGGGATGTATATTGTCGCGGGAGTTTTCGTCGATGTTGGTAGTGTGAATATAAATCCGCACAGCAGTATCGCTGCTCGACAGGTGCGAATTATTGGAATGTGTAATCACCCTCCGACAGGGTACGTGCCGAGTCTTAAACTGATTGAGAAGTTCAAAGATATATTTCCTTTAAACGAATTTGTTACCCATGAATTCCAGATAGGAGATGTTGCTGCGGCCATTGAGCAGGCATTCGATATTGATCATTCGATGAAAGTTGTCATCACTCCGTAGAAAAATCGTGGGAGAAACCTATTCAAAGATAAACAGGGAGCTGAAAGTCGGAATTACCGAAGGGGGCGTTTTACACACGGATGCGGAACCG
>CAJXWH010000172.1 GCA_913062915.1 uncultured Acidiferrobacteraceae bacterium | reverse complement strand
TGTGGGGGCGCTGGATTCTGATCGGAGCCCACACCCTGTTTTGGGGGAAGTTGTCAGCGGCTATGCCGCAGCATTTTTTTATCGGATAAATCGAAGTCGGGCACGGTTCTGAGTGATGCCGAGACTGCTCTTGATTGCACCCGAGGCGAGTTATCATACCGCGCCTTTTCAGGCTGCAGGGCGACGTCTTGGCGTAGAGGTCATGGTGGCCTCGGAAGGGCGTTTCCCCATCGTTCCAGGGCAGTCCATCGGCCTACGGGTCGATTTTTCAGATTCCAACCGAAGCCTCAGGCTGATTGAGGCGCTCTACCGGGAAACGCCGTTTGATGGCGTAATCGGGACCGACGATAGCACCTTAGAACTTGCGACAATCGTGGCGACAGCATTTGGGCTGCCTGCCAATCCACCGGAATCTACCGAGATCAGCCGACGCAAGGATCACAGTCGGGTTGTCCAGAGAGATTCCGGACTTCGAACGCCCTGGTTTGTATCTGTGACGGTTTACGGTCGCAGGGAGCCCATGGTGCCGGCCGGCGTTTCGTACCCGTGTGTCGCGAAGCCGGTGACACTGTCGGCGAGCCGTGGTGTCATTCGGGCCAACAATGACCAGGAGCTGGTGACTGCGCTGGCGCGCATCTCGAAGATCATCGAGTCGGCAGGGTCCGAGCATCCTCGCGTTGTTCTCATTGAGGAGTACATTCCCGGTTCAGAGTACGTCGTAGAAGGGCTGCTCGAGGCGGGCGACTGGCACACGATTGCGATCTTCGGTAAACCGGATCCATTGGAGGGCCCTTTCTTCGAAGAGACCATCTACATTGCTCCGCCGAGTTTACGGTCTGGCGTCGAACAAGAGATGACAGATAACGTGCGAGCCGCGTGTGCAGCGTACGGGCTCGTACACGGCCCGGTTCATGCAGAGTGTCGGATCAACGAAGATGGTGTCTGGCTCATCGAACTTGCTCCACGCACCATCGGTGGTAAATGTTCGCGGATATTACAGTTGGGCACGGGGCAAGCGTTGGAAGATATCGTAATTCAGAACGCGTTGGGCCGGCCCGCGTCGGTTGAATCCCCCGACGGCGCTATTGGAGTGATGATGATTCCGGTGCCCGGGCCAGGCATCTTGCGACGGGTTGAAGGCATTGAAGCGGCGAGACGTATCGATCACATTGAAGAAATCGAAATCGACATCAAACCGGGTCAGCAACTGGTGCCCTGGCCTGAAGGGTCATCCTATCCTGGTTTCATTTTCGCTCGAGGCCCGAGCGAATATCTGGTCACTGACGCATTGCGTAGTGCCCACCAGGCGTTGCGTTTTGTCATAGCGCCGCAGTTGCCGCTGGTCATAGCTGGTTGACAAACAATCTTTTAATGTAACCGGCAGCTAACGTTGATCAAAGATGTTTTACGAACCTAAAAAGAAAGATCACGGGTTACCCAAGAATCCATTCAATAGTTTGGTGATTCCACGGCCTATCGGTTGGATTTCATCGGTGGATTCAAATGGCTTGGTCAATCTGGCGCCCTACAGTTTCTTTAATGCGATCTGTTACCGCCCACCCACCGTGATGTTTGCATCGGGGGCCGGAGTAGCCGATGACGGCAACAAGGATTCGCTGCGCAATGTGGAGATGACCGGCGAGTTTGTTTGCAATATCGTAACGTGGGATACCCGCGAGCGGATGAATCAGACTTCAGCCACACTGGATAACGACGTCGATGAAATGGCGCTGGTCGGGTTGACGCCCACGCCATCTCAACTTGTCTCGCCGCCCCGCGTGGCTGAAGCGCCCGTGCATCTGGAATGCAAGCACATCAACAGCATCGAGATACCGCACTGGGGCGACGCGGATCGGTACGTACTCGTCTTAGGTGAGGTGATCGGAATCCATATTCAGGACGATTTAATCACCGAGGAAGGCCTGATCGATGTGGCCCGGATGCGCCCAGTTGGCAGACTGGGCTATAACGACTATACCGAGGTGAGCGGAGACAGCTGCTTTACCATGATCAGGCCGCCATAGATCGGAGGCTGGACCCACCATTTATTGTCAAGGAAACCCCCTGGCGCGGGGTTTTTTAGTGGAAACCTGCAATTCAGAAGATCAGGAAATGTTCAGGCCAATAGAAAAAAGTTCGAATATTTAAAACCATAAACTCTGAACGACGATTCATTGCGCGATGCAACGGGCGCACATTGCTAAACGCCCCCGCGACCGGGTTGGTGATAGAGCTGGGTCTCGCGGTTCAGGACCTGGGAGTTCGACCCGGATCTCCCGTATGGGTCAGCGTTTTCGGTCCCGCCAGTCGAGTGCGGCACGAAGCCCTTTTTCGCGTGTGATCTCCAGAAATCTGGCTTTTGTCGGCATGCCTTGACCCTCGATTACGGTATCGATTTCGAGCCCTTCCTCCAGCGCCTCGTCCAGCCCCATGATGGCATACGCGCGATTGATTGCCCGCTTCGTTTCCGCCATCAGCGGGCGGTCTACCCGTGCCAGTTGCTGAGCGACCGACAGAGCCGCTTTGAGGTGAGTTCCTTCCGGCACGACCCGGTTGATCAAACCAATCTGCGCGGCCTCGCGCGCGTCGATTCGATCCAGCCCGAGCAGAATAATTTCCTTGGCGCGCTTCACACCGACCAGCCAGGGGAGCAACATCACCACAATACCTGCACCGAAGCGCAGTTCCGGTTCACCAAAGATGGCGCCTTCAGCGGCTATGGTGATGTCACACGCCATGGCAAGTTCACAGGCACCGGCCAACGCCGGGCCATGTACGGCAGCCACCGTGGGTTTACCAAGGTGCCAGAACTTCATGCAGGCGTCAAAATCCCGCCGCAGAACCGGCCGCCATTCGTCAATTCCGTTGGGCGTTGCTAGGGCTTGGGCCTTGAGGTCAAAACCACTAGAAAATCCATTACCGGCGCCCGTCAACACGACCGCGCGAATCTGATCATCCTGTTCGGCTCTGTCGGCAGCGGCAGTGAGTTGTTCCAGCATTGCCTGGTCCATCGCATTCAGCCGTTCGGGGCGATTCAAGGTAATTACTGCTACCGGCCCATCCATGGCGTAAAGGACCGAGTCGTTCATATCGTTGCTGCTCCTTTCAGTACGGATACGACTTCTTTGCAAGCCTGACTAGCCGAGCACAGAGAAACTGCTTTCCGGGTTGATTGTTCTTAGCCGGGACATCGTGGCGGTGTCCAGTACGAAATCGATGTGACCCAGGGCAAACGACAACGGATGGGTATCGTGATTGTTGCCCGATTCACAGTAGTCCACCAACTGAGCCATTAACTTGCCGGCTACGGGCGCATTCTTGAACTGATTGCCGCTGGTCCCGCAAGCCATGTAGAAACCATCGATCGCTGAGCGGTCGTAGATCGGCAGCCAATCATCCGAAACATCATAGAGATCGACGATGCCCCGCATACGATTTGGTAATTTAAGACCAGTCATCCGTTGCGCCATGCGCAAAGCCTGAGTGGTCGATTGGTCGGTGAAATTGCGTTCGTAATAATCCGAATCCACCCATTCCCTCAGGTCACAGTCCGGGTCTTCGCTCCCGGCAAGCACGTGGTTACCGATCTCGGGTCGACAGTACACCCCGATGTCACTGTCTGAGATGATTAAGCCCGCCTGATCGAATTCAAGTCCGTCTGGCGCATGAACATAAACTACTTCCTTGAGAAGTGCACGTGTGATGATTTTCATATCGGCGTCGGCTCCAATCGGTTCCAACTGGCTGACCTCGTCTCATCCAGCCTTTGAACCCGATCGATT
>CAJXWH010000171.1 GCA_913062915.1 uncultured Acidiferrobacteraceae bacterium | reverse complement strand
AGGTGTCAGCCGTCAAGAAACTGAAAGTGATTCGGCTGTAGTTGTGCGACTGGATTGTTCCACACCGCCGGATGCTCAACCCAACCTCTTCACCCAATCGTCTGTGTCGGTCACATGCGCGTGACACTGACCTGATGAAAAGAGACCCCAAATTTCTAGAGAATGCGCCCGAAGAGTGGGCTCGGCAACTTGTCAGGACCGAAGGACATGCCCTGAGCCGCTGCCGACGAGTTGTCCACTGGCGTAAATCACTTCGCCATTCACGATCGTGTACTCCACACCGTGTGAGGGCATGACCATACGTTTTCCGCCACCCGGCAGGTCGTAGCGGCGCTCTCCCCGGTTCGTAGACCCGACCGTAGCCGGGTCAAAGACCACGATGTCGGCCGCCAGGCCGGGATGCAATCGGCCGCGATCCGTGATGCCAAACAGATCAGCGGGATCCGATGTGAGTCGCCGTATCGCTTCCTCGAGTGATAACACCTCACGTTCACGCACCCAAGTCCCGAGTAGGTAAGTGGGATAGCCGGAATCGCACAGCATGTCGACATGGGCTCCGCCATCACCCAGCCCGATCAGAATGTTCGGATCGTTTAAAAGTTCAGCCATGCGGTCTACCCGGGTATTGAAGGAAGCCATCGTGAATTCGCAGGCGAGATCGTCAGCGATCGCCGTGTCCAGAAATGCGTCCACCCCGTCCTGCCCCAGGGAACGGGCGATCTCAGCGACTGACAGTCCTTCTAGAGATTTCAGGTTCTGGGACCGGGCTTCGTGCAGGGTAATACGCTCCCAGTTCCCGAAGGTGAGAGGGCTTTTCAATTCTTCGCGGAATTGGTCTCGAAATGCACGATCCTGGTAGACCGCTAATTGGGCTTCTTTGGAGGTGTCAGCGAATACCCGTTTCCACGACGGAAAGGCCGCGAAGGAGAATGGACTTCGCAGGTTGATTTCTCGAGTCAGCGGGAGCGGTGAAGTCTGTGGCCTCGCACCCTTTTCGATCATCGGCGCGGCGCGGCGCAAGGTGTCCCGCACCGCCTCGGGGATATCGTCCCGGTCAAACAGAGCGATGAAAGTGACTGGGCGACCGCTCTCCGCTAAGAGGAAGTCAAGCAGTTCACACTGTTCGTCTTCAAGTACACCGATTTGTCGAGTCAATGCTATTTCGATCGCCCCTTTTCCTCGTTCCTTTAGAACGTTGGAATAGGCTTTCAATTCGTCCCGGCTCGCATTCCGGCAGGCGAGGGGGCGCCCTTCGAATCCGAGGTGTTGGTTCAGGATGGTGCTTGAGAAACCGAAGGCGCCCGCGTCCATCGCTTCGCCCAGAAGCACCTTGATACGGCGGGTCTCCGCTGGTGTTGCCGCGCGCTCGAGCGATTCTTGGCCCATCACGTAGTGGCGAAAAGGGGTGAGTGGGGCCAGAAAGGCGAGATTCAACGTGGGTGCGCGGTTAGCTGCCGCCGTGATGTACTCGGGGAAGGTTTCCCAGTCCCAGGTGATCCCTTCTTCCAAGACGCCGTAGGGAATGGCTTCGACGTTGACCAGGTCTCGCATGGCGATTTCGCGGGATTCCGGCCGACACGGAGCTATGCCTACCCCGCAGTTGCCCATGACCACGCTCGTGACCCCATGCCAGGAAGACGGCGTCACCGCGCCGTCCCAGCAAATTTGTGCATCGTAGTGGGTGTGGGGGTCGATGAACCCGGGCGCTACAATGGCGCCGTCGGCATCGATAATTCTCGTCGCCAAGCCATCAATATCGCCGACCGCGGCAATGTGTCCATCGCTGATTGCGATGTTGCCGCTTCGGGGCGGGCTGCCTGTGCCGTCGATTAGCGTTCCGTTCTTGATTAAGACGTCGTATCCCAGGGTTCTCTCCTCGAAATTTCCGTGGGTCAGTCCCAGCTGAATCCAGGTGTCCGGGTATAGAAATGGAGCCCTTCGTCTTGCACCACTAAGCTTTCCATGCGCCGGTCTCCTCGATTGTGATGCGAATGCAATGCCGTGGCCGGCGTGATCTGGGCCGCGCCCGTTGACCAGTCGATGCGCTCATCCTCGATCATCGAATGGATTCCCTTTCCTTCGATGGCAAGCGTAATCGCGGCGCCGTTGTGGCGGTGGGGCCGCTGGTCTCCGCCGGGTTCCAGGGTATTCATGGCCACATTCATCGAGGGGATCGGCTGGGCCGTTGGCGCCATGGCTGCCGTTGCCAGTTGAAGCGCGCGACCTGTTGCTTGTTCAGAGTCTGGTCGCTTGACGATTTTCTCGAACTGGATATCCATTTCCGATTTGCGCCAATGGGTGGGCAATACTCTAGCGTGACCACCGCGGGGCGGCTCAAGATCTTCGAAAGTCAAGAGTGGCTCGTTGCAGACGCTAAATAGCACCGCATCGTCAGTGGCGGAGTGGACGACCTTATCTCCACCGGGGAAGCACAGCGCGTCGCCCGCCACCCAGTTGATCGCTTCACCAAAACCCGCACTGCGGCCGTGACCGCGAAGGACGTAAAGCACCTCCGCCGAGGCGCGACGTGTGACGGTGATTTTTTCGCCAGAGCGTACGCGCAGATACCGGGCGAGTAGGAGTGGGGTGGTGGCGGGGTATGTGGTGCCGAGAGCCTCGCTGATGTCGAGAAGAATCTCGCTGGTGGCGGTAGCAGTGGCGAATGCTTCGTCTCGTTCCGCCAGAAACTGCCGACGCGGTACAGCAGGCCATTGGAAGGTGAAGAAGTTCTCCGGGTCGTAGAAACGGGCCCGAGTGTCCGGAGCGTCTGTGTGCATGGCGTTGGTGAGAGTGCTGGACATAGCAAATACCTCGCTGCTGATCGTGGCGCTCAATTGCGCCCTAAGTTAACAGTTTCTAATGACATTTCCCATCCTTATGAAACGTATCGGAAAAATAAACACCCCTTCTCGTGCTGGGTGATGAGAGGTCGAGACCGAGCGCTCGGGAAAGCGGTAAGTAACGGGCGAGAGAAGATTTCGCAGATGTTGAATTAACGTCACTCGGCATCCTTCTGGTTTCGGCGTCGGATGAAAATAGTAGACGTCAAGTGCATGACGACTTCCCCATCCTGATTCAGCGTTTCGGTTTGAGAGCGGACAATGCCGCGCTCAGGACGGGACCGGGAGCGTCTGGCGTCAAGGATCGTAATTCTCACTGTCAGTTGATCACCCGGGCGCACCGGCCGCAACCAGCGAAGTTCATCAATGCCGGGTGAACCTTCGCTAGAGACCTCCGAAAGATATCGATCGACGATCAAACGCATGGTCATGCAGGCCGTATGCCAGCCGCTTGCAATTAGGCCCCCGAATGCTGATTTTTCAGCCCGTTCTTTATCAAGATGAAAAGGTTGGGGATCAAATTGCCGCGCGAACGCGATAACCTCCTGCTCATCTACCACCACCGAACCGAGATCGTGAACGGTGCCGGGCACATAGTCTTCAAACCAGCGATCTTGCAACATGGCTGCTCCTTAGGTTTTGACCTCGTTTGTTCCGCCTTAGAACCCCCCTGCCCAAGGTACTAGAAAGAAAACCCAAGCGCAAAGCGCGGACAAAAAGGATGAATTACGAAAGGAACTCGCCCAACCGATGGGCCGGTTACGGAACCGGCAAGAAGATGAGTTTCCACAGACGTTGAATTAGGCGTCTACTTTAGGCTGCGGTCAGAATACCTTAGGGTCATCGTCACTTCGCCTGTGATGGGTCCGCCAGGCGAAGGCGCCACTCATGATTACTGTGCCAACAGTATTGTGAGACAATTCGGCGATTTTCCATACGATTACCGGTTCCGAAATGACCAATTTATTGATTT
>CAJXWH010000170.1 GCA_913062915.1 uncultured Acidiferrobacteraceae bacterium | reverse complement strand
GCAGAGGTCACAGGTTCGAATCCTGTCGGGCGCGCCATTTTGCTAATTGCCACTGCGGTCGATTTTGCACCGCAGTTTCCCTGCGCCCCGTGGATTACATAATCGTGACGATTCGCCCTATCAGATCCTCCCACAAGGGATGGCGGTGGCTTGTGGTGGATATTGGCGGGCGACAGGTGAACGTTCGACGTGATAGTGGACGATGAAAATTACTGATGCCAAGACATTTGTGGTGGCGAACCCCCCGCCTTCGTTTGGGGGTCGATATTGGGTGTTCCTCAAATTGGTCACCGACTCCGGTATTGTGGGCTATGGCGAAGCGTATTCTTTGCCCTTTCACCCGGTTGTCGTAGCGGGAATGATCGAAGATGTTTGTGCTCGCCACGTAATCAATGCAGATCCCTTTCGGATTGAACAGTTGTGGCGGGTTATTTATTCGGCGGGCTACAGTCAGCGCTCGGGAACTGCGCTGATGGGTGTGTTGAGTGCGATAGAAATGGCTTGCTGGGATATTGTCGGCAAAGAACTCGATCGGCCAATTTACGATCTCCTGGGAGGACGTGTGCGAGAGCGAATCCGCTCGTATACCTATCTCTATCCGAAAGAAGGGGACACCAGGGATGTCTATACCGACCCTGACCTCGCGGCCGAGCGGGCAGCCGAATATGTTGCTCGTGGGTTTACTGCAGTCAAGTTCGATCCGGTCGGGCCGTACACTGCTTATGATCCTCGCCAGCTGTCCCGCGCGATGCTGTCGCGATCGGAAGCGTTTGTCAGGAAAATTCGCGAGGCAGTAGGGGATCGAGCAGATATTCTTTTTGGCACCCATGGCCAGATGACCGCTGCGGGCGCCATTCGTTTGGCAAGAACCCTGGAGCCATATGATCCACTCTGGTTCGAAGAGCCGGTTCCACCGGAGAACGAGGACGAGATGGCCAAGGTGGCGCGGGCCATCTCGATACCGGTCGCGACCGGCGAGCGACTGGCCAGTAAATATGAGTTCCAGCGGCTGTTGCGTTGCGGGGCGGCAGCCATCCTGCAAATGAATCTCGGTCGTGTGGGGGGAATCCTGGAAGCGAAAAAGATCGCCGGGATGGCGGAAGCAAGTTACCTACAGATTGCACCGCATCTCTACTGCGGGCCCATTGTCGGTGCGGCCGCGATACAGCTTGGGACCTGCAGTCCAAATCTGCTGATCCAGGAGGGAATTCTAGACTGGGGAGGATTTCATGCCGAACTCCTTCGCCAGCCGGTCGATTGGGAAGAAGGCTATATCTTGCCCCCAACTGACCCTGGGCTCGGGGTAGAGCTCGACGAAGCCGTGGCTGAGGCGCACCCGTATACCGGCACCGAGTTGCACCTGGTCACGGGAGAGCAAGAGCCCGAAGTTTGAATCCTCAGGGACTTCGGGGCGGTCGTGACCAGTAGAGGTAACACGCCGCAGCAATTCCAGAGGAGCCGAATAGCATGCACATCACCAGAATTTGGTAGCGGGCTGCAATCAAGGGGGAAACGCCTGCGAGCACCTGTCCTGTCATCATGCCCGGCAGCGCAACGAGGCCAACTGCCAGTAGCGAATTCACCAGGGGAATCAGCGCCGCCTCAAACGCTTTTCGCCGAGCTTCGGCACGATCGAGTCCCGCGCTGAGTTCGGAAGAAAAGCGTTCAGCCGCAATGCTGACGGAATTCATGGCGTTAGCAAAGATCATGCCGGCCAAGGGGATAACGACGCGGGGCGCGTACCATGGTGTGACGTCAAGTACCCACTCGGTAGCGAGAAACAGCGTCGGCAATCCAGAAACAGCGATGGCTGCGAGTGTGACGGGATATAAGCCGCGTCGTGCGGATGCAAGGGGGCGCAACGCAATCCAACTCGAGACCGTGATCATTACGGTCAGCACCAGTGATACCAAGATGGCGTGTTCGGACTCGAATAAAAAAAGCAGGACGTAGCCAATCAGCATGAGTTGCAACAGCATCCGGCCGATGGCATAGATCGATGAGCGAGCCGATATCGCCCAGCGAATCTGAATCACGACCACGATAAAGACTGGGACGAACAACACGGCGAGACGGTGTAGCGGGATTGGATCTACTGCCGGGTCCATGACGAGAAAAGATTAAGACGTCACTCGCAAGAAAAGAATAACCGGGAATAACATCCGAAAGGTCCTGAGGGCCGTCAGATTCAGGAACGAGCAACCGTGTCGGTCAGTCGCCATATATCAGCCAGCGAAGTATCTGGCCGGCCGGCCCCGAGTCCTTACGGCTGATTGCCGGTTAGATTTTCTTTTTGGGGATGGTTCTTTGATTGAGGTCTTCGATCAGAATATCGCAATAGTCGATGACTTCTTCTTTGGTCCCCTGGCGGTAGCCCGTTACTTCCGATACCGTGTTTGCTACCACATAGCGGTAGCAATTGCCGCTGGAAGAAAGGCTGGGTAATTCAGCTTTTTCGATCTTGACGATTGCGTATTCGAGGTGACCGAACTGCTCTCGGTTGAGTATAACTTCCGGATCGTGCTTTCTTTGCGTTACCTTCAATTCAGATATGGCCCACCGTATAGCTAGAGTTTCCGCGGGGTTACAACAAACACCATTGTCGTGAAATTTTAACGATTTGTGGCGCAAATTGCACTCATTACCTGAAATTTACTGTGATTTGGTGAATGTCTTTGGGTCATTTGTTGTCGATTGGGATTTCGGGGGGGGCAAAACAGACGATACCTTTCGTGGCCCTTTAGCAACGCAATCATCCAATTCAAATTGTCGAATTAATCCGCAGACGGGTCCAGAATGGCATAAAATTTCTTTACATACTCATTGACTTTCCAACTGCAAACCGTTCCTTTTGGTGTAAAAAATGCGTCACCTGCTTTAAATATATGCGTTGTGCCGTCTTCTTCGGTGATTGTTACTTCACCGTACAGCATCTGGACAAATTCATACCAGGGGAAAGGACGCATTTCGCTATCCAGGGCCTCACTGTCCCATATACCGACGAACATGTTTCTGGCATCATTTGTAAAAAAGTTATGGTCATGCTGAAGCGGTATTGGACCTTTGATTGCAAGCGGTTCGGTTGTATCCAACTTTGTCATTTTTGCAGCCGCATCGAGTAAAACGATACCACCGTCAACTGAGGTAATTTTCGGTGTAACCGCTTTGGGATCTGCATAGGTCAGATAGAACTTGCGCAGAAATCCAACCTGTTTCCAACTGACAGGGATGGCATTGCGAACACAGAAAGTCTGCCCCTGTTTTATTACGGTCGCGTTATCATCGCCATCAATCATACTGACCTGACCTTCCAGAACCCACATGAATTCATCGCCAGGATAAGGGCCGAAGACCTCCTCCATAGAGGTTGTATCCCAAACGCCTACGCTAAGCCCAAGGGATTCGTCCTCATAGTAAATATGGATATGCTGCACTGGCATTTCGGACTGAAAGTCCTCCGGTTCGAGTTGCATCTGCTGCATTCCTGCCTTTGCAGGGCCGAATGGTTCAAGACGAATTATGTTTCTACGGCTTGGCATGTTCTGGATCAAACTCATTGATGGAGATAATCGTACAGGGGTGCCAGGCTATCTGGGTCTCCCGCCAACTCTCGTTTTGCGAATTCGATTGCCGCCACTTCATGACCTATCAGAATATTCAGAGCATATAGGTCTCCTTCAGGGGCCATTCTCTTGAGCGCTGTGAAATCTTCAAGATAGTCAGGATACCGCTTCACGATGTAAGTCATAAACTCGAACCAGTCGAACGATGCATGGCGGCCTACATAACTCTCTCCCCGTGTTTTGAGTTCCGATTCATCCCTGGGAACCAATTCATATTTTTCA
>CAJXWH010000169.1 GCA_913062915.1 uncultured Acidiferrobacteraceae bacterium | reverse complement strand
TGAAGGGGAAAGGGGATCAGTGGTCAATTGACTGGGTGATGTTAACGAGTAAGGGAAGCGCAAACTCGAGTTCGAACTTCCTCCAGTCGTTAGGTGCTGGGGGTTCGGGTATTCTAGTGTCCAAAGTGCCACCTAGGCGCGGGGCAGCAAGACGGGTTGAGCGTTTTCGATCAGACTGTCCTCAACGGTAGCCAGGCAGTCTAATGCCAGACTGTTTTTCAACATTGCAGCCGATTTCGTATGCGACAAGGTCATACGCTACCGGTACACCCCTTTAGGTCATCGCCAAGCATGCCTGATGTCAATGCCCGTCTGATCCAACGAGCCAACGGTTCGCACTGCAGGGTGCATCAATAGGAACAAGTAGACTTTTGTCATCTAGAGAGAAATCACGAACGCAAGATGCGTCCCTGCCCCTCAGCGGCATTCAGGTGCTTGAAATCGGTACCAGTGTCGCTGCGCCTTATGCCGGCTGGGTACTGGCGGCGCTGGGCGCGAGTGTGACCAAGGTAGAGCGGCCCCGACGCGGCGATGATATCCGCTACTGGGGCCCCCCGTTCTGGCGCGGAACCTCGACCATGTTTCACACCTTTAACCGGGGTAAGCACTCTTTGGAAGTAGACCTCAAGAATGCGGGTGAAGTTCAGCAACTGCGCGGCTGGATCGCCCGCAAGGCCGATGTCGTTCTACAGAATCTCAGGCCCGGGGTGGTTGAAAGGGCGGGCCTGGATGCGGCGCAGTTGTGTCAACTTAACCCGCGACTCGTCTATTGCAACGTGCGGGCTTACGGCGCAACGGGCCCGCTTCGCGATCAACCCGGCTACGACCCCCTGATGCAGGCGTTTGCCGGCCTGATGAGCGTGACCGGCGAAGTCGGCCAGCGCCCGGTTCGTGTTGGCACCTCGATCATCGACAAGGGCACGGGGTTGTGGTGCGTGATTGGTATTCTCACGCTGCTGGAGCAGCGTCACCGAACCGGCCAGGGGGGAGTGGTAGATACGGCCCTGCTTGAGACAGCGCTGGCGTGGATGGGGTTTCACGTAACAGACTTGCAAGCGACCGGGAAGGTCCCGGCCGCGGAAGGCTCGGGAGTGCGTGGGATTGCGCCCTATCAGGCGTATCGCTGCAGTGATGGCTACCTGGTTGTTGCTGCAGCCAATGATCGGCTGTTCGCAGCACTGGCCGGGGCATTAGGTCACAGTGAGTGGCCTGGGGACCCGCGTTTTGCAACCAACCCCGACCGTTATCTCAACCTCGACGCGCTGAACGCGATCATGGAGCCCGTTTTCTTGGCCGAACCGCGGTCGCTATGGCAGCAACGGCTGTCTGCGGCCGGGGTGCCTTGTGCGCCGTTGCAGACCCTGGACGAAGTGATTGACCACCCGCAGGTTGAGGCGCTCGGATTGATTGAAAAATCTGACGACGATGACATTCCTATGGTAGGCGTGCCGCTTCGTTTCAACGATCGCCGCCCGCCACCCGCACCGGGCGCGCCTGAACTGGGTGATTACAATGCCGTGTTTAAGCGGTCGAGCGAGGAAGAATACGAGTGAGTGTTATTCAAGATATCGATTTCGAGGCACTGGCGGTTGCAAAGGACCAGGACGTCTTGCGAGTAGTGATGAATCGACCGCAGGTGGCCAATGCAATGAATACGGTCATGGGAGGGGAATTACGGGACCTTTTTCAGAGCATTTCAGAAGACCCACAAGGTCTACGCTGCGTGGTGTTGACAGGCGCTGGCGAACGGGCGTTTTGCGCCGGGGCTGACCTTAAAGAACGAAACGGCATGACGGCCGCACAGTGGGGGCGCCAGCATACTGTGTTTGAAAGTGCGGCACTTGCAATCATGGATTGTCCTTTGCCGCTGATCGGGGCCGTGAATGGCGCGGCTTTTGGCGGTGGAATGGAACTCGTCCTGGCTTGCGATTTCGCATGGGGTTCCAGTACCGCTCGTTTCGCGTTAACGGAGACCACGCTTGGTATCATCCCCGGCCTGGGCTCCACCCAGTATCTGCCGCGCGCAGTTGGGACACGGCGGGCGAAGGAAATCATTTTTTCTGGCCTGCCCTTTCAGGCTGACGAAGCGCTGGCATGGGGTCTTTTGAACCGACTCTGCAGACCGGAAAATCTTGTTGATGAAGTGATGGCTATGGCGCACCGTATCGCCGCCAATGCGCCAATAGCGATTCGCGAAGCAAAGCAGTCGCTCAACCACGCACTGCAAGCCGACCTCAAGGAAGGTTACGAATTTGAGCTCGAACGGTATCGCCGCACTGTCCCAACCCGTGACAGACTGGAAGGTGTTGCGGCATTTAACGAAAAGAGAAAACCCGTATTCAAGGGCGAGTAGACGGTGGATGAAACCACAACGATTCTGACTCTCGGCGAAGATTACCCAGACATTCGTCGTGCGGTCGGTCGAATCTGCGAGGATTTCCAGGGAGCATACTGGCGGGAGATGGATGCTGCGAGTGCATACCCGCTGGCATTCGTTGAAGCGTTAACGAAATCTGGATGGTTGGCGGCGCTTATTCCGGAAGCCTATGGGGGTGCCGGGTTGCCGCTTCGTGCTGCGGCGGTAATTCTAGAGACCATTCATGCATCGGGCGGCAGCGCAGCAGCATGCCATGCGCAGATGTACACCATGGGCACCGTGCTCCGTCATGGCAGTGAAGCCCAGAAGCAGAAATACCTGCCAGCGATCGCCAGCGGCGAACTTCGGCTACAGGCTTTTGGTGTGACCGAACCCGCCTCGGGAACGGATACCGCTAATCTGCGCACACGGGCTGTACGAGATGGTAATCATTACATTGTCAACGGGCAGAAGGTTTGGACGAGTCGTGCCTTGTATTCCGACCTTATGCTGTTGTTGGCAAGAACGACACCTCGCGAAGAGGTTACGAAGCCCACAGATGGTCTGTCGGTTTTCTTAATCGATCTTCGGGAACTGAAAGATAACGGGGTTGAGATTCGTCCGATCGATACGATGATCAACCACAACACCACTGAAGTGTTTTTTTCTGATGCCAAGATTCCCGCGGCCAGTCTCGTCGGTGAAGAGGGCAAGGGGTTTCGCTACATCCTGGACGGCATGAATGCAGAGCGCACGTTGATTGCCAGCGAAAGCATTGGTGATGCGCGCTTTTTCCTGGAGCGGGCTTCTTCTTATGCATGCGAACGGAAAATTTTCGGTGGCCCTATCGGCCGTAATCAGGGGATCCAGTTTCCCCTGGCCCGTGCCCACGCAGAAACCGAGGCAGCCGAATTGATGGCCCGCAAAGCCGCCGCGCTTTTCGACGACGGGCAGCCGTGTGGACCAGAAGCCAACATGGCAAAGTTGTTGTGTGCAGAAGCCGCTTGGCACGCAGGAGAGGCTTGTATGCAAACCTTTGGCGGTTTTGCTTTTGCCCGGGAGTACGATATCGAGCGTAAGTGGCGCGAAGCGCGGTTGTATCTTACAGCACCAATATCCACCAATCTGGTGTTGGCCTATATCGGCCAACATGTACTCGGTTTACCGAAATCCTACTGAGGCAAAGCGTAGAGTTCCATCAGTCCTCGATGCAATCGCCTGTGCCCAGGCAGCGTCAGGCGAGCACGGAGAAACTGCTGCGGTGATTGACGTTGCGGTTGCGGGAGAAGAAATCGAGCCCAATGGAGTTCCCGGTTCTTTCCAGTAGAAATGTCACCGGCTCAAGATCGTGGTTGTGCCCGGTCTCGCACGCTCCAATCAGTTCCGCCATCAAGGCGCCGACGACCGGCGCTGCCTTGAACTGATTCCCACTGGTTCCAATGGCGAGGTAATACCCGGGAAGATCGGAACAGTCGTACACAGGGATCCAGTCTTCAGTGACATCCCAAAGGTCCACGATTCCGCGCAAT
>CAJXWH010000168.1 GCA_913062915.1 uncultured Acidiferrobacteraceae bacterium | reverse complement strand
GCAGCCACTCTTTGTCGTAGGAAATCCCCCACCTCTCTCACCACATCCTGGTAGTGCGGGTCATCGCCCATTGTTTCCGGCTTGCCCTGCATATGCATTAAACAGACTGGGACATCCAGAACCCGAGCGGCTTCGATCGCGCCGTTGCATCTAAGCGCCCGAACGTCGTTGATCAAGCCTGCGCCTGCCGCCACCGCAGCAGTCATCACTTCGGGTTTCGAGGTATCAATAGAAATAGGGACAGCTAATCGCGCCACCAACTCCCGAATTACCGGGACGACCCGTTGAATTTCCTCTGCGGCATCGGTACCGCGCGACCCGGGCCGGGTGGATTCCCCGCCCACATCGATCAGATCCGCCCCCTCGGCCACCAGTTTCTGGCCATGGTGTATCGCATCTGCAACGCTTTGATATTGCCCACCGTCGGAAAAAGAATCTGGGGTAACGTTCAGCACCCCCATGATCGCAACCCGATCAAGAGACAGAGATCGGCCGGCGCAATCGAGATTCACCGCTTTGTGTGATCCGACCCTCAGGCAGAATCGCTGGCAGGCGAGTCCATCTTCGGCTTGATCTCTACCGGATCGTCCGACGCGGGTGGCTCACTTTGTCCGCCTGAAGGCGCAGTGTCATCCGACGGTGCCGGTGGCCGAGGCGCCTGGCCTTCCATGATCTGGGTAATCTGATCCGATTCCAGCGTTTCCCAGTCCAATAGCGCCTTCGCCATGATTTCCACCTTGTCCCGATACTCGTCAACGATTCGCCGCGCCCTGTCATACTGCTCCCCGATGATTCGAGTGATTTCGGCGTCGACCTGCTCCGCAGTCGCGTTGCTGAGATTCCGGTGGGTGGTCACATCACGACCGAGAAAAACCTCTGATTCATTGTCCCCATAGACCCGGGGACCCAATTGGTCGCTCATGCCCCAACGCTGCACCATTTTCTGGGCCAGTTCGGTGGCCGTTTCGAAATCGTTTGCAGCGCCTGTCGTCATCTGGCCCATAAACAATTCTTCGGCAATCCGACCCCCCATCAATACCGCGATGCGCGCCAACAAGTGCTCCCGGTTGTGGCTATAACGATCCTCTTCCGGCAACTGCATGGTGACCCCGAGAGACCGCCCGCGTGGGATGATCGTGACTTTGTGGACCGGATCTGTCTGGTCCTTGAGTACCTTAGCCACCACGGTATGGCCTGACTCGTGGTAGGCGGTGTTTCGGCGTTCTTCTTCGGGCATCACAATGGATCGTCGTTCAACACCCATCAGTACTTTGTCTTTGGCCAGTTCGAATTCTTCCATCGTCACCGTCTTGCGCCCGGCGCGAGCGGCAAAAAGAGCGGCTTCATTAATGAGGTTGGCGAGATCGGCGCCGGAAAATCCGGGCGTGCCGCGGGCAATAATGCTGAGTCCCACATCGTCGTCCAGGGGTACCTTGCGCACATGGACTTTCAGAATCGCTTCGCGACCGCGAATATCGGGCAATGACACATGGACCTGCCGATCGAATCGACCGGGACGAAGCAAGGCAGGATCGAGCACGTCGGGACGGTTGGTCGCTGCGATCACGATCACGCCCTCGTTGCCGTCGAATCCGTCCATTTCAACCAGTAACTGGTTCAGGGTCTGCTCCCGCTCGTCGTGGCCACCCCCCAGTCCTGCGCCGCGCTGCCGCCCCACCGCATCGATCTCATCGATGAAGATGATGCACGGCGCGTTCTTCTTGCCTTGATCAAACATGTCGCGAACTCGGGATGCCCCCACCCCCACGAACATCTCGACAAAGTCCGAACCAGAAATAGTGAAAAACGGAACCTTGGCTTCACCGGCAATCGCTTTCGCCAGCAATGTCTTGCCCGTACCGGGGCTGCCGGTCATCAACACACCGCGGGGAATCCGCCCACCAAGCTTCTGGAATCGGGAAGGCTCACTCAAAAACTCCACCAACTCCTGCACTTCTTCCTTGGCCTCATCCACACCCGCCACGTCAGCGAAAGTGATGTTGTTCTTGTCCTCGGTCAGCAGCCTGGCCTTGCTCTTGCCGAAACTGAGCGCGCCACGACCACCCCCGCCCTGCATCTGGCGCATGAAAAAGATCCACACACCAATCAGGAGCAACAACGGGAACCAGCTGATGAAAATCTGCATCAAAAGGGACGGGCCTTCTTCTTTTTGCGCCCGGATGGCGACGCCGGCTTTCAGCAGGTCGTTGACGAGATCCGGGTCTCCGGGTGAATAACTGACGATTAGGTCCCCGCCATAGGATCGCGCATGAAGGACGCGGCCCTCGATCGTGACCTGCTCAATGCGCCCCTGTTTGACTTCATTCAGGAACATCGAATAGTCAACTTCGCGCTCGGTGCGGGAATTCTTGGGGGCGAAATTGTTGAATACCGCCATGAGAACCATGGCGATCACCAACCACAAGATCAGATTCTTGGTCAGATTACTCATATAACTTTCATGTCACATTGTGTTTAAATATGCTCAATTCGGCAAAAACTCCGGCACTTGAGAAGGATATCGTCTTCGCACAGGGAATTCTGAGGTTTTTCCCTACGCAAGACAACCGTTGAGCTCTAACCCGGGCCGCTCGGACAATCACGGTGCCTTGGCTCGGCGCGCCACCAGAAAAAACTCGGGGCTTTCCGGGCGGGAAGAAACCGGCTTTCTCGCCGCACACACTTCGAACAGCGCTCTCGTTTCGCGCTGAAATGAAGCGGTCTCCGTACCTTCGAACAATTTCACGACCAATCGACCGCCCGGCCGCAAACACTCCAGGGCAAAATCCCGCGCCACCCGGGCGAGCTCTGTACAGCGTACCTGGTCGATGTCTCTCACCCCACTAATATTGGGGGCCATATCGGACAAAACAAGGTCGATGGGGGCGTCTCGAACAGCCTTCCGCACGGCCGCGCGGACGGCAGGCGCCATGAAATCGCCTTCAATAATCTCAAGATCAGCAAGGGGTTCTATCGGGCTCTGATCTACGGCCACCACGCGACCTGTCGGCCCGGTTTTTGCCAACGCGACCTGCGACCAGCTGCCCGGTGCCGCCCCAAGATCAACGACCACATATCCTTTTCGAATCAGCCGATCTTTTTGGTCGAGTTCGAGCAATTTCCAGGCCGCCCGCGATCGATATCCTGCCGCTTGGGCCTGCTTCGCGTAAGGATCGCGCGCGCGCCGGGCCGCCCAATCGCCACTTCTTGTCTGATGCTTTCGGCCCATTTTGTATCCCTTCCCCTTCGAGTGACGGCCTGAACGCAACCGACCGCATTTCCAGACTGCAACCCCATCGTGGAGCGGGCATTCAAAATCACCCGCAGGGATCCGGAGCCTCTAGATCCAAGCGGGATCCAGGACCAGCCACCAGCTTCCCTCGTCCAGGCCCAACGCCGACAACCGGCCCGCAGCGACTTCTAACGCGTATCGATAGGGTTGAGCCGCACGATAACTGCGACCGCCATCCGAGTCCACTTCCCGAGGCATCTTCTTTAATTCCAAAATCCGACCATCCTCGGCAATGAATGCGATGTCAAGGTCTTCCCTAACATTTCGCATATGAAACGTGGACCGCTGGGATGTCGGGAAAACAAACAGCACTCCCCAGACTTGCACCCATTTAGAACAGATGTGCTGAAAGCCCGCACCTCGTTGCGCCGGCGTCATCGCAATCTTGACTGCGAGATGATGCGTGGCGCCTTCGTCTGACCGAAGGATCACGCGGCTCTCGGGCATCGTGCGCCAGGCGGCCGTCTCCCCATCACATGCGTCGACCGGTTCGATGCCAAAGCCAACGGCCAGTGCCAAGAAAAACAATGTAACCGAAAATCGAGACACCGTGCGAGTTACAGTGATCCGGTGATTCGGGTCCGAACCTCGTGCGCGACTTCCAGCGCCCGCAC
>CAJXWH010000167.1 GCA_913062915.1 uncultured Acidiferrobacteraceae bacterium | reverse complement strand
GCTGAGCCATGGCATCCCGGAACATATTCGCTCGGATAACGGACCCGAGATGACCTCTAAACGGGTCAGGAACTGGCTACAACTGATCGGTGTTCAGACCTTGTTCATCGAACCCGGCAGTCCCTGGGAGAACGGCTATAACGAGTCCTTCAATGGCAAACTCAGGGACCAGCTACTCAACGGAGAGATCTTCTACAGCCTCAAAGAGGCAACCATCATCATCGAACAGTGGCCAATACACTACAACACCCAAAGATTTCACAGTGCTCTTGGATACCAACCGCCGGCACTACAGACCATTGCCTCGAGCGATGCCGGCTGTTGTTGTTCAACCCACACCTTCTCAGGCACAATGAAGGTTCAACCCAAACTCTCTCCTACCACCCGGACTCGGTTTGAGGGGCAGGTCAACATTGCCATTGCGGCGGACACAGGAAGACAAGAATCCATGTCAGTTTTCCGCTTCTGTGCGGGGCCACAGCGTTGTGCTGTCGGACATCTCGAGCCTGCACCTACTGCTCAGGAAGAACCACGCCGTATTGTCGGACCGAAGCAGATTAATGCCAGCAGTGATGTCGGTGCAAAAATTTAGGTACAGGCGGTGACAAGAGAAATCATCATTCAGGCGCTGATTAGCGGTCTGCTGATGGGCTTCATCTATGCCCTCGTCGCAGCTGGGCTTAGTCTGATTTTCGGGCTTATGGAAATTGTCAACTTTGCCCATGGCGAGTTCATGATGCTAAGTATGTACACGACATTCTGGCTTTACACTCTGTTCGGTCTGGACCCGCTGTTTGCGATTCCGATTTGCATCGCACTTCTGTTTGTCATCGGTGTGGTTACGCATTACGGGATCATCCGTCACATCCTAGATGCGCCTATGCTGGTTCAAATCACCGCTACGTTTGGCCTGGCAATATTTCTTAGAAGTCTTGCTCAGTTCCTTTGGAGTGCAGATTATCGGGTGATCGATGATCCGATCGTGTCCGGGCGCATCGAGATTTGGGGCATCTATCTGGGTCTGCCGCAGGTAGTTGCGAGCGCCGGTTGCCTGTTGGCGTTTGGGTTCCTTTATTACTTTGTCAACCGAACAGAGACCGGAATTGCACTGCAGGCCACTGCCCAGGATCGGGAAGCAGCCGGTCTGATGGGTATTCAAACTGACCGGATGTTTGCCTTAGGTTGGGGCATAGGTGCCGCCTGTGTCGGAGTTGCCGGGGCACTGATCAGCAGCTATTACATGGTATTTCCGGACGTGGGTATTATTTTCGCACTCCTGGCGTATGTGACGGTGGCTATGGGTGGCTTCGGCAGTCTTATCGGTGCATTGATTGCCGGTATTGCCATCGGCTTGATCGAGGCGGCTGGGGCGATTCTGGTCTCCCCGGCATTTAAGTACGGAATCATCTTCCTGTGCTATTTAGTCGTGGTGCTGCTGAGGCCAAAAGGACTTTTCGGTCGGTTCTAGGTTCAAACTGGCAACTCGAATTTTCGTATGATCGCTGCTAATAAATGGTGACTGAAGGCTCTGATACGAGAATTGTGACCCCGCGTCGACTCGGAGGACGTATTCCTCTTATCCTCCTCTCTGTCGCCGCGCTGGTCTTTCCTTGGGTCTTCGAAGATGCCCACACCCAGCACGTGTTGATCATGATTTTCATCTATGGCCTGATGGCGCTGGGGTGGAACATCATCGCCGGTTACTGCGGGCAGATTTCCCTTGGCCAGGCGATCTTCTTCGGCATTGGTGCTTACAGTACCTCCTTCCTGTTCGCGAATTTTGGCATCACCCCTTGGATCGGGATGTTGTTTGGCGTCGCTGTTTCACTAGTGGTTGCGGTTGGAATCGGGCTTCCAACCTTACGCCTCAGGGGGCACTATTTCGCTATCGCAACACTGGTTATCGGCGAGATCACACAGACGATATTTATCAACTGGGAGTACGTCGGCGGGGCAACAGGAATATGGATTCCTATTGTCTGGGACGATCCGTGGTACACATTCCAGTTTCATGACAGCAAGATCCCAACCTACTACATTGGATTGGCATTCCTTACAGGGGGGTTGGCGTTTACCTACTGGATGGAGCGATCCAAGCTTGGCCTATATTTCCGCGCAATTCGTGACGAGCCCGATGCGGCCAGTAGTCTGGGCGTCAATCTCGGCCGCTACAAACTCCTCGCCTTCATGATTGCAGCGACCTTCGCGTCATTGGCGGGCAGTCAATTCGCCCAGTATATCCTCGTGATCGACCCGGATACAGTTTTCCCGCTGCTACTCTCGATACTAATCGTGTTGATGACCATGTTAGGTGGGCTGGGGCAGATCTGGGGTCCTGTTGTCGGTGCGGCGGTTCTGCTACCGATCTCGGAGGCAACACGAATCTATTTCGGAGGCCAAGGAGGCGCCGAGGATCTAATGATCTATGGATTTCTTATTGTCATCATCTCCGTGTTTTATCCCCGCGGACTGTTCGGTTTAATCGAACGCCTAATCAAGCGTAGAGACAATGCTGGCAGTTAACTACCTGAACAAGAGTTTCGGTGGCCTCCAGGCAAACCAGAACATCAATTTCGAGGTCGCTGAGGGCGAGATACTGGGTGTAATCGGACCCAACGGCGCGGGCAAATCGACACTGTTTGATCTTGTGACAGGGTTTGAAAAGCCAGACAGCGGAGATGTTCTTTTCCTTGGGAAATCGATCCTCGGCTTGAGACCTGACCAGATCAACAGGTTGGGAATCGGGCGTACCTTTCAGAAACTCAAGCCGTTCCCTCAAATGACCGTGGAAGAGAATGTCATGGTTGGCTTGATGCAGCATGTCTCCCAAATGAATGAGGCTCGCGAGGAAGCTCACCGGTATCTCGAGTTTGTTGGATTGATCGACAAAATGTCGGTCTACGCCCACGGATTGAGCACTGGACAACGAAAACGCCTGGAACTCGCCCGGGCGATGGCAAGCCGGCCCAAGCTGCTGCTTTTAGATGAGGTCACCGGTGGAGTAGACCAAAAAACGGTTCCCGAACTGGTTAGTCTGGTGGAACGTTTACGGACCGAAGGAACCACCGTGGTGCTGATCGAGCACAACATGAAGGTTCTGATGTCCCTGGCAGACCATGTTGTCGCGCTGCACCTAGGGCAGCAGATCGCTTATGGCAGACCGCAGGAAATTCAGGCCCACAAGCAAGTCATCGAGTCTTACCTTGGCGCTTCCTATGCTTAGCATTCGGGACCTGGAAGTATCCTACGGGGACTATCAGGTGATTCGTGGGGTGTCGATGGAAGTCAACGTAGGCGAAATCGTCGCACTACTGGGGCCCAACGGCTCCGGCAAGAGCACCATCTTAAACTCGATTTCCGGTCTTCGGCCGGCCCAGGCTGGCGTGATCGAGTTTGACGGCGTCCACATTGAAAGTATGCCGTCTCACAAAATCGTACGCCTACGCCTGGCCCATATCCTTGAAAGAAGGCGAGTTTTTCCCTACCTTACCGTGTACCAGAATTTGTGGCTTGGGGGCTACAACCCAACAGTGCGCGACGCGCGCAAAAGGAACCTCGAACGGGTTTACGAGTTATTTCCTAAATTGCGGGAAAGGAAAACGCAGTTAGCCCATTCCATGAGTGGCGGGGAACAACAGATGCTGGCGCTGGGCAGGGGGCTGATGGCAGATCCGAAGCTGCTGATGGTCGATGAGCCGTTGCTAGGACTTGCACCAACAGTCGCCCGCCACACGATCGAAGTCTTGAAGCAAATTAATCAGAAGGGGGTGACCATTCTTTTCATTGAACAGAACGTTCAGACAGCGATGTCTCTTGCCCATCGGGGTTATGTTCTCGAAAGTGGTAAGGTGGTCATCGAGGGGACGTCCTCTGAGCTTCTTAACAGCGGTGAGATTAAGCGGGTTTTCCTTGGTGGATGACCGGCCCGAGATAAGCATCGCATTGACCGGCTACGTGACCACGGCATCTGGATCAGCGCAGTCAGCGAC
>CAJXWH010000166.1 GCA_913062915.1 uncultured Acidiferrobacteraceae bacterium | reverse complement strand
CCACGGAATAGTGAGACGCCACCGAATCATCAAAAGTCAGCACCACCAGTTTCTCCGGCATCGGCTCCTTGGCTACGACGCTAATGCCGCCGTGTTTATGAAGGCGTTCGACAGTACCAGATTTGTCATCATCCTTTACATTCACATCCGCGCCAGCAGCCAAGTGCTGTTTCACGGCGGCGATGTCACCTTCCCCGGCAGTATCGTGAGTTGGATCGGCGGAAGCAGTTCCCACCAGCAGCACGGCTGCGATTGTTGTGATTAGGAGGTGTTTCATTTGCCTTCAGCTTTCAATTCTTCACCCGTCTCTTTTTTAAAAGCCGGGTGGTTGCGGTTGCCGCCGCTGAGGATGTAGGCGAGGAGATCCATCACCTCGTCTTTTTGCATCAAATTCAACAGTCCAGGCGGCATTGGTGAGACCTTGGAGGGTTCGATGCTCTCGACCTGGGTGCGGTTGATGTTCGCCTGTTGGTTGGGATCGAACATGTCGGTGTTCACGCTTACGCGGTCGCCGTTGAGGTTTACCACCACGCCGGTCACTGTGTCGCCGTTTTTCATTTTTACAATCACGGGTACGAATTGCTCGTTGATCTCCTTGCTGGGGTTGATTACCTGATCCAGTAAATCGCGCGGTGAATAGCGGCCACCGGCACCGGTCAGGTCGGGCCCGGTCATCCCACCCTCGTTGGCAAACCGGTGACAGGCAAAGCAGCCGCCTGCGGCAAACATCTTTCGGCCACGATCGAAGTCCCTGTTTTTCAAGCCCGTTGTCGCCGCCTGACTCAACTCCTCGAGTTCCCACTGCTTCACGTACTTCCTGCCGATCATCGCCGCGGCCATGATCTCGAAAGGAGATTTGACGACAGGCTTCTTTGCGAGCAAATCCTTCAACTCCATTTTTTCAGCAGCACTCAGGCTGGCAACGGCGTCTCTGCGGATGAACTCGATGAATTTGCTGAAACTCCTGCCGCCGCGGTAGTTGGCCGCTTTCAAAAACCAATTGAGATACGCCATACGCAGCTCCGTGGTCCAGCCGGCCTTCAGCATCCTTAGCGAGCGGGCGTATTCAATCTGCTCCTCCTGCGTGGCTGCTTCCTGCAACAGCCGGATACCCTTGGCCGCGGTCGTGGTCGCCTGCAGATGGGCAAGCGTTTCGCAGAGCAACCAGTTTTGCTCGAAGGCGGGCGCGGGGAATTGCGGTTCCAGTTGAGCGATAATCTTTTTGACCGCGCGCGTGTTCGGATCGCCGAAGCGCACGAGGGCGATTTGATAAGCCCGCACCAACGTGAGTTTGCCAGTGTGATCCAGCTTGTCCCACTTCACTTCGGCCAACAATTTGTAAACGGTGGCGGCCAATTGTTTGTCCACAAGCGCGTCGGGTTTGCCATTGGCCGGATCGGCTGCGGCCACTTTGCACAGGCCGAGCAACGCCGTTACTCGTTGGTTGTGATTCTTTTCATTCAGCGCACGGTCTTTCCATTGCGCCAATGGCTGATGCTGCACCGCAGTGAGAGCAGCCCAGCGAACGAAACGATCCGGATGATCCAAGTGCGGCCAGGCTGCGTTTAATGCGTCCGAATGTTGTCTGCCATGGAATTGCTCCAGCCGATGCCGAAGTCGGGTGAGTTCATTGACGTTTGGCTTGTGCTTCACGAGCGCAGTGGACTCCTTGCCGACATACGTCACACGATAAACTCCAGACTGAACTCGCCGACCGCCGATTGCGAAGTACATTGCCCCATCCGCGGGATGTATTATCGCGTCGGTCACCGGCAACGGGCTACCGGTGATGAATGTCTCCTTGGTGGCCGTGTACGTGGATCCTTCCGGCTCCATGTGCACGGCGTGGATTTTGCCCCAACTCCAGTCCAGAATAAAAAAAGCGTCCTGATATTTGGCGGGAAACTTTGCGCCGTAACCGAATGTCACTCCCGTGGGTGAGCCGGGGCCGATGTTGATCACCGGCGGCAGTGTATCCGGGTAAAACTCAGGCCGCTTGCCGGTGCCGTTGCGCCAGCCCCACATCGATCCGCTGGTCACGTGGCAGATGCGCGTGGGCCGGTACCATGAGGTGTTGAAGTCGTACTCCATGTCTGCATCGTAGGTGAAGAGCTCGCCATCGCGGTTGAAGCCGCCATCAAAAATATTCCGGTAACCAGAGGAAACGATCTCCCAGTGTTTCCCGTCGGGCGAGATGTTGTAAATGATGCCACCCGGCGCCAGCCGGTCGCGGTTATGACCACGTCCATCGGGCATGCGCGGTAACAGATGATCTTCGCCCCAGTGCAACGGTATCCGCGAAGCATCGGACTGGGCGGGTGTGGTGTTGTTGCCGGTGATCAGGTAAATGGATTTTTTATCCGGTGCGAGCAACACTGCGTGGATGCCGTGATCGCCGCGGGTGGTCATGCCTCGCAGCTTCTCCACCTTGTCCAGCCGGTCGTCGCCATCCGAATCCGTCACACGATAGAGGCCGCTCTCCATCTTGCGCTCGTAATCGTTCACCCCCACGTACAACGCGCCAAAAGCCCAGAGCAGACCGTTTGCCGCACGGATTTTGGCCGGGACTTTTTCGATATCTCTGGCCTTCAGCGGCTGTCCGGCTGCTGGTGCCCAGAAACGGTACAAGCCGCCGAACTGATCGCTGACAATGATGCGCCCCTTGTTGTCAGTGCAGAGGTTTACCCATGAGCCCTGCTGCGGCTTGGGCACCGAATAGAGCAGTTCCACATTGAAGCCTTCAGGTGCCTTGATGTTTCGAACCGGCGTTGCGGAGTCCGCCACGGATTGAGCTTGAGCCGAAATACCCAGCGACAAACAAATAACAGTCAGAACACGAGACATGGTACGCCGCGAAAATACACGCCGCAGGCACTCAAAGCCAATGGATAAGGGCGTGTACCCTAAGCAATAAATAGTCACGTTTATAACTCTGGTAGTAAGATAGTCGTGGATCATCATATTAAATCATACTAACACCCCACCAAAAGCACAGTTGCGATTGTTGTGAGTAGGAGGTGTTTCATTTCCCTTCGGCTTTCAATTCTTCACCCGTCTTGCCGCCGTGTTTACGGACGAGGTCGGCGGTTTCGTCATCAGCAGCCTTCAAGGGACTTGCTTCTTCGAGCGGGTCACGAGGTCAGAATAGATCGAGTCAATCTGAAACCCATCCACGCCAGCGGAGACCAGCCGCTTGATGTCTTTTCGGGCCAGTTCGCGATCACCCTCTTCAGGGTAACGAAAGCTATTGATGGCTGGAAACACATAAGCACCGCAAGCCTTGAGACGAGCGACATCAGCGCTCGAAAGATCGCGCGGCAACCCGAACCAGAAGGTACCCTCCAAGTCTACATTCTCGCCCTTATTAAACCGGGACAGTTGTTCTTTCGTGGGTCTAAACATAACGTGTTTTAGCCGTTCGCGAGCTTCCACCGAGCGGGAGATAGATACGGCCGCCGTCGTCAGTTGACAACGCGTAATCAACTGGTCCACTCGATCGAGAAACGGCGCGTCCTCCCGGCCGTGTTTCAGGTCGAGCATGACGCCCAAGCCAAGCGCACGACATTTTCTTAAAGCGATTTCCAGCGAGATGATCTTTTGAGATGTGCCAGTGTAAACAAATGTCGATAGTTCGGACGCTGAGTAATCGGACGTGCGACCACGGCGACCGCAGGCCGTCAGCAGACTTTCGTCATGGAAAACAATTGGCACGCCGTCGAGACTGCTCTGGACATCTAGTTCCACCATGGAGTAGCCGGATTCTGCCGCCAACTCGATGGCCGCAAGGGAGCATTCAGGCGATCGTTCGGTGATGACGCCGCCTCGATGCGCGATGAGTAGAGGCCGTCGCTCACGAACCTGAGCCGTGTCGTTCAAATCGATCAACGACTTCGCGTGCGACAGCGGTTCCGAGGACTGCGCTGGCACTTCGGCGACGGGTTCAGCGGGTTTTGCTTCTGCTGGTGGAGACGACTGCTGCGACTCTCCACA
>CAJXWH010000165.1 GCA_913062915.1 uncultured Acidiferrobacteraceae bacterium | reverse complement strand
AAATTTTACCAAGCTCACCTGGATGTCGCCGGCCTTGCATCATTCTGGCGGCACCTTATGTGAACCCGTAGACATCCCAGTGAACAAACGTCACCTTGACATGATCTACAGCCATCTACGCTGGAGCGACAAACCTTTCATGGGCTCAGTCACCGCGCCGGAGCGGGCTAAAGATACCGTGGATCTGGCGGAAATCGTATTCGGTCGTTCGTTTGTCGACAGCCACTGCGTCATTACCAGCCTGATCAATGCCAACTCACCCATGACATTCGACGCTACGATGCTCGGAGCAGCCCGGGTGTATGCCGAGCACAATCAGGCAACGGTCATTTCGCCCTTCATTCTCGCTGGCGCCATGTCCCCCGTAACCGTGCTTGGAACCTGCACTCAATTGTTTGCAGAGGCGCTGGCCGGCATGGCTTTCGTGCAGCTCACCCGCCCGGGTGCCCCGGTTATCTTTGGCACCTTTGGCAGTTCAATTTCTATGCAATCGGGTGCACCCACTTTCGGTACCCCAGAACCCGCGATGGTGTTGTTTATCGCCGCGGCGCTCGCCCGCCGCCTGGGTGTTCCGTTTCGCAGCGGTGGTGGTTTGTGTGCGTCAAAAATCCCAGATGCCCAGGCTGCCTACGAGTCAGCGAACACATTACAGACCGCGATGCTTGCGGGCGTCCACTTCATGCTGCATACCTCGGGCTGGCTCGAAGGCGGGCTGACTATGGGTTATGAGAAATTTATTCTCGACACCGATCAGGCCGGCATGGTTCAGGTTTTTTTGTCGGGGATTGATGATTCTGAAAATGGCCAGGCAATGGCTGCGCTGCGCGAAGTTGGGCCCGGTAATCATTTTCTCGGCTGCACCCACACCCAGAATAATTTTGAAACTGCGTTTTATCGATCTAATGTGGCGGACAATAACAGCTTTGAACAGTGGCGCGACGAAGGCGAGAAGGATGCGGCGCAAAGAGCCAATCGGATCTGGAAAGAAATGCTGCAAAACTACGAAGCACCGCCAATAGACCCCGGTATTGATGAGGCGCTGCTTGAATTCATCCGCACCCGCAAAGCCTCCATGCCCGACGCAGCCTACTGATTCGAACCTCACGCCCCGGACAGGTTACATTTACAGCGCGTCCTGGTCCGTTTCGCCCGTGCGGATACGATAGATGCTCTCTACATCGTAAACAAAAATCTTGCCATCCCCAATCTTCTCGGTCCTGGCCGCTGCAATAATAGCCTCGATTACCGAGTCCAATATATTTTCACTGACCGCGACTTCCACTTTCACTTTGGGGATAAAATCGACAACGTATTCTGCGCCGCGGTAAAGCTCAGTATGGCCTTTCTGACGGCCGAACCCCTTAACTTCCGTGACCGTCATTCCCTTGACGCCTACCTCACCCAGCGCGTCACGAACATCGTCCAACTTGAACGGTTTAATGATGGCGGTAACAAGTTTCATCGACATCGACCTTTACCTTCGAAATGGCACATTCCAGTGTAGACAGTCTTCCCAGTGATTAAAGCAAATCCAAAATCGTTGCTGCATCACTTACTTCAAATTTGCCCGGTGCTTCTACATTCAAATGCGTTACTACGGCGTCTTTCACGATCATTGCGTACCGAGCAGACCGCGTCCCGTAGCCGCGCTTCGAGAGATCGAGTTCAAGCCCAATCGCGCTAGTAAAGACGCCTGCTCCATCTGCCAGCATCTCGATCTCGTCCTCAATGCCTTGGTCTTTTCGCCACGCATCCATAACAAATGCATCGTTCACGGACAGGCAGGCAATCGAATCGACCCCTTTCGAGCGGATTTCTTCCGATCTTTCCAGGTATCCCGGCAAGTGGTGGGCCGAACACGTCGGAGTAAATGCCCCGGGAAGCGCAAATAGAACCACTCGTTTATCGTGAAACCAGCCTCCCGATGTGATCGCCTCCGGTCCCGATGGACTCATCCGATATAACTCAACGTCCGGCACACGATCCCCTATCTGAATCATGGCTATCTCTCCTTCGTTGCAATACGAGATATGTTATCCCGCCTGAGGCCCCTGCACAAACCGCTGCGCCGAAAGCAGATACCAGTAATGATTGGGCAAAAGACGGACGCGGAATTCGATTTGATATTGTGATCAAATAGCCCCCGACACCTTTTCGACTGATGACCCAGAAACCGATATGAGCAAAATCGTCGACCTGCGAAGCGACACAGTCACCCGACCGGGAGCTGAAATGCGCAAAGCCATGAGCGAGGCCGCAGTCGGGGACGATGTGCTTGGCGAAGACCCAACGATTACACGCCTCGAAGAGGCCGCGGCTGAAATGTTCAACATGGAGTCTGGGTTGTTCGTTGCCAGTGGCACCCAGGGAAATCTGCTGGCCCTATTCAGCCACTGCCAGCGCGGCGACGAATACATTGCCGGCCAAGCAGCCCACAATTACCTTGAGGAAGGAGGTGGCGGCGCGATACTCGCCAGCATCCAGCCCCAGCCGGTACCGAACGAGGTCGATGGGACCCTCTCTCTCGATCGCGTCAGAGACCTGATCAAACCCGATGATTTCCACTACGCAAGAACCCGGTTGCTTTGTTTGGAAAATACCTGGCACGGCAGACCACTGCCTCTCGATTATCTGGACGACGCCCGCAACCTGACCCGAGTGCACAAACTTGCCCTGCACCTGGACGGCGCTCGGGTATTCAATGCTGCGGTACGCCAGCAGGTTGAGGTCTCGAGCATTACCAGCCGCTTTGATTCCATATCTGCCTGCCTTTCCAAGGGGCTTGGCGCACCCGTGGGCTCGGTACTATGTGGGTCCCGGATTTTCATCGACAGCGCACGCCGCTGGCGGAAAGTTCTAGGCGGTGGCTGGCGACAAGCCGGTGTGCTGGCTGCCGCCGGTCTGTATGTCCTGGAGCATCACATCGAACGGCTGGCCATGGACCACCATCACGCAGCGCTGCTGGCCGAGTCATTGGCCGAAATCGAGGAACTGTCGGTGGATAACCTTCCAGAGAGAACCAACATGGTCTGGGTCGAGGTGCCCCAGTGGTCGCTTGCGGATCTCGCGCCCAGCCTACGTAAAGAGGGCGTACTGATCAGTATGGACGACTATCCACTGCGTTTGGTGACCCACCTTGATATCAATGAAACCGGCATTCGAACAGCCACTCGCGCATTTAAAAAATATTTTTTCAAGAGAAAGCCGGCATAAATAATACTGGACCGTCGACAAATCTTATCCCACTGCCAGTCGTTGCGGTCTCCCGGAATTGCTGAATTTTTTCAAGAGGGCCTCCTCTTTTCGTTCCGCCACCTTCGCTGCAGCGGCCTTGACCGGACCGTATCCTCGTATCTCCAAAGGCAGCGCCGCAATCTCAATTGCCGTTTCCAAATTATCAAGGCAAAGGCCGCCTAGAATGACTTCGATTGTCGACTCATATTCTCGGATTAGCCGACGCTCCAGCTGCCTATCGGCACTTCGCCCAAACGGATCAAACCGCGTGCCGCGAAATCGCCGGAATGCGGCAAGAATACGAAAAACATACATCATCCACGACCCAAATTCGCGTTTCCGGGGCCTCTGGGTCACCGGATCGATCTTTGAAAAAATGGGAGGTGCCAAATGAAACCGAAGTCGGTAACCGGGCTGGAATGTCCTGGCGAGCTTTTCCCGGAAGCCATTGGATACAAATAGGCGAGCGACCTCGTATTCGTCTTTGTACCCCAGGAGTTTCAAATAAGCACGTGCTACTGTCCGCGCAAAATCATCTCTGGTGGCCCCAACGGTTGCTTCTGCACTCGCCACTCGCTCTACCAGACTTCGGTACCGCTCTCCATACCTTCGGTTTTGATAATCCGTAAGAAAAACCTTCCCCCGATTTACGATTTCTTCCAGTGGTTCATCGTCAACTGAAGCCACATGGTATTCATCAGACTCAAGGATTTTTCGAAAATCATGCGGCCGCGCGGCCGCGGCCCGGCCGAGGCGAAAAGCCGCTAGATTCATCTCAATTGCCCGACCATTGATCTCAATAGCGTGCTCGATCGCC
>CAJXWH010000164.1 GCA_913062915.1 uncultured Acidiferrobacteraceae bacterium | reverse complement strand
ACAAATGGAACACCCGTTGCTGCTTCCGACTGTGCAATCTCATTTTCATGATGAGGGAATTGAAGGTCTATACCGCCCGCATGAATATCGAAACTGTCTCCCAGACACTTCATCGACATTGCTGAGCATTCAACGTGCCAGCCAGGTCGACCCCGACCCCAGGGTGATTCCCAGTAGGGCTCGCCGGGCTTCCTTGCCTTCCACAGCACAAAATCCAGAGGGTCCTCTTTAGCTTCATCAGGCTCGACTCGCGCACCAGACTCGAGCTGATCCAGAGAATGTCCCGACAACCGTCCATAGTTTTCGAACTTCCGCACCCGATAGTAGACATCCCCATTCGTGCCGCGATATGCGTAACCAGAGTCCTCGAGTCGACGGATCAAATCGACAATCTCGTCAATGAAACGAGTAGCGCGCGGCTCTTCATCCGGCGGCAGGATGTTTATCATTTGCTCGTCATCATGCATCGCTTTAATAAAACGATCAGTAAGCTCCTGGAATGTTTCACCGCTTTCTTGACCGCGCGCGATGATCTTGTCGTCAATATCTGTGATATTACGAACATAGCGCACCGCAACACCCAAAGAACGGAAGTATCGTACGACTGAATCGAAAACAACTAGAACACGAGCATGTCCCAGGTGACAATAGTCGTAGACCGTCATGCCGCAGACGTACATGTTGACCTTGCCTGCCACTCGGCTCCGAAAAACTTCTTTCTGACGGCTGAGACTGTTATAAATCCGGACTGGCGAATCGATGCCAATTATGTTCTGATCTTTCATACCACCGATGTTACCCAATCACATGAAACGGAAGAAGCGATTTGGCACCGGGACCGGAAAGTTCCGATTAACGGCTAAGACCGCCCCAGCTATTCTAATTTCCGATTTACATCTGACCCCGGAATCACCGGAAACACTCGCGTATTTCCACCGCTTTCTCGAATCCCTCGGAGATATTGACAGCCTGTATGTTCTCGGGGACCTATTCGAATATTGGCTCGGTGACGACGCAGGCGAAACACTTGGCCACTCTCCTGTCGAGGATGCTCTCAAAGATCTTACCAATGTGGGGACTCCTGTCCGCGTGATGCCGGGCAACCGGGATTTCCTGCTCGGCCAAGAATTCGCTTACCGTACCGGAAGCACGATTCTAAAGGATGCTACGGTTCAGCCGTTTTTTGATCGGCAAGTACTTCTGCTTCACGGCGATTCTTTATGTACAGACGACGAGGCGCACCGGAAATTTCGATTCATTGTGGACCAGCCCGAGTGGCGATTGGCATTTCTGGACAAACCAATCAGTGAACGAGACGACATCGGTCGGGCCATACGATTTCGAAGCAACATCGAGAAGCGATACAAGACTTCTCGCATCATGGATGTCAACCAAAACGCGGTAGAGGCAGCATTGAAACTTACCGAGGCCAGACTTTTAATTCACGGCCATACCCATCGACCCGGCATTCATCAATGGACCTTGAACGGACGCACTTGCTCGAGAGTGGTATTGGGAGATTGGTCGGTCGGACCGAGTTGGATTGAAATTCGCGAGAACGACTTGCAACTCCACCACCAAGGAACAGTCGAGCAGCTAGATCTCAATCAGACATAGGTACTGATCTCAGCCAGATCCAATGTATGATCCTGCTGGGTTCGAGTGATATCGCTTCGCGAATCTTCGACCAGTTGAAGATAATCGCCGGTCACGTCGCCCGTTATATATTTCCCATCAAAGCAGGATCCTTCAAACTGCCGGATTCCCGGATTTCCTTCCCTTACTGCCTCGATAAGATCGCCGAGCCGCTGAAACATCAGGTAGTCCGCACCAATTTCCTGGCGTATCTCTTCGGTCTCTCGACCGCTTGCAACCAGTTCCGAAACAACCGGCATATCAATCCCGTAGACATTTGGGTATCGCACTGGAGGTGCGGCCGAAGCAAAATACACTCTGGCAGCGCCAGCATCTCGTGCCATTTGAATGATTTGGCGGGAAGTGGTACCGCGAACGATCGAATCGTCGACCAGTAGAACATTTTTCCCTCGAAACTCGAGCTCAATCGGGTTCAGTTTTTGTCGGACCGACTTCTGCCTCTGGGTCTGTCCCGGCATGATGAATGTTCGGCCTATATACCGGTTCTTAATGAATCCTTCCCTGTATTTGAGCCCCATCACGTTGGCCATTTGGAGAGCAGCGGTCCGACTGGTATCGGGCACCGGGATGACTACGTCGATATCGTGATCCGGCCAGGTTTCGAGAAGCCGCATTCCGAGACGTTCGCCCATACGCAACCGGCTCTTGTATACCGCCACCTCATCCAGGGTCGAATCCGGGCGGGCAAGATACACGTATTCAAAAAGACACGGGCATAGGATGGACTCTTCGCAACAGATTTCTCTATGAACATTCCCGGCCATATCGATAAAAATAGCCTCTCCGGGTTTCACGTCACCCACCACGTCATAGCCCGAAACATCGAGTGCTACGCTTTCCGACGCAACCATCACCGATTTCCCTTCCGGTCCCTGCCGGGATCCTAGTATCAACGGCCGAATCCCGTATCCATCTCTAAAAGCCAGCAAGCCATATCCCACAATCATCGCAACAACAGAAAAAGCGCCCCGGCAACGCTGATATACCCCGCGGACGGCCGAAAAAAGATCGGCGGGTTCGGCGCGCCAGTTATGTTCGCCCATCGATACCCGCAATTCGTGCGCCAACACATTGAGCAGTACCTCTGAATCTGAGCTGGTGTTCAATTGACGCAAATCTTCCCGGAACAACGCATTCCGCAGCGCCCCTACATTGGTCAGATTCCCGTTGTGGGCAAGAGCCAGCCCGAAAGGCGAATTCACGTAAAACGGCTGGGCCTCGGCCCGGGAATCGCACCCGGCCGTCGGGTAGCGCACGTGGCCAAGACCCATTTCTCCGCGGAGTTGCTCCATATGTCGGCGCTGGAAAACATCGCGAACCAACCCGTTGTCCTTTCGCAAATGAACTCGTTCTCCATCGCAGGTCATAATGCCCGCGGCATCCTGGCCCCGGTGTTGGATCACGGTCAAGGCGTCATAGATCGCCTGATTGGCGTACGGGTGCCCGACGATGCCGATTACGCCGCACATCAGCCTTGTCTCGCGCCTAAATCTGACATTTCAATTTTATTGCCGCCGAAGTGTCTCGACGGTCACTGCTTATTCCACAATTGTTGAGATACCACGTCATCGGTGAAATCCAGTAATGGCGCAAAGTAAGGAACCAGTTCTGAATCCCTATACCAGCTTGCTTCGGTGGCCGGAGAAAACTGGGCACCGAACAATAACAATGTACTCACGACCACACCACGGACAATTCCGAATATTGCACCCAACGCTCGATTCATCGCGGTCAAGCCGGAGATCCGAAACTGTTTATACGCCACCCGACTGATCAGCGTGAAAGCGACTAGGCTGCCAATAAAGACCAGCCCCAGTCCGGCAAAATAACTGAGCCGCTCTGAACTCAGCCACGCCATCAGATAATCTCCCAGCGTGGCCCCATATCGCCAGGTCAGCCATCCGGCCAGCACCCAGGAACTCAAGGCCAGAACTTCTCGAACAAGTCCTCTGAAAAGCCCCCAAATCAGGGACACCAATAGAATTCCGATCAACAAGAGATCTAGAGCATTGAGCATTTCAATATGAACCAAATCACCCACCCTGCGCCATCCTCGCCTCGCCTTACGGCCACTCCTTAACAATCGGCTTGCTATGGGTTCGCATCATCGCTTTGTTTCCTTCGCGGGTTGCCTCAGACCGTGTACTGAACGGTCCAAGCCAGATTCGAGTGGCCTGCCGGCCGTCCATCTCGATTGTCTCCGCTTTCGCATCGATACCGTCCTTTTTCAGGTTTGAGATGAGGTTTCTGGAATTTTCAGGCCGTTGAAAAATACCAACCTGTACGATGAAACCCGTAACAATCGAATTAGAAACCGAGGGACCTGATGACAGTGGGATTTCAGCGATTCGATCTTTTATGTCTTCGGCTGAGCGGAAATCACTTGACTGCGCACTTC
>CAJXWH010000163.1 GCA_913062915.1 uncultured Acidiferrobacteraceae bacterium | reverse complement strand
CTTAAGCCTGGCGCCGGCGGTTCAAAAATGTTTGATATTCGTGGTGCTATGATGGCGAAGTCAGATTACAGAGAGGGTGGTGGCACCATGTTTGCAATCTATGAGAAGGACGCAGACATCATTACCGATTTCGCCGCCAGCGTAAAAGCGCCGATTGACCTGTATGCCTCGTCACGACAAAAGATGAATTCCGCGATGGCTCTTGGCTTGGGGCATTTGGATACCTCAGCGGTGTGTAAAGCAATCGAGGTCGCAGTGGGTATTGATCGGAAGTTGGCGGAATAAAGGCGATCGGACAACCGCGATCTCCGCTTACAGTCGTCCGGCAGAATGAACTGATACCTCTTGCACTGTTGGATGCTACGACTGCGTTATGACCGAGTACAACTACAAACGTTTCAGTCCATCGAATTACGACTACGGTAGTTTCTCTGGGCCGAAGCCTGGAGAAGAAATGTTGGATTTCAGGTTGTGCTCCCTGGATGGACAAGAAACAAAGCTAACTGATTTCAGGGGACAGTGGGTTGTCCTTGAGACAGGAAGCCTGACTTGTCCTATGTACGTGAAAAATATTAATCCAATAAAGCAGGTGGTTCAGAAGTACCCGGATGTACAGTTTCTCGTCATTTATATTCGCGAAGCGCATCCCGGGTCTCGTCAGGGATCGCATCAGAGCATGGAGGAGAAAATTGCGCTCGCCCGCGAGATGCAGCAGGAGTACGGCGAGATCAGACCCGTCCTGGTGGACGATCTGGATGGCAGCATGCACCAGGCATATGGGTCGTTTCCGAACATGGTGTATGTGATCAATCCGCAGGGCGAAGTGGTCTACCGATGTGACTGGGCATTTTCTCATCTCATTGATAAGGTGCTACAGGATCGGCCGAAACTAAATTTTGTGGAGAGAAAACGAATTGTCACGGCGGCTCCCTGGATTATGGTGCCTGTCACACTGAAGGGCGGATGGGATGCGCTGTGGGATATATTAATTGCGTTACCGGGTATTCTCTGGGGGCATCTGAAGGTCGATATTTCAATACTTTTCAGGAAGCAAAGCAGTTAGTGGTTTGGTGAGATTTATTGAGATACAGCGCATACCGATTTCATCACTTCCGAGTGGGGTTGTCCGATTCATCAGTCAATCTGCGGTCAGTTGACATAGCGAGTTCATATCTTTAGGAACAACCGGGCAGTTGAGGGTGGGCGATCATTGGCTCGAACGCTCTTGAACTGTGTAACCGAGATGGCGATATGAGTGAAGTATTTGTACAGACGGATGAGCAAAGATTGATTCTGGAAACAGTGCGTAAGTTTGTTGCGGAGGCAGTCACGCCGGTAGCAGCTGAGCTGGATCGACAGCTAGACCCCGATGATTGTTTTTCTTGGGAAATCGTTGACCAGACGGACCGCGTCGGGATTCGCACGATGACGCTTTCCGAGGATTGGGGTGGTATGGGTGCTGATTCGTTGACTACTGCGATGGTCATCGAAGAAATTGCGAAAGGCGACATGGGGGTCGCGGTGGTTATGGCGCAGACCTTAAAACTTGCTCAGATTTTTCAGAAAGCGATGACAGCGGGGCAGAGAGAAAAATATCTGCCCCGGTTTCGCGACGATCCTCGCTGCCTGCTGGCCATTGGAATTACCGAGCCCGAAACAGGCTCCAATTATTTCATACCCAATTCGGCGTCGTTCCAGACTCGGGCTGAGCGGGGTGCCGGCGGCTGGTTTATAAACGGGATGAAGCACTTCATCTCGAATGGAAACCGGGCAGGGCTCTATCTTATTTTCGCGCAAACGGAAAAAGGCGAGAGCCTGTTCGACGGCGCAACGTGTTTTCTGCTCGAGCGTGAGGCACCCGGTTTCTCGATTGGGCGCGTTCATGACAAGATGGGTGAGCGGTTGGCCAACAATGCTGAACTGATCTTCGAGAATTGTTTTGTCGCTGACGAGAACGTTGTGGGTGAAGTAGGACGGGGTTTTCAGGTTTTGGTAGATTTCTTCCCCCAAAGCAATGCCTATGCAGCAGCCACTGTATTGGGCGTCTCGGTTGCCGCATTTGAGCGTGCCGTCGAATGGGCCAAGACCCGAAACCAGGGTGGCAGTCTCCTTATCGATTATGATGGCATTCGTGCGCAACTGGCCGAAATGCGGATGCTTAACGACGCGGCTCGAAGCTATATTCACCGCGCAGCCTGGTCGGCGGATCACCAGGATCAGGGATGGGATCGAACATTAGGTGTATTGCCCAAGGTCTTTGCGACGCAGGCCGCATGGAAGATCGTAACCTGGGCTTCCGAAATCCATGGCGGCTCCGGTTACATGCGGGACATCGGCCTGGAGAAATTGGTGCGTGACGTAGCGGGATTCCTACATTCGGATGGCGTCAACCGAACCTTGCTGTTGAAGGCCGCCAGTTTGATGTTCTAAAGGTCCGTAGCGGAGAACGCCAGTGAAGGCCATGGTATTAAAGGCAGCGAACACTGCGTTCGTGCTGGACACGGTTCCTGACCCGGTCCCAGGCCCAGGCGAGGCCGTTGCCCGGGTTCTGGCCTGCGGCTCAGGACTCACCATTCAGCATGTGAAGGCAGGGCGGCTGTCAGCAAAATTCCCGAGAATTATCGGTCACGAAATTACCGGAGAAATCGTGGAAGTGGGTCCGGCAGTGACCGGTCTCGCAGTGGGTGTCCCCGTGACTGCGTATTACTATCTTAATTGTGGCCATTGTCGGTGGTGCCTTTCCGGCTTAGAGCCTCTTTGTGAGGCTGGTGAAGGGAATGTTGGTAAGGATTGCGATGGTGGCTATGCCGAGTACATCAAGTTGCCGAGCTCCAACTTTATTCCACTCCCGGAGAGGCTCGATTACAAGACTTACCCTGCAGAGATTGGCGTGATCACCGATGCTTTGGCCACACCCCTCAAAGTGCTAAAGCGCGGTCGCATTAAAGCCGGTGAGACGATCGCTGTCTTCGGGGCGGGTGGCGGCCTTGGTATTCACATGTTGATGATGGCTCATTGGGCACACACGCGAGTCATCGCGGTTGATGTTGCTGTCAGCAAACTTGATGCTTGTCGCGAGGCCGGCGCAGACGAGACAGTGGACGCAACGGCTGGAAATGTTACCGATACTCTTTTGGAATTGACCGGCGGTGACGGCGTCGATGTTGCCATCGATTTTGTCTCGTCCACATCAACTCTTGAAGCGGCGGCGAAAGCGCTGGGTCGGCGCGGCAGGCTCATCACGCTGGGCGGGAGCGGCGAGTTGTTTCAGGCAGATTCGCAGGCCATGCTGATGAAAGAGCAGGACTTGCTTGGCAGCCGTTATGTTACGCATAGCGAGGTGGTCGATGCTTTGTCACTTGTGGCCGCTGGTGAGGTCTGGCCTATGGTCACGGAGATCCGTCCACTCGAAGAGGCCAATGACCTGCATGATCGAATTGAAGCGGGAGATGTGATCGGGCGGGCCGCCGTCCTCATTGATTGAAAGTGAATAGGGATAATCCTCGTCAGTCGGAAACGGGGTTTCAGTGTCCAATTTTGGTCTGGCCGACGACCGATGCGGTTATATGCGGCCTTTGATTTCGTCAGCTCAATTGAAACAACTAGAATATATTAAAAATACTTATATATCATAATGATAACAGCGTAATTTAGTTTAAATTCTGGTTTAAAGTATTTACGACAGTGCTGCATGTTTCTGCTAGGCAGCCTTAAAGGGGAACGAGAAGCAAGACGCAGACACCTGAATCGGGTACTGTCTGAAGCGAGAATTGCCACTTTGGATCTTGATGCGTGTTTGTTTACAATTGACGAACCATAGCGGTTGTTCGGTGTTTTGAGACGATGAACTGTGTCGTCGGGAAGCAGCTCGGAAGGGACAATTGAGTTCGTTTTGAGCATAACCAAAAGACTTAGGAGGACTCACGATGAAAAGTAAACGGAAGAAATTTTTCCGCACGTCGTTCAAGGCGATCGCAGTATCGATCGGCATCGCTGTTTCCATGGTGTTGATGCCGGTTGCCAAGGCCGCCGAGCCGATCAAGATTGGATTCAGCATGACCTTGACCGGCGGTTTGGCCGGTGCGGGTCAGGCAGCCCTGATCG
>CAJXWH010000162.1 GCA_913062915.1 uncultured Acidiferrobacteraceae bacterium | reverse complement strand
CTCAAGTAGTGAAAGCAAGGCCTTTTCGCAGGGGCCTGTCCGGGGAAGACCGGCCAGGCCCCTGCGGAGGCCTTGTTTCGTGATAACAACCGGCACACCATTTGCCGGGTGAGTTTGGTCCCGCTTCTTCGGCTCCGGTTATCCAGAGCAGGGCGATAAGCGCGTGAAACGCGGGCGACTGCTGCAGGGTGAGTTGCGGACTCTGGGCGTTTGAAAGTTCAAAGGCAAAGCGAAGATATCTTGTCTTTGCAGGCAACCTGGCGAAGAGGGCACACTTTATATGGGACGGTACCTGATCAGGAGATTCCTGTTCGCCGTTGTTACTCTCCTGGCTTCGACAGTCATTGTTTTTGGTCTGTCGCGTCTGGCCGGTGATCCTCTGATGCTGTACGCAAAGCCGGGCGGATACGGGATGACTGAACAACGACGAGATGATCTCATAAAAAAGTTGGGTTTAGACAGGCCCCTGGCTGTCCAGTACGGGGTCTGGCTTGGTCGTGTCCTTAAAGGAGATCTTGGCCAGACGATCGTGAGCGAGTCCAAGGTCAGTGACTTGATAAGTCAGCGCATATCTCCAACGCTTCAACTGGGATCAGCGGCGTTCATTTTTGCGATCGTCTTGGGAGTGCCGTTCGGGATTATATCGGCGGTGAGGCGCGGTTCTATCTGGGACTACGCGGGACGAACTATCGCACTCGTTGGTCAGGCAGCTCCTATTTTTTGGCTTGCGCTCATGGCAATACTGCTGTTTGCCGTGCAGCTCCGCTGGTTGCCAGTGGGTACCGCCGGTCCGGATGACATTCCATATTTGAGCTGGGGAAAACTCAAATATCTGGTGATGCCTGCTGTGGCCCTGGGCTGGGGGCCGGCAGCTGCCATTCTACGGCTTACTCGCTCTTCAATGCTGGATGTCTTGGATGCTGAATACATAACATTAGCCCGGGCAAAGGGCGTCAGTTCCAGGAAGGTCATTTGGAAGCATGCTTTCCGTAACGCGATCCTTCAGCCTTTGACGGTAGCAGCATTGACACTGGCCGGGTTCATTACCGGAGCGGTCGTCATCGAGCGAATATTTGCCTGGCCCGGCATCGGGCAGCTGACTATGGAGGCCGTCTGGAATAACGAGTTTCCCACGCTCACGGCAACGGTTCTTTTTCTGACTGCAATCTACGTAGTGATGAACTTAATAGCGGATATTGCATACGTATATCTGAATCCCATCATCAGGTACGACTAAAAGGGGAGAGGTCAAAGTATGGCGGGTAGTACCGGCGTCCCGTACCGAAGGAGCGCTCTGGGGCAGGCGTGGTGGTTTTTGCGCAGATGGCCGGTGTTGCCATTGATTGTTTTGGGCGCATTGCTCGTTTTTGGCGTCGGTGCGCCATGGATCGCTCCGAACGACCCCCTTAAACAGAACCTGCCGTTACGGTCTGTGAAACCGTTCTATCAGGACGGTAGCCCGTATCTGCTCGGCGGAGACCATGTTGGTCGAGACGTGTTTAGCCGTGGGCTTTACGGGGCGAGAATATCTTTGACGGTGATGTTTGTCGCCATGTCAGCAGGAATGATCATCGGAGTAAGCCTTGGTCTTGTTTCTGGCTACGCCGGAGGCGTTGTCGACGAGGTTATAACACGCATTGTGGACATCTGGCTAGGGTTTCCCTTTTTGCTGCTGGCCCTGGTGGTGGCTATAACGGTAGGGGCCAGTTTCACGGTCGTGATGTTCCTGATGGTTTTACTTGCCTGGAGTGGCTTTGTACGTAACGTGCGCGCCGATGTTCTTGTTCTCAAAGAGAGCGACTACGTTGCATCCGCTAAAGTTGCAGGAGCATCCACACTTCGCATCTTGACCAGGCACATATTGCCGGGCACGGTTGGCACCATAACGGTAATCGCCTCGTTAAGTGTTGGGTCGCTGATCCTTGCAGAGGCGACTCTCAGTTTCCTTGGCGCCGGGATCCCCTCACCCACGCCGTCCTGGGGCAATATGGTCTCCGAAGGCCGGGATTATCTTCAAACCGCATGGTGGACTTCAGCGTTCCCGGGACTCGCACTCTTTCTCACGGTCATGTCGCTGAATTTTATAGGAGACTGGGTCCGGGACAGGCTGGATCCTAAACTGCGTCAGCTGGACTAACCGATTAGCCGTGAATTGACCCAAATCGAAGGACGTTAGAAAATGAGCAGTATTGAAGACCGGTTCGTTGAGTTGCATCCTGAATCAAAGCCGCTGGCAGAAAAGGCGATGGGCCTGTTTGCAGATGGCGTGACGCATGAGCGTCGGTCGATGTCGCCGTACCCGGTCTACATGGAACGGGGCGTGGGTCCTCGCAAGTGGGACGTCGATGGCAACGAGTACATCGACTACAAGACCGGGCATGGGTCGATGATCCTCGGACAGGCCCATCCCGCAATCGTCGAGGCTGTCCAGTCACAAATGGCAAAGGGAACCCACCTGAGTTCCGGCACGCGCCTGGAGGTAGAGTGGGCCGAGGCTGTCATCAGGCTGGTCCCATCGGTGGAAAAGCTGCGGTTCGTGGCCTCGGGCACTGAAGCGTTGATGATGGCCTTCAAGATGGCCCGGGTATTCAGCGGCAAAGAGAAGATCGTCAAATTCGCCGGCGCGTTCCATGGCTGGTCGGACCCGGCATACGTGACGGACACGGAGACGGACCGCGAATACGGCATTCCACGCGGCACGAGCGAGACGGTGATCAATACGCCAGCGCACGACCTGGATGCACTGGACGAGATACTGGTGGGCCGGGACGATGTCGCGGCGGTAGTCTTCCAGGCGAACGACATCGCGCCTCCCGAATTCATCGAAGGCTTGCGTGAGTTAACTACATCGCATGGTGTGTTGCTGATTTTTGACGAGGTTGTGAGCGGGTTCCGCTGGTCGAATGCAGGATGCCAGGGTCGCTACGGGGTGAGTCCGGACCTGAGTACGTTCGCGAAGATCCTGGCTGGCGGTCTGCCGGGTGGCTGCGTGGGCGGGCGGGCCGATGTGGTGGATACCGTGGGAGAGGGGGGCATCAGGCATCCGGGCACTTTCAATGCGAATCCTCTTTCTGCGGCTGCAGGCAAGGCCGCGCTGGGCATCGTGGAACGCGATCCGATCGTGGAAACGGCGGATAAACAGGCAGATCGGCTGAAGGCCGGAATAAACAAGGTGCTCCAGTCGATGGAGATCCCCGGCGGGGCTTACGGGGTTTCCTCGATCGCAATGGTGAGCCTCGGCACTCCGGTGGACATCGATGATCCGCACGCTGTGCCGGCAGGGGTCGAGCAGGGTGGCAGGCCGGTTTCGACCGAAGTGTTGGACAAGTTGCAGCTTGCCATCATTAACGAGGGCCTGTGGACGCACCCGGCGTCGATGATCCTCTCCGCCTCTCACAGCGATGCCGATATAGATGCGACGGTGAGCGCCTACGAGGCAGGACTGCACGCGGTGCGGGCGGCGGGTTTGATCTGACGGTGGAGGTGTGGGCTCTCGTCTTCTCCCCCTCACGGGGAGGAAGTTGCCCGTTGGTCGCGAGGGTGGGTCTAAGCTAACGATTCTGGTACCGCGTTAGCAGCCCTCACCCACATCCTAACCCTCTTCCTGACAGGGAGAGGGGATTGAGATACATGGTTCTGAAGACAGAGCCGCGTTCGCTGGCGATTCGCTCTTCGATTCGGGCGGTGTAGAGGGGTTTCTGCGGCCATTGTTCGGGGTTTGTGTGCGAAAGGCGGAGTTAGAGCCGTGCCAGAAGTCCGGAATACTCTTTTCAGCTCTCTGATTCGGACCTTGTCGATTGTGGCGCCTGGCCTATGGCCGAATGCAACGTCGGCATGTCGCCCGACAAACCGCCGGCGCCAGAGCATTGCGGCCTGAATTCCTCTGCGAGCAAACGGTTACTGATCTCCGGTTGCGTCTATCTGCGCTATCACGTGGCACCTGAGTCCATCGCCCATGGCGTCCAGTTCTTTCTGAACCAGCGGTCTGAGTTCAGGGAATTGGAGCGCCACGCCCTTCATCGAGCCGGTCCCGAGCTCGTCAAGATTGACCATTAGCCGCGGTTTCGGGTCCTGGTCATAATGACGCTCAACATGTGATGTTGAG
>CAJXWH010000161.1 GCA_913062915.1 uncultured Acidiferrobacteraceae bacterium | reverse complement strand
TGCTATAAAGCAACTGGTGAACAGCGAAGCTGTTTAGTGGGGGAGCGCTTGGGGAGGCTCCTTTCCTGCCTAAGCCACATTGACCGCCGAGAGATTCGCCGCGATCAGGAGGAAACGCCCACCAATTGGCGGTGGTACTCTCCTTCCTCAGGCCGGCGCCGGAAGGCTACGACGTCTTCGAAATACACCTCGTTGCTGTTGCCGTCGGGATCGTTGAAGTAAACGCCCACGGAGTAGCTGTTGGAGCGGGTCCATTTTAGCTCAATCCCCTGGGAAACGAGCTGGTCGCAGATCTCTTGTAAATCGTCGAAGGTCGCCATCTCCCAGGCCAAGTGGTTGGCCCCGACGCTCTTGATATCCTGTTCCCGGTCATTGGAGGTTATTTCTCTGAGAACGATCTCCTGGGAGTGTTCTCTAGCGCTGAGGTTAACGCCATTCTCCCGGCGGCTGACCACTTCCAGCCCGATCGCCTCGGTGTAGAACGCTTCGGACCTAGCCAGGTTGCTGACTCGTATGTTGGTGTGCCCCAATTGCATCGGCTTGGCCATAGTCGAACGCCTCCTGCCTAATTTCTGGAACTTTGAGAAAGACAAACCGGCCACGCCTGGCACCAATCCCATTATTGCGTGCCCCAACTGACTGGTGAGCTTAAAGAATTGTTCGCATTAAATTACCGATCAACGGAAGCAGAAGGCCCGTTGTGGTTGCGATAATCACTTTGATTTGCCGAGGGTGAACAGGCCAATCGGGATATGACGAAGAAAGAGTGTCAAATACGAATTTATAAGTGGTCAATCGGTCCATACTAGTGCTGTGGTAATAATCTCGCTCGTGTATTAACCGATCGATTTCTACCGCCAGCGGATTGATTCTATCGTGGTTTTTCTTACTTAAAAGTTTGTGTTGCAAAAATATCGGAGCGAAAACGAGACCTAGGACCAAGAAAATGTACCCAGGAATGACGGACCAAATCAGAGACGCAGCGTAATTGAATTCCGGTCTCAAGCCGCCTGACTCGCTCTGAATCCCAATCCATGCCAGCGTCAGGTACAGGGCGGCAAACATCCCGAATGCCGACAAAAGGATATAGTGCGTGCCAATCTGGGAATAGATGTCTCTATCAGCAAGCCTCTGCCAAGGAATCGGCGGAGGATCGGAGGTTTCAAGAGCTAGCCTAAAAGCCTTATTCACGGCCAAACTGCGTAACAGGAAATACCCAGCGACAAAGAATACCGTAGTCAAATGGAGTACGCCTAATGGGGCGTGCAACAATGGCACCTGCCACCACATCGTTGAGCCTTGGACGAGCCCGGCTCCCAGCACGATCGCTCCAGAAACTGTAAGGCTTAGGAGAGCGAATCGCAGTATTCCCCGATGTTGATTCAATAACTCGTCAGCAGGTGGACTCATATCCGGGAAAAGTCTTAGAAATTGTGTTGCCAATTTACGGTCTAGTCGAGCGCGAGATGCTGCGAACCAGTACGTGATAAACGTGGCAATGGCAAAGAGCCATACATTAAACATCGTCCAGCCCAATCGAAGGGCCGAATGTATTTCCGGATCGTTGAAATGAGACTGATATGCAACCAGCTCAGGTCCGTAAAACGTGACTAAAGCCATGATGGTGGCGGCGACACAGATAACCAGGGAATGCCGGATGAAAAAATCGTCCACTTGCCGAGGATTTATGGGCAGGGTGGGGATACTAAAGGGCCGACTTAAAAAGCCGCCCTCTAGGATGTGGACTTCAAAAAAAACTACTATCGAATGAAGGCTCGAATGCTTGTCTATCTCGGTGTTCATGATTCGTCCGACCTCGAACCCATGACCTAGTTTGTCAGACCGTGAAATCGGGCAGCGCAGCGTAAATGGCAACAAGCTGCCCCATAAGAAAGAATTATACAACTATAATATTAGGGCAATCTACGGGTTGCGAGTAGGCAACCCGGTGGAATACGTCCTAAACAATGACCCGCGCGGGTCGAAGATTAATGTCGCACGGGAATCAAGGCAGCTTGCTCGACTCCCACTCCTGAGAGCCAATGTCGGCCAGGTGAAGGCTAAAATATTTCAGTACAACCCGGCGCTATCGGTACCGCCAACTCTATAAATGTCGCGCCTACATCACGCAGATCTCTCTCTCCGCCGTGGGCACCTTGGGACGGGAAGGCTTGGTAATCCATCTCCCCCCAAACACCACAACCTGTTGACTGTTAGGCCATCGCCGATTATTATGGCCAACAAGAGATTCCAACTTTAACAATTGAAGGCACCCCCGAGGCACCAGTACGGTTTAATAGGGAAGGCGGTTAAAATCCGCCGCGGTTGCGCCACTGTGTGCGGGGAGCCAGCCGGCAAACATACCACTGTCCTTCAGCCGAAGGATGGGAAGGCGCCGGTTTGGTGATGATCCGTAAGCCAGGAGACCTGCCCGGGTTAGTGGAGCTCTACTCTGCGCCAAACAGAGGTAGGTCCATCGTGGCTAAATTCAGCGTTCGTTAACCAGCCACGAGGCATCAAAAGGTCACCTTGTACCCCGGCAGAGCAGAAGCCGGGGTTTTTTATTGCCTTTTTGAGATCGGAAACTTTGAGTAACCAGATCAACTATGGGAGGAATCAGCATGACGATTAGGGAGCCGGATCCCAGCGCGGTAAGCGGCGGACATCCTCTGGCCGACAGCCTGGGCCGGGCCGGTGCGCTCAGCAGCCTTTTCAATCTTCCCGTCCGGAGTCCGGAACAGGACGGCTGGCTTGGCGCGCCATCTCTGTTCCAGGACGACGATCAACGTTTGGGTGAAATGGTGATGTCTCAAGGGCGAGACCGGTGGGGTACGGAGAATCGCCATACTGCCGGGTCTGCTTTCATCATCGCCTATCTGACCAAGATCACTTGGCCGTTGATCTCTCAGTACGTACTTGAGCGCCGGGTGCCCGATGTTCGGCTGATCAATCTGGAGTTCCACTGGAACGGCCAGGGGATAGATGAGACTGCTATCCGCCGCCCGTCCTTCGCGGCGCTGCCGGCTGATCCCGCCTCCAATCATCCAGACGCCGTGGTAGTTGCTGACGTGCCGGAGCTTTACACCCTCCTTAAGGAATGGTTATTCGAGGGTAATCTCAACATCGTGATCCCCTCCCTACGGAATGCGGCGCGAGCCAGCCTGAAAGTCTCTTGGAATGCCGTTGCCGCCTCGTGTGGCCAGGCGTTCAAGAAATTATATGAGGTGTCGGAAAACCCCGAAGCCGTGGTTCGGGACGCCGACGACTTTTTCGGAGACCCATCGTCGCCGGTTTACCGGGAAGTGACCATGGAGATTTTCCAACACCAGGGCAAACAAGGCTTCTATTCCAGGCGAGCCGGTTGCTGCCTCTGGTGGCGGACTGATGAGGCGAAAGATTACTGCTCTAACTGCGTGTTGCTAAGCCGTGAGGAACAGGACATGAGGTTTCGGCGAAATTTAGCTGGCCGGAAGTGAATAGTCTGGGATCCAAGACTGGGGAAAGTTCTAAACGAGATGCGATCTTTGCTGAGCTGAATTTTCGATGGGGCGGCCGGACAGCATTGTCCCAACGGCGCGGGGTCTCCTCCCCCTGCCATCAACCAACCGGATCTAAATCAATACAAAGGGTTTCCCAAACGTCATATTTCTCTCGGTGGTGCTGGCCACGCTGGACCTGGGAAGCGTCGTGCTCTCCATAGCGGCGCTAAACTTTCTCGGATTGGCAGACCGGCCTCCGGCCACGGAATGGGGAGCGATGCTCAACGACGGCCGGGTCTACTTTCGGCTGCACCCTCATCTGATGGTATTGCCGGGTGTCTGCATCTTTCTTCTGGTGCCCCCACAGCAGCGATGGTGGCGCCACATTAGAGGCCAAAGTTGCCATTCCCAAGTTGACGAGCGTCAAACCCACGGGCGCGTCTAGGGGAACTGTTCAGGGAGTTGCCTCTGAGGAAGAGTTCAGAGCCGATATATCGGGAGCGAGCAGACTTTCGGGTGAGATTCAGGCCGCCCCACGCAGCCTCAAACGCCACTTGATTAACGCCTCGCCTGCGTCATAGAATGACCGGGCATCAGGGTTCCTCTGTCCCCCAACCGGTATTCAGCTACAGACCCGCAAGGAGGTTAGCTATGTTGGACATGATTATCA
>CAJXWH010000160.1 GCA_913062915.1 uncultured Acidiferrobacteraceae bacterium | reverse complement strand
CGCGATGAATCACAACCCCATGGCGATGGTTTCTGCACTGCGCGAGACCAGCGTGCTGATGGCGGCATTGATCGGGGCCCTGGTTCTCAAAGAAGGTTACGGCAAAGTCCGCGTGAGCGCGGCACTGCTGGTCGTCGGAGGTGTGCTCATCATGAATCTACCAGCCTGATCCGGCCGGGTGTAGCCAACGGTTGTGTCCAAGAACTGCTATCCTGTTTAATGCCAGAACGCTGCGATCCGCTCCTCGTAATATGGGCCTTTAAATTTCGCATCGCGCTGGCCGCTCTGCCGGTTGGGATCCTATGAGTCACGATCACTCTGACGAACATACCGAGCCGCCACCCGACGTCGAGCTTCGGGTCAAGGCGCTCGAAACTTTGCTGGTGGAAAAAGGACTGGTCGACTTGGCAGCCCTCGATGTGCTCATCGATACCTATGAAAATCAAGTCGGTCCCAGAAATGGGGCGCAGGTGGTTGCCAAAGCCTGGACTGACTCGGCCTACCGGACATGGTTGCTCGAGGATGCTGCCGCTGCGATCAGTTCCCTCGGTTTTGCCGGCCGCCAAGGCGAACATATAACTGTGGTCGAAAACACACCTGGCGTGCACAACCTGGTCGTCTGTACGCTGTGCTCATGTTACCCCTGGCCGGTTCTCGGCCTGCCACCCATCTGGTACAAGTCCGCGCCTTATCGTGCCCGCGCGGTCGCTGACCCCCGCGGCGTCCTCACAGAATTTGGCACCGAGCTGCCGGACGACACGCAGATCCACGTCTGGGATTCCACGGCCGAAATGCGCTACCTGGTTTTACCCGAAAGACCCGCAGATACCGATGACTGGAGTGCCGAGGATCTCGCCGTTCTCGTCAGCCGAAATGCCATGATCGGCACGGAGAAAGCGCGCCTACCGAAAAAAGCAAGGCAAAAATGAACGGCCCCCACGATCTCGGTGGTCAACACGGTCTCGGACCGATTTATCCGGAATCGGAACACGAAGAACCGGTGTTTCATGCCAACTGGGAACGGCGCGTGTTCGCCTTAACACTCGCGGCGGGTGCGGCGGGGAAATGGAACCTTGACCAATCCCGCCATGCCCGGGAGCGCCAACACCCCGTCGCGTATCTACGCCACAGTTACTACGAGAACTGGCTGGCTGGATTAGAGACCCTGTTACTCGAGAATAATATGGTGACTCCAAATGAACTGGCGAGCGGCATCGCGGATTCGCCTCCCGACCCGAACCACAGTCCACCTCTTCGAGCCGACGACGTCGCTTCTGCGCTACAGCGGGGGAAGTCTGTTCAAATGACCATCGAGCGATCAGCCCGCTTTTTCATTGGCGAACGAATCCGGGTTGTCAACAACCATCCTCGGGGCCACACCCGTGCACCTCGATATACCAGGGGCCGAACGGGGCTGATTCGGGCCCACCATGGCGCTCACGTGTTTCCGGATCAAAACGCCAACGGCGCAAGAGTCGGTGAACCGCTCTATAGCGTCGAATTTACCAGCTGTGAATTGTGGGGCACGAGCGGCAACCCACTGGATACGATTCGGGTCGATCTTTTCGAGCCGTACCTCGAGCACGCGTGACTCAAACCGATCCGTTGATTCCGATCCCATCTGGCGAAATTCCGGCGACGCCGGTCTTTCGGGCACCGTGGGAGGCTTACGCTTTCGCCCTTGCCGTGCAGTTATCCGAACAAGGCATCTTTGACTGGCCCGAATGGACCCAGGCCCTCGCGGCAGAAATTCGCGACGCCGGCGAAGACGATCATGGGAGCCAGTACTACCATTATTGGCTGACCGCTCTCGAGAAATTGCTGACTAAACAGGGCATCATTTCTGAAGAGGTTTTGCAGGAACGAAAGACCGCCTGGCGAGAAGCCTATCTTCGTACGCCCCACGGGAAACCCGTCGAACTGTAGGTCGAACTCACATTGCCTTGGGTGTAAACCCTCAGCAGTCAAGGATCTATCGAGTTGCCGAATTTCAGATTACCCGCGAGCCGAGAGGCCACCGTCAACGGTCAGGTCGATCCCCGTAATCCACAAGGCCTCATCTGACAGCAAAAACATGCAGGCATTGGCCGGATCCTGCGTGTCGCCCAGACGCCCGAGTGGAATCATACGGGCAACGTCCTGCTGCATCTTTGTCTTTCCCTCCCAGCGCGCCTGCATCGGCGAAAGTACCGGTCCGGGCAGAATCACATTCGAGCGGATACGGCGATCGGCATATTGCACAGCAACCGATTTCGAAAACCGAATCACGGCCGCTTTCGAGATGGCATACGCATCCTGCGGATTCAGATCCCCACGCAAGGCATCAATCGAGGCAAAATGAACCATCGCACCACCACCTTGCTCGACCATCAGCGGTATGGCATGGCGTGCTGTCAGCACAAACGATTTGAGATTGATTTCAAATACTCGATCCCACAGGTCGAGATCGATAGTTGCAAACGAGGTATCTTGATCAAACCAGAGCACACCGGTCGTATTAACCAAGTAGTCGAGGCGGCCGAAACGTTTTCGTGCGGTTTCGACCAGTTCGATCACGAACTTTTCATCAGTGAGGTCTCCTTGCAGAAAACAGGCGCTGCCAGGCCCGCGGTCAATGTCGGGGGATTCGGGTTTGCAATCGGCAAGAACCACATCTAGGCCCGCAGCCAGCAGATCCCCGGCGATGTTCAGCCCGATACCTCCGCCAGCGCCCGCAACCAGCGCAACCCGACCGCTGAAATTCAAAGCCACTTTCTCATCTCTTCTTTTCTTTGTCGGCATTGTCCGGCGAATACCGCGATGCACAGTGAAGTGATTGATCCTGAGTACGATGTCGAACGGAAGTAATGGGATACATCCCTGTTCTACATGTCTAAGTCTTGAACATAGTATGGCCTCTGCATCAATAATATTCACGTTCTCATGAGCAACAGTTGCCCCCACCATTCAAAGAACAACCGGATCAACACCTCCTCGTAATACTGGTGCCTCTACCTTCGTCCAAGCGCCAACCGATCGCCTTATGTGGCGCGAAAGTATTTACCGGCAACGGGATGGCGGACAACCACGCGGTTGTAGTAGCCGGACGTAGGATCCAAGCCGTAGTCCCATTCGATGAACTAGATTCCAGCATCGGTAGAATTGATCTTACCGGGCGACTGCTGGCGCCCGGATTTCTGGATCTTCAAGTCAACGGTGGAGGTGGACAACTATTCTCCAACTCACCCGATACCGATACGCTCAGGCTGATCTGCCGGGCCCATCGCAAGTCCGGCACCGCTGCGTTGTTGCCGACCTTAATATCGGGCAATGTCAAAGCGATGCAAACTGCTATCGCCGCAGTCCATTCTGCGATGGAGAGCCAGATTCCGGGTGTTGTAGGTATACATCTTGAGGGGCCATATATCAGCGTTCATCGACGCGGGATACACCAGGAACGGCATATTCTGCCCATCGAAACCGACGCGCTAGATCTCATGTCCTCATTAACGGTAGGTACGACGCTTGTAACGCTCGCACCTGAATGTGCGCCCCTAGGCGCGATTGCCCGGCTTGTGGGAAGCAATACGCTTGTGGCCATTGGCCATTCCGACGCAACCTATGAACAGGCGCTCGCGGCACTCGAAGAGGGCGCCTGCGGCTTTACGCATCTTTTCAATGGAATGGCGCCACTGCAAAGTCGACACCCGGGATGCCTAGGCGCCGGACTCAACGATGAGAGATCCTGGATTGGAATCATCGCCGATGGTCATCATGTTCACCCGGCCAATTTGCGCATTGCGTTATCAACCAAACCTAAGGGCAAGGTAATCCTTGTCAGTGACGCCACGGCCGCCGCGCAATGTGAAATTTCTGAATTTGCGTGGAACGGACAAACCATCTACGTCAAAGATGGCCTCTGTGTGCTGGCGGACGGTACCCTCGCTGGCTCTACGACTACCCTTTTAGATGCGGTGTCCTACCTTGTGAAACAGCTTGATCTGCCACTGGAAGAAGCATTACGCATGGCGTCGACCTATCCGGCAATTGCGATCGGACGATCGGACGAGTTCGGATATATCCGTCGCGGTAACGCCGCCAATCTGGTACTGCTTGATGAAGCGTTAGATGTGGTTGAAACGTGGGTCGACGGGATTCGCTACACGTTTTTTGAAAAAAACGGCTGTTCGGACGACGAGCAAAAAATCTAATTCGCGCACTGTACATTACGTCGTTCAATTTACCTATCTGTGCGTGTTTGGAGCCATCGGCATGTATATCGCCGTTGCCATGGTACGGCGACGGTTGATTATTTAGCCGCTGCTGGGGACTTCTGCCGGGTTC
>CAJXWH010000159.1 GCA_913062915.1 uncultured Acidiferrobacteraceae bacterium | reverse complement strand
CAGGCAATACCGTGCGCTTTGAGCCGCCAGTAGTTGTAAGGGAGGGGGGTAAGAAAGCCGACCAGAAGCATCAGGGGAATGACCCAGAATGTCAGCATGGCACCGCCGGTGACACCTGCATCGACCGCATTCATGGCCGCTTCCATGGCCAGCATCGAGACCAAGGACATCCCACAGGCGGTCTTAAAAGCCGACCCCAACGACATTTGCCTTGAGAGGATGACGGTCTCAAGCGCAATCGAGGTCAAAACGCCATTGACCATGGCCAGCACCATGATCGACAGTGTCGACCAGGCGGTCGCCGTCATCTGAAAGAAGAAAATGGTGCCGAAGTCGCCGATCGAACAACCGACAAGACACCACAGGGTATTGATGGCCGAGCGACGCCAGGTGTGCCGGCAGGTCCAGGAGAAAGTCGAGATGGGCTTAGTGGTTTCCATGGGTGAAAGACTGTTCGATTCGACGGTTATACAGGCTGGGGTCAACTCCCGCTGAATTACCCCAACTTAAGAGCGATTCCAGTCAGCGCAATGCCTTGCCTTTATTGTATTCCGATTGGGGGTGTCTCGGAACGCAATTGAACGGGGTGATTCCCCAAGTCGTCCTGCAGGCCACAGTTCATCAAAGCTCTCGGATCATCGAGCATCTGCATTCTTCAATTACAGCATCTTTCTCCCGCCCGCTGGATGGATAACCGTACTGAGCGGTGGGCGAGAAACCATCACGGGATCCTTTCCATGAGGGCCTTGACTTCTCCCGATACCGGCATGGAAGAAGCTGTGCCAGGTCGTGTGACCGATAGGCCGGCCGTTGCACAGCCAGTACGTACCGCGCCAATGGGATCGTCGCCCCTCGCAAGCGCGGTCGCAAAGCCACCATTAAACGCGTCACCGGCGCCTGTGGTCTCAACGACGGACCCGGCATTGACGGCGGGAACAAGTTCAGATTGGGCTGCAGAGTGAAAAAGAGCGCCATGCTCGCCAAGGGTGATCACTGCGGCGCCCACGCCCTTGGACAAAAAGATTTCTGCTGCGCTGCGGGCGTCGTCCACCGACTTCACTGCCACGCCGGTCAGAGTTTCGGTTTCGGTTTCGTTCGGCGTGACGTAATCGCAAAGAGCGAGCATTCCATCAGGGAGATCGCTTGCCGGTGCAGGATTCAGAATGGTTTTGACACCCGCCTCTTTGGCGATGCCGAGGGCACGAACCGCTGCGTCCATAGGTTGCTCCAGTTGGGTCATGAAAACTGCGGCCGATCTGATCAGATCGGCATTGACGTCAATATCAGCGGTAGAAATCGTGGCCGCCACCCCGGGACAGATGATGATGGCATTGTCGCCCGTTTCTTCCTCGACAAAAATATAGGCCGCTCCGGTATAGCTTTGATTGCTTTGAGTGACCATGGGCTTGACTCCGGCATCCGCCCAGGTCTTAAGTGCCATGTCGGCAAACGGGTCGCGCCCGAGCTTGGACAGGAAAGTCACATCGGCGCCTAGCCTGGCGGCAGCGACCGCCTGGTTGGATCCCTTGCCCCCCGGGCCAAGGGCAAAGCTGTTTCCCAGGATGGTTTCGCCCATCCGTGGCGCCCGATTGGCCCGGTAAGTTGTATCGGCTACGAACACCCCCAGAATTACTATCTTGCCAACCATGATTCGTCTCAGTTCAAGCTTCGCCCGGCGGGATAACGCCTTTGCGAAAAGGGAAACATCCGTAAAACCGGCGCTCACCGGCCTTTAACACAATCCAGCACCAGGTCACAGGACCAGATATGGCAAGGGATGGCCGGGCGGGTGATATTGCGACACAGCCCGATCACCAACTATGGCTTTGTCGCACCCACCTTCACGCTCCACACCTTGCCCACCATTGCGGTCGTAATCTCGTTCATGGCTTCGACACCAAGACCTTGGTCACCGCAACCTGACGATGTCTCGGTGAGATTCTCCAGCTCTGAGTTGATAAACGCTTGTAACTGGGCTGCGTCATAGATCAGGCGCTCACGAACTTCGACCTCCTCGAGACCGGCATTTCTGAGACCCTCGACATAGGTTTCTTCACTGATGGCACCAGCTATGCACGAGTTGTACAGGGCTTGGCTCTGCAGCGCCAATTCAGGAAGGTCCTGCACCACGATGTCGGAGACCAGCATTCGGCCACCAGGTTTGAGCACCCTGGCGATCTCGGCAAAAACACGGTCCTTTTCGGGCGAAAGGTTGATGACGCAATTGGAGATCACCCAATCGACCGACGATGTCTCCACCGGCAGGTCCTCGATAATACCTTTGCGCACCTCGAGATTACTCAAACCTGAAGCGGCGATATTCTTCTCGGCTTTAGCGATCATCTCGTCGGTCATGTCGATTCCGATGACGTGGCCGGTGGGTCCTACTGTTCGGGCAGCGAGCAGAATGTCGATACCAGCCCCGGAACCGAGATCCAGTACCACGTCGCCAGGCTTCACCTCGCTATAGGCCAGTGGGTTACCACAACCGAAGGAATTAACTACGGCACCATCCGGCAATGTCGAGAGTGTCTCGCCGTCGTAACCCGCGAGTTTGGCTAAAACGCCCTTCTGCACCGGTCCTCCACAGCAAGAGATTGCCCCACCACTTGTCACTGCCTTGGCGTAGGCCTTCGATACTGATTCGCGAATCCCTTGGTCGTCTTTCATAAGATACCTTCCCTGAGTTGTGGGACTGGCTTTCCCTGGTGTGCATCCGCTAGAAAGCGAAATATTTTGCGTGCGTTATCGCGCAAATATAATCCGTGCAGCCAACCTGCATGGCGACTATTGTTTCGCACTTTCCGAATATAGAAAGCGACCTGACCGGCAAGCCGGTCGAGCCACTGCTATTCTAGCTCGTAATGTTTGGTGGGGCCGTGATCATCTTAAACTGGACCGACTCTCACCACGCGTGAGTAACGTTATCTGCTCGCTTTCATCTCAGCGTTTACGTCGCCAGTCCTCAAAGGCATGTTCACCTATAAGAGGTGCCTCGCAGTGGTAACCCTGGCATACGTAGGCGACTGGCTGATCAAGCGCTGAGCGCGACGCGAGCAACGTTGGGAGGCCTGATTCGTGTGAATCGATCGCAAAGATGAGCCGCCGCGGATGGTAATCCTGGTGGAGACTTGCTGCCCAGCGTTCAATGGTCTCGTTATGGCCACGTATCACAACGAGTTCTAAGCCATTGACTCGATCGTCGTCGGCCTCGAGCAATGCACATGCCCCAGCCGGATAGTGTCCGCAGGCGGGCACCAGTTCTGACAGCACTAGATCAGCTGCGGTTACGTAATCTTCATTCCCGGTCACATGACCGAAGGCAAGCAAGACCTTAGCCGCTAGAGCGTTCCCAGAAGGTATCGCTTCGTCCATAAGTGGACGTGTTCGGTGCAACAATTGTTCGTGTTCATTAGAGGTGAAGTAAAACGCACCGCCGGTACTGTCGCGAAAGTGTTCGAGTACCGTGTCCAGTAGTCGGCAAGCGAAATCCAGGTCTTGGATACGCCATCTCGCTTGTAACAGTTCCAGTAGGCCAGCTGCGAGAAATACGTAGTCATCGAGATAGGCATTGAGATGAGCTTTGCCGAGGCGTGTCGTGGCGAGTAGGCGCTTGCCATCCCATAGATGTGATTTTATGAAATCGACTGCACGAGTTGCTGATGAGACGAATCTGGGCTCACTTAACCTGCGCCCTGCACGAGCCATTGCGGTAACCATAAGCCCATTCCACGAGGTAAGTATTTTTTCATCTCGATCAGGGCGGACGCGCGTTTGGCGCTGCGAACGGAGTTTGTTTTGAATCTTCTGCCAATATCGCGTCGCTCGTGCGTCAGAAAGGCCAAGTACCTCAGCTGCACTCGCTGTGGTCTTTGCCCGGTTTAGGTGCCATCGTCCCTCGAAGTTGGGCGTTCCGTCCAGAGCGAAGATCTCACATGCAAAACGCCATTCGTCAGCATCTAGCAAATCATTAAGTTCTTGTTCTTTCCATACGTAATAACGGCCTTCCTCTCCTTCTGAATCGGCATCTAGTGTCGAGAAGTAGCCTCCCGAAGATGATTGCATTTCGGCTATTACCCAATCTGCTGTCTCAAGCGCTATGGTTTGGAAATCTTCGCGATTGAAGAGCGCGTGGGCGTCTGTGTAAAGTGGCAGCAACTGAGCATTGTCATAGAGCATTTTCTCGAAATGTGGGATGCACCACCGATCGTCGACTGAGTATCTGTAAAATCCGCCTCCGACTTGATCCCATAGCCCCCCGGCAGCCATTTTTTCGAGTGTTGTCGATGTCATTGCAGAAGCGGAGCCATCGATGTCGGCCGAGGCCAGGCGAAGCAACAGCGATAGGTGAGTCGGGTGAGGAAATTTGGGCGCCTGAC
>CAJXWH010000158.1 GCA_913062915.1 uncultured Acidiferrobacteraceae bacterium | reverse complement strand
AACGTGCTAACGGCGAACGTTCTTCATCCGCTGATCAGCGGGCCCGAGGCGACCGGCGGCCCCGGGGACGCGGTCGCACACAAACGGGTGGTGGGCGACATCGACCACAATCTACCCGCTCATCACCGCGAAATTCCGAAGCACCGTGACACGCCGACACCAAGAAGATCTCCGTCGACCTGTTTATTCCATCTCGGCAACCAGGTGACCAACCGGGGTGGTTTAGCGGACGATTAGTGCCTTCGCCTCGATATGGGCCGTGTGGGGAAACATATCAATTAAACTTGCTGCCGCCAGCATGTAACGCTGCAATCGCACGAGCACCTCACTGTCGCGGGCGAGTGTTGCCGGATTGCATGATACATAGCCGATCTGTTCAGGCTGTAGCCTGTTAATGACATGTTCCACGACCTGAGACGCGTCGAATCTAGGCGGATCCAGAAGCAGTTTGTAGTTCTAAACCGAAGTGTAGCCAGTCAATTCGAGTGCGCAGACTCCCAGTGTTCAAGAAATTCCAGCAAATGCGGAAATCCCTCTTCGCGTAATGCCCCCCGTACGCGATCGTATTCCCGCTGTAACTCCGTGCCGGTCAGATTGCCTCGGATTTGTTCAAATCGAAGGTAGATCAGATACGTGTTTAACACATCCGTTTCACAGTAATTTCGAATTTCATCAATCTGACCACTCCGATACGCATCCCAAACTTCCGAGCCTTTCATTCCCAACTTACCCGGTAGCCCAAGCAGCAGTGCAATCTCATGCAGCGGTGCGCCCGCACGAGGCTGAAACCCCGAAAGCACATCCATTAGATCAATGTGTCGCCAATGAAATCGACTGATGAAATTGTTATAGCGAAAAGTTCGATCAGTGTCGCCGACTTCCCAGTAACGTGGCGCCGATACCGAATGTAAAAGCGAACGGTAATGAATCACGGGCAGATCAAATCCGGCTCCATTCCAGCTTACCAGCACGGGTTCGAATTTCTCGATCCCACGGAAAAATCTCTCAAGAAGTTCTTTCTCGCTCGAATTCGTATCACCGATCGACCATATTTTGAAACCGTCTGAACTTCGAAGTGCCGCCGAGATAGCCACGATCCTGTGCAGATGATGAGCAATAAAATCAGAGTACCCGGTTTTCTCGAGGCGTTTGGCCCGCATCGCCTTAGCCTGGTCGTCGTCACCGATGCCGGTGAGGCCCCATATGCGCGACCCCGCCGCGGTGTCAGGAACGGTTTCGATATCGAATACGAGTGTATTCCCGGTCAGCATAGTTCTCGAAAGCGATTCAATCGTAGAGGCCCGTACTCAAATACCTCTCGCCACGATCACAGGCGATTGTGGCGATAACAGCGTTTTCCACTCTACGACATACCCGAAGTGCAGCGGCAACTGCTGCACCGGAAGAGATACCAGCGAAAATACCTTCCTCTTGGGCCAACCTGCGCACTGTTTCGCCCGCCAACTCCGGAGAAATTTCAACGACATCGTCTATGAGGTCCGGGTCATAGATTGTGGGCAGGTACTGGGGTGACCAGTTTCGCATGCCTGCAATCTGACAGCCTTCGACCGGCTGAACACCGATAACTTGAATCTCCGGGTTCTGTTCCTTTAGGTGCCTGGCAACCCCAACGATGGTTCCTGTCGTACCCATGCAGCTGATGAAATGGGTTACGGCTCCATCGCTGTCTTTCCAGATTTCCGGGCCTGTCGATCGGTAATGGGCGGCCGGATTGTCCTCGTTGGCAAACTGATCGAGGACTCGCCCTACGCCCTGCTGTTCCAATTCTTTCGCCAGATCCCGCGCCCGTTCCATAACCGAAGGTCCGGACACCGGCATTAATTCGGCTCCGAATGCAGTCATGGTGATCCGCATTTCCGCAGAAATCTCGTCAGGCACCACTAGGATCACGCGATACCCTTTCTTGGTGGCGACCATTGCCAGGGCAATACCGGTGTTGCCGCTGGTGGCCTCAACCAGAGCGTCTCCGGGCGAGATCTCACCGCGGTCTTCTGCTTGTTGCAACATATTATGAACAATTCGGTCCTTGGCGGACCCCGAAGGATTGTGTCCTTCGAGCTTTACAAGTATCCGGCACGAGGAATCACCCAGCAATCGGTCGAGGCCCACCAGGGGCGTCATCCCAACAACGTTCTGTTTTTGTTCTATGGTCATGTAAAGAACACCCACTGAAATCAATCGGCTGTGCCACCCGAATCAAAGGGCCGGCAAATCCGCACGGCCACCCGCCGGCCGCCCAACAGCGCACCCTTTAATTGATCTCTTCCAATATGACGCCCCGAACAGCGGTCGGGTCCGGAGAGACCTTCACCGGTTGCGGGGATTGGGCGATCGCGGTATCAGGATCCTTTAAGCCGTGTCCTGTCAGGGTGCACACTATGGTCGCCCCCGACGGGATGGTGCGACATTCTAGTTCCGCTATCAGTCCGGCTATGCAAACAGCCGAAGCTGGCTCGCAGAAAATACCTTCTCTTTCGGCCAAAACTTTTTGCGCCGTTAAGATGTCTTCATCGCTAGACTCGCGAAACCACCCCCGCGATTCCTCCTGGGCCTGATTAGCCAATGCCCAGGACTGCGGGCAACCTATTCGAATGGCAGTCGCTATAGTTTCCGGCTCGTCTACCGGATGCCCCCGCAGAAACGGCGCAGCGCCAGACGCTTGGCACCCCACCATCACCGGTCGTTCAGAAACAACGCCTGCATCGCGGTATTCGGTATACCCCATCCAGTACGCACTGATATTGCCGGCGTTTCCAACTGGTAGAAAATGATAATCGGGGGCTCTGCCAAGTGCATCAATGATTTCGAAAGCGGCCGTTTTCTGCCCGTGCAACCGGTAGGGATTCACAGAGTTGACCAGCGTGACCGGCACAGTTTCCGCCATGTCCTTCACAATCGACATCCCGGTGTCGAAATTTCCCTCAATTTGAATCACCCGGGCACCATGCATCATCGCCTGTGCGAGTTTGCCGAGTGCAATCTTCCCCTCCGGAATCACCACGAATGCCGAAAGGCCGCCACGTGCTGCATAGGCCGCAGCCGAAGCGGAGGTATTGCCCGTCGATGCGCAGATGATGGCATGGCTCCCCTCTGACGCCGCCATCGTAACCGCGACGGTCATCCCCCGGTCCTTGAAAGAACCGGTTGGATTCAAACCCTCGCATTTTGCATATACCTCTATGCTGCGCGACGGATCAGACACCGTATGCAGTCGGACCAGTGGGGTGTCTCCCTCATCCAATGTTACGATATCCGCATCATTCGGCACCGGCAGAAACGAGCGATAACGCTCGACTAATACAGTTTCTGCAGGCGCACTCATGGGTTCACTTCTTAATTGGCGCCGTGCGATCCCAGCATTTCAAGCCGGATCCGGTGCACGACACCATGGACGCAATCCAACGCCTCGATCTCTTCTATGGCCTCGTTCATCGCCTTCTCTAGGGTATCGTGGGTAATGATGACAATCGGCACCGTGTGCCCCTGACTGCTGGTCCCTTTCTGCAGGATCGCTTCAATACTGATCGATTGGGAACCCAGGATCCGCGTGACATCCGCCAACACACCCGGCTGATCGAGCGCATTGAGACGCATATAAAACGGGGTTTCGGCACGCTCAATATTCAGGATTGGCAAGTCAGACAACGACTGCGGCTGGAACGCAAGATGGGGCACCCGATTGTTGGGGTCGGTGGTCAGCGCCCGCACAACGTCCACGATGTCAGCTACCACCGCCGAAGCCGTGGGCTCGGAACCCGCACCGGCGCCGTAATGCAGCGTGGGACCGACCGCGTCGCCCTCAATCTGAATCGCATTCATCACACCGTTGACATTCGCCAGCAATTCCTCGTTGGGCACGAGGCATGGATGTGTACGCAGTTCGATGCCATCATCTCTTCGAATCGCTAGACCCAAATGTTTGATCCGGTATCCAAGATCTGTCGCATACCTTATGTCCTCAGAAGTGACACCCGTAATCCCCTCGATATAAACCTGATCGAATTTGAGTGGTATCCCGTATGCGATCGAAGCTAGGATCGCCAGTTTATGGGCCGCATCCGTGCCCTCGATATCGAAGGCTGGATCACTTTCCGCATAACCCAATCGCTGCGCTTCTGCCAGACTTTTAGAGAAATCAACGTCGTTCTCCAGCATGTTAGTCAGGATGTAATTCGACGTTCCGTTAATGATTCCCGCAACCCGGTTGATGCGGTTTCCAGCGAGGCCTTCCCGTAACACTTTGATGATGGGAATTCCCCCCGCCACTGCGGCCTCGAAGGCCACGGTCAGGCCTCTGTCCCGAGCCAGCGCGAAAATTTCATTGCCGTGCTCTGCAATCAGCGCCTTGTTGGCGGTAACGATGTGCTTCCCGTTTGCCAATGAGGACTGCACCACGTCTCGTGATATTTCGAGCCCGCCA
>CAJXWH010000157.1 GCA_913062915.1 uncultured Acidiferrobacteraceae bacterium | reverse complement strand
AATGAAAAATTGTCAGCTGGCTTTCCTTACGATTACATCGGCAACGCTGATGGGTAGCGCAGTGTCTGGAGCCCACAACTGGATTTGAACCAGTGACCCCCTCCTTACCATGGAGGTGCTCTACCGACTGAGCTATGTGGGCGCAATTAACTGCTGGAGCGGGTGATGGGAATCGAACCCACGTTATCAGCTTGGAAGGCTGAAGTTCTACCGTTGAACTACACCCGCCCGAGTTCGTTTGTATATCGGCAACCCCCCCGTCCAACCTAAAGTCCCGAATCCGCCCTACTTCTGTATGGTTCCCGCCAGCCACGTGGTGGAGGGGGGAGGATTCGAACCTCCGAAGGCTGAGCCAACAGATTTACAGTCTGCCCCCTTTGACCGCTCGGGAACCCCTCCGAGACTTTCAAACGATCAATTTTCTCTCTTTTGTCCCGGATCGTCAAGATTTTTTTGGCCAAAATTCCCGGCCATTGGCCGATTTTTCCCCCGACCTGGAGCCCGCAGAGGGATTCGAACCCCCGACCTGCTGATTCTTACCCACTACTGCTTTCACAGCCGCCAGGTATCCGCGTTTGGGGTCTGGACTTTCTCTTCACCATGCCGAGACCATCGGGTCTTGGGGTAGGTGGGTGGTGTAAAGTCTCTACACTCGCCCCGGCACTGTTCTCCCCAGTGAGTCAGTGCTGCGGGGCTAGCACGGGATTGCCGTTTTGCCTGATATCCAGGCAAAGAGGGTTTCCCCGTTTTAGCCACCTCCACTGAACAGATTTCTCCGCCCAGGTGCAAACATTACAAATCAGCTGCTCTGCCAACTGAGCTATGCGGGCCAAAACTATCGATCCGGGTGTCGGGAATTCTAGGGAAACGGTCTAGATTGTGCAATGAAAACCACGCAGCCCATCCACTGCCGCCCTCTTATGAACAGGGAACACCCGCCGCCTGCGCTTTGGCGTCCCCCCATTCGATCCCCCGTAGCGTATTCCGCCGTTCCTCGGTCACTGCGTCGGCTACTTCCAGCCAGCGCCAAGGTCCCAGTATGCGAACCTCGGAACGGGCTTTAGCATCGAGCCCAACCCCCTTAAGCTCGGCGACGTATGCTCCGGCGGCCTCTCCTTCCGAGAACAATCCTGCGACCGAAAGCAACTCCCCTTCTTTGTCTTCGTACGCATAGTAATCGAGGCCTTGTTGTTTCAGTCGCCGCTCTGCAGTTTCCTTCGCAGCTTGTGTCGTAAACGGTCCGAGGTATACCCGAAAGTTCCGCAACTCCCGGGCACTGAACACGTTCCGGGTAAAACCAAATCCCTCATTGATCAATAACCGCGAAGCGCGACTGAAGGTGTCCGCGGTGGAAAAAGGCCCAATTCGCATACACTCAAACACCTCTTCGTTGATGCGTCTTGCCTGGCGCTCATGCACCAACTCCATGACCTCAACGTTGATATCTGTCTCTCCCCCAACAACAGAGACGGCATTATAAGTTTGATGACTGTTCACCCAGAGATAAAGCCCAACGTTAGCAACAACCAGGACGAGAAAAACCCATTTCATAGATCTTCAATGTCCAAAAAACATTGGGTAGAAAGAACTAACTCAGTCATGTCCTCATCGATGATCAAGCACGGGACTGTTTGACCTTGGCGCGATGATCCGCTTTGGGTGCATCAGCCGCCCGCCGTAACCGAACCTCGCCAGAAATTAATCGATGGATGCGTCCGCGGTCATCACGAACTCGGTACGCTCCAGAGTCATCTACCCCAAGACCCTGTCCCTGGATCTTCTGGTCGCCAATCGTGCCAATCACCGCGCAGCCCATATACGCATCCCGTTTATTCCATTTCTGCGCACAATCAGAGAATCCGGACCGGTTCACTCTCTCAAGCGCGCAGGAAAGCCCGGATAAAAGTTTTGCTGACAGCGAGGTCCGATCCAGTTTCGAGCCCATCAACGTGCCAAGGTCTGCAATGGGTTGTTCAATCCGCGCCTTAACAGCAGAGGCATTGTGGATGTTAATGCCAATACCAATCACGACATGCAGGTGCTCCAACCCCGTGCTTTTGGTTTCAACCAGAATTCCCGCGAGTTTGCCGACTGGGGACATGACATCGTTGGGCCACTTCAAACATACCTGGCTAAGGCCGATATCTTCCAGGCAATCACACACAGCCAGCCCCCCTACCAAGCTAACAGTCGACAACTCGGTCGTGTCTTGTTCGATCCTCCATGCCAGGGACAAAGTAAGGTTCCGGTAACCCGCCGCAAACCAGGGACGACCTTGCCTGCCACGACCGTCGCTTTGGTATTCGGCGACGCAAACCCGTCCATGCAACGTAGCGGGTTCGGCCCAATCCAATAATCTACTGTTGGTCGAGTCAACAGCATCCACAACCGACACCCTTGTTGCGCTCACCAACCCTGCGTCCTGCAAAAGCCCAGTTAAACGCTCTTCATCGATCAGCATCGCTGGACTGGTCAAACGGTAGCCCCGCTCGGTCTGATATTCGAGAGGCAGGCCTCGCGCCTTCAGAGCGGCAATCGCCTGCTCGAGGTCCTCACCAAAACATCCAGTGATCTTGCCGATCTCTGCGCCAGAGGTCCATCGCTGATTCTGGAGCAAGCGCACAATAGGCCTCAAGTCCTGCATTCGTCAGACGTCCCGGGATTGTGCCCGCAGCCGGGCCAGTTTCTCTGCAATGCGCGCTTCGAGGCCTCTGTCCACCGGATGGTAGTACCGCCGACCTTCCAGCCCTTTCGGGAAGTAGTTTTCGCCGGTTGCGTACGCGCCTTCCTCGTCATGCGCATACCGATACCCCTTGGAATGCCCCATCTCTTTGGCTAAAGCTGTCGGTGCGTTGCGTAAATGCAGTGGTACCTCACGGGTCCCAGATTCAGCCGCATCACGGGTCGCCGCACCAAAGGCGCGGTAGGTCGCGTTGGATTTCGCTGCGCAAGCCAGAAACACGGTTGCCTGTGCCAGCGCCAGCTCTCCTTCCGGTGAACCCAGTCTCTCATAAGCCTCCGCCGCATCCAGCGCCAGCGCGAGTGCCCGTGGATCTGCATTGCCAATGTCTTCACTGGCCATACGAATCAAGCGCCGAGCCACATAGCGCGGATCGCACCCTCCGTCCAGCATCCTCGCTAGCCAATACAGCGCCGCGTCCGGGTCAGTGCCACGCACCGACTTGTGCAACGCAGAAATCTGGTCATAAAAATAATCGCCGCCTTTGTCAAATCTTCGGACAGGTGTTCCAATGGCATTGGCCGCAATCTCTTCATCGACTACTTTCTTCTCACCGCGGTTCGCAGCCAACTGGACCGCCACTTCGAGAAAATTGAGAATTTTTCGAGCATCTCCATCCGCGGCAGCAACAAACAGATCGCGAACTTGCTCTTCAACACAAATGGTTTCGTTCCCCACAGCAAGCTTTGAATCAGCCAGGGCGCGGTCAAACACGAGACGAAGATCTCCGTCATCAAGAGGCCTTAATACATATACCCGCAGACGCGACAGTAAAGCATTATTGAGCTCGAACGAGGGGTTCTCGGTGGTCGCGCCAATCAGTATGATCGTGCCGTCTTCGACGTGGGGCAAAAACGCATCCTGCTGAGCCTTGTTGAAACGGTGGACTTCATCAACAAATAAGACTGTGTCGCCTATCTGGTTACGTGACTGCGCAACCACTTCCCGAATATCCTTTACACCTGCCATAACAGCAGAAAAAGTCAAAAAGTGAGCGCCGCAGGACTGAGCTATCAATCGTGCCAGAGTCGTTTTGCCGCTGCCCGGTGGGCCCCATAACACCATCGAGTGAAGGTGCCCACCGATGATCGCATCTCTGAGTGGTTTGCCTGGCCCAATCAGATGCGCCTGGCCCATAAATTCGTCGATCGTCTGCGGTCGCATCAACTCGGCCAACGGCCGATATCCCAAATCAGCATCTTGTCTGGTATGAGGCTTAACCGCCATCTTGATCTGTCAAGCGAGGCAGCCACGGCTGCTCGACTGCCGTACCATCCTCTCCAAAATAGTTAACATACACATGCAGCAACAAATAAATACGCCGCCGCCCCTGCTTTCCAGTTACCGTAGACATGTCATCCATCTCTCTAATTCTTCGTACAGTGGACAATACCTGCGCCAGGGAAACAACGGACAGTACCACTTTCGTGTTTACTTTTTCGCCTTAGGGGCCGCCTCGCGTGACATTCTTCCTGATCAAGCGATTGGCGACCTTTCTTGCGACACTGCTTGCGGCCACGCTGCTGACCTTTCTGGTACTTGAAGTGCTACCCGGCGACCCAGCGCTGGTGATTCTGGGTGTCGACGCACCTGACTCCGCTGTCGAAGCCCTGCACGAGAAACTTGGGCTAAACCGACCAGCGGCGGAGCGCTACTTCGATTGGATATCGCATTTTCTTCGCGGTGAACTCGGTGTCAGTTACACCTACAGCGTACCCGTTGC
>CAJXWH010000156.1 GCA_913062915.1 uncultured Acidiferrobacteraceae bacterium | reverse complement strand
GAAGGAACCCATGGTCAGTTTTGTTGCTTCCCTTAAGTGTGATCTATGGCGCATTGATCCAATCGCGGGCAGCCGCCTATCGTTTTGGCGCCCTGCGGCGCTCGGAGGTCGGCGTCCCCGTGATTGTTGTTGGCAACCTGACGGTGGGCGGAAGCGGCAAAACACCTCTCGTCATTCGGCTCGTTCAGTTGCTCGCCGGCGCGGGATTCTCGCCAGGAATCGTGAGTCGCGGTTATCGGGGGAGCGCCACTAAAATCCCATGCTTGGTGCAAGAAGGCGCAGATCCCTCGTTGGTCGGGGATGAGCCGCTATTAGTACATCAACAAACCGGATGCCCTGTCGTGATCGATCGAAACAGGATACGAGGTGCCCGGCATCTGACGAGTCAATGTGGAGTTGACATCGTAGTCAGTGACGACGGTTTACAGCACCTGCGAATGTCTCGCGCGGTCGAGATTGCAGTGATTGATGGTGACCGGCGTTTCGGTAACGGGTACCTGCTTCCGGCGGGGCCTTTGCGTGAGAGTCCCAGTCGTCTAGATACAGTCGACTTTGTTGTGACCAACGGTGGCCCGGCACTACCGGGTGAGTATCAGATGCGCGCTACCATCAATGAGGCTGTGCATTTAACAACTGGTGAAAGGCGGTCCCTGTCCCAATTTGCCGACAAAAAAGTCCATGCAATCGCCGGGACGGCTAATCCAGCCAAATTTTTCTCGGATCTTCGTCTGGCGGGCCTTGCGCTCTGCGCTCGAAGTTTTCCTGATCATCATCTCTACCAGTCGTCGGATCTTAACGATCTCCATCTCTCGACTGTCCTCATGACCTCGAAGGATGCAGTAAAGTGTCGAAAGCTAGCCGGCCCAGATTGGTGGGCCGTACCACAAACGACAGAAATAGACGATTCGTTCAAACAGGAATTGCTGGAATTACTGCGACACGGGTAATTGGCGAAAAATGATACCGTCGTTCGATATCATCATACCGGCTCGGTTTGCGTCTCAACGACTTCCAGGCAAGCCGCTGCGGGATATTTGTGGCAAACCGCTGATCCAGCGTGTTTACGAGTGCGCCTGTGATAGTTCTGCGGAGTCGGTAACCGTGGCGACTGATGACCCGGGTATCCTTCGGGTTGCTGAATCATTTGGTGCCAATGTTTGCTTGACCAGTGTCGAGCATAGCAGTGGGACGGATCGAGTTGCAGAGGCAGCTGAAATATTGAAGTTGGATGATCATCGGATCGTTGTCAATCTGCAGGGCGATGAGCCTCGGATGCCAGGGTCATTGATCGACCAGGTTGCTGAGACACTTGCGGCAGACCCAACGGCGAGACTAGCCACGGTGTGCCGACCGCTGGAGCACCAGGAAGAATACGAGAACCCTGACATTGTGAAGGTGGTCCGTGATCAGGAAAACTTTGCGCTCTACTTCTCTCGAGCCCCCATACCGTCGAGTCGATCGACTCCGCCGATGGAGCGGGGCGGAATTCACTGGTCTATCATCCGCAGGCATATCGGCCTGTATGCTTACCGAGTTGGCTACCTGAAAGTTTTTCTGCGCCAGGATCCCGCACCACTGGAGCGAGCGGAAAAGCTGGAACAATTACGAGCGCTTTGGAACGGCGAATCGATTTTAGTATGTGACGCTGTGCAAACACCCGGACCAGGCGTTGATACGTTGGCGGACCTTGAGGCCGCAATCCGATATTTTTCGTGAATTCGACTTTAGGCTAACATACGAGTCGTGATCCGCGTATTATTCGTTTGTATGGGCAACATCTGCCGGTCACCCACCGCAGAGGGTGTATTTCGCCAGTTGGTAAGAGACGCCGAGTTGGAGAATCGGATTGATACTGATTCGGCAGGCACCCACGCCTACCACCTCGGCGAACCACCCGATCCACGAGCCGTTGCGATTGCCTCTGGACAAGGGATCGACCTGACCGGTTTGATTGCCCGTCATGTTGTCGAGTCAGATTTTTTTCGCTTTGATCATATCTTGGCCATGGATCGAAACAATCTCATGGAATTGCAGCAAATTCGTCCCGTCGAAAGTACAGCCGAACCCCGACTGCTGCTTGATTTCGCCCCTGAAATGACTGAGTTCGAAGTGCCGGATCCTTACTTTGGGACGTTAAGCGATTACCGCTTGGCTATGGATCTTATTTACGCGGGTGCCCACGGTTTATTGCAAGAAATCGGAAAAATCGGGGCGGTTTGACTGGTCGATCACACGTCCTCACCGTTTGATGCGCGCGATCAGTTCAACGGTCCGCCCGCTCGATGTATTCTCCCGTCTCGGTATTGATTCGAATCCGGTCGCCAACACTAACAAATGTTGGGACCACGACTCGCAACCCGGTTTCCAGGACCGCAGGCTTACCGGAGCCGGCGGCTGTCTGGCCTTTTACGACAGTCTCTGTTTCAGCCACTTCAAGCGCCACTGTCGCAGGAAGCTCGACTCCTATTGGCTGTTCGTTATAGAAATTGATCTGTACTTCTTCATTGGGCAGGAGAAACCCCTCCTGACTGACTAAGACATCGGAACCTAAGTGAATCTGTTCATACGACTCGAGATCCATGAAGACGTAATCGCCCCCATCGGGATACAGGTATTGCATTTGCCGAGGTTCGACGCGGGCTTTTTCGATCTTGTCTTCAGACCGAAAACGTTCGTTCAGCTTGGTTCCGGCATTACTTTCCTTTAACTCCAACTGCACAAAGGCTCCCCCTTTACCTGGCTTCACATGTTCTTTCTTGAGTACGCGCCAGAGTTTTCCTTGATGCTCAATAAGGTTGCCAATCCGAACGTCGGATGCTGAAATCTTCATAATGGATTAAACCTCTCTCTAGAGCGCGCGAGTCTAGTACCTGGCGGTGCCAACAGCAACAGTAGAGACGACTTTGAAACAAACTGACCCAGCAATAGATTTCGACGGAAAAGTCTTTCTTAAGACAGTCAGCCGCTCTCCGGGTGTCTATTTGATGGTGGACTCTGACGGCAGATGTCTCTATGTCGGCAAGGCGAAGGACTTACACCGCCGATTAGGGAGTTATTTTCGGCGCAGCGGCCTACCCGGCAAGACAAAGCTGATGATGTCTCAGGTAAACCATATTGAGACACGCATTACCCAAACGGAAAGCGAAGCGTTGCTGCTTGAAAACCATCTGATTAAGGAAAAAAAACCCCGCTACAATGTCATTTTTCGAGACGACAAGAGCTACCCCTATATTCGCGTAACCACTCATCATCCGCACCCGGGCATCAGTTTCTATCGCGGCAGCCTAAAACAACCAGGCACCTTTTTCGGTCCATATGCCAGCGTAGCTGCAGTTCGGGAAATACTGTCCCAGCTACAAAAGGTCATTCCGGTACGCCACTGCAGTGATAACTATTTCAATAATCGAAGTCGTCCGTGTTTGCAGTATCAGATCGAACGCTGCTCGGGGCCTTGTGTGGGCCTGGTCGATCCCAGTATCTATGCAGACGATGTACGTCAAGTGCTGATGCTACTTGAGGGGCGGAACGATTCGTTAGCCGAGTTGTTTACCGAAAAGATGGAGGGTGCAGCGAGAATTCTCGACTATGAAACGGCCGCTGACTACAGGAACCGTATTTCGGCTTTGCGGGAGATCCAATCCAGACAACACAATCTTCTTCCTCATGATAGGGAAATTGACGTAGTAACGGCTGTTGAGCGTAACGGAATCATAGACGTGTGCGTTATGTTTGTTCGTGGCGGCCAAAACCGGGGAGACCGACATTATTTTTTCCGACCTCTTCTGGGGCAGGATTCAAAGGAAGTGTTAACAGCTTTTTTACCGCAATTTTATTTACGCAACTTGATACCGAAAGAGATTGTCGTTGCGCCGCCCCCCGAGGCTGTCGATACCTTAGCCAGCCTTTTCACTGAGAAGGCAGGGCACAAGGTTGTTATCAGGTCAAATGTACGGGGTCGGCGCGCACAAGCGCTGACGCTGGCTCGCAATCAGGCAGAGGATCATCTGACACGCCATCTGGTTAGCAAAGAGAGCTATCAATACCGATTTGCGAGTTTGTGTCGAGATTTGAATGTCGAAGAGGACGCGCAACGAATAGAATGCTACGACATCAGCCATACAGGGGGTGAAGCCGCGGTCGCATCACGCGTTGTCTTCAACCGGGACGGGCCGGACACATCCGAGTACCGTCGCTTCAATATCAAAGAGGCAATGCCGGGTGATGATTATGGGGCATTGCGGGAAACACTGACTCGTCGGTTTCGCAACGTCTCGGAAGGGCAGGGGCTCGTACCAGACATCCTGCTTATCGATGGAGGCAAAGGGCACCTGCGGATCGCTCGAGAAATCGTAGAGAAACTGGTCCCTCATGAGATATGCTTGGCTGTTATCGCGAAAGGCGCCGGAAGAAGGCCGAGCCTCGACCGCGTATACGGATATCGAGACCACAGGATGTCTGCTATTCAAACAAGCCAAACCTCGTTGC
>CAJXWH010000155.1 GCA_913062915.1 uncultured Acidiferrobacteraceae bacterium | reverse complement strand
CACAAGTGTCAAAAATTGATCCACAAATTGAACTTGTTTTGGCGTCTTCTTCGCCTTTTCGGCGGCGCCTGCTTGGGCAGTTGTCGGTCGAATTTCGCACTCTCGACCCCGACATCGATGAATCTCCGCTGCCGAATGAAAAGCCGCAAACGCTTGTTCGGCGACTGTCCATCGCCAAAGCCCGCGCCGTGGTATCGCGGGCCCCCACGGCTCTTATCATCGGATCTGACCAGGTTGCGGTTCACCAGGGCGCGATTGTAGGGAAACCGCGAGACCATGCCGACGCCGTCACACAACTTTTATCGTCTTCCGGAAAAACGATCACTTTCTTTACGAGTGTTGCTCTTCTTAATTCCACCAATGACAGTCTTCAGGTGGAGGTGGTCCCTTTTGCGGTCCGATTTCGGCCGCTCACACGGGAAAAAATCGAGTACTACCTGGAGCGGGAAAAGCCATACGAGTGCTGCGGAAGTTTGCGGGCCGACGGCCTGGGGATCGCCCTGCTCGACCAGCTGAGGGGCGAGGACCCCACTGCACTGATCGGCTTGCCGCTGACCGTACTGACCCAAATGCTGGAAAAGGAAGGGTTCCGAGTGCTCTGAACCGAGCCAGATATAGCGACTTGCTCATCTGTAACACGGGTCAGACCCCGGCTTCGGCCTCCCGGCAGGGCCCGACATAGCGCGGGTCGCTCAGGTAAACAGTCCCCTCTGTCTCTACGACTTGCAACACCTGAAGCCCCGACCCGTTGCACGGCCCGCCGACGCACTCGCCGGTGTCCGCTGTGTACAGGGCGCCGTGCGTCGCGCAGATGAGGTGGCGCTGATCGACATCGAAAAAAAGCCCCCGATCCCAGTCTAATTCGAGGGCCAGATGTGCGCAGCGGTTGATGTAGGCAGCAAGTCCTTGGGCATGCCGAACGACAAAAGCGGGCCAGGTGTCACTCTCGTCGGTCACTTCGAAACGAACGCCCAGCCCTCCGACTGCGAGGGCGTCGGAGGAACAGATCGCAGCAAGCCTCTGTGGAAGCCCTTGAGAGCCCTTTCTAACGCTCACGACAACCCCATCAGCACTTCCGTCAGTTCGTCCGGCATGGCAGCTTTTACGGCCAATCTCTGACCTGTTTGTGGGTGCTTCAATTCGAGCTCTACAGCGTGCAGAAATAACCTTTTCAAGCCGACCTGGCGCAGTCTGCGGTTGCCGGCGCGCGACCCGTACTTGCGGTCACCCCCGACCGGATAGCCGATGGCCGCAGCGTGGGCACGGATTTGATGCATACGCCCGGTTCTCAGTTCGATCTCGACCAACACATACTCATCGAAATGCTGAATCGGCACAAACCGGCTGTTGGCTTGGCGCCCTTTGCCGGTCACGACCGAGCGCCGGCTTTCATTCGTTGGCCGCACTGTCTCGAGACTGAGATCGATATCCCGGGGACCATGAACCCAATCACCCACGAGCAACGATAGGTATTTTTTTTGAATTCCATTCGAAGAGGGATTTCGAAGAGATTTATGTAGGAAGCGCAGTGCCGCTGGGTCCTTTGCCAGCATCAGACAGCCAGAGGTTTCGCGATCCAGCCGGTGAACCAACTCCAGATAGGTCCCCGGTGAACACTCTTTGCGCAAGGCTTCGATTACCCCACCTCGGAGACCGGAGCCCCCGTGCACAGCGACGCCGGATGGCTTGTTTATTATCAAAAGACTGTCATCTTCGTACAGAGTGCACTCCCGAAGAGCAGGGAACTCTTCGGGAGGCGACGTTGGTTCTTTGGCGGCTGTTCGAATCGGCGGCAACCGGATGATATCGCCGGTGGCGAGTTTCCGGTGTACCCGGCTGCGCGAGCCGTTGACGCGAACCTGCCCCTCGCGAATCAGGCGATAAACATGGCTGCGCGGCACACCCTTCCACATTCGAAGGAGGTAGTTATCGAGCCGCTGACCCACCCCGGATCGAGATACCTCGACCTGCTGTGTCCGCGAAGTCATTGATTTTCTAAGGGTCACTGAGAGGGCATCATTTGAAGACTGCGGTCTGAATTGCTATATTTCACAACGGACCGAGGCACTTGTACAACGATGCGGTCGGTACCGCGCGGCGTCTAGCGCAAAAATTTGCGCACGGGAAACGGCATCCGCCCGGGAAAAACACCCGAACCGGCAGGCGAAAAATCGCCGCCACAGGCTGGATGGATAACGATGGACGCCGCGAATCGACAGGAGTCTTATCGGCCGGTCGAAGACCAGCCGATCGGGAAAGAACACTGGGAACATGAACGCTCTCCCGCCTTAACGGAGTGCGAAGAGAGGTCACAGGTCGGAAACCGAGGGTCGGTTTCCTGCCAGAAAACATCGTCAGCCACAATGGCCGGGCGTCGAAGCCACGCCCGATTCGCGCGCGTCGCGAAACCACCGATGGCCCTCCCCGTCGGCTTTGCAGAAATGCCTAAGGCCGATGTCGTGTCGTATCTCTGCGTTCCCCCCGTCGTCCACGTTTCCCCGACTGTGTCTTCGGTGCGATACCGAATGACGTTGCAATGGGAGAACAAGACATGCCTTTTGGAGCATAGGAGCTGCCGAGCCGAACGGGCTTGTACCGGGCTCACACGACGCTCCTGCTCTGAACTATACAGGACAAAATTATGAAAAGAATGCTATTTAATGCGACCCACCCTGAAGAGTTGCGAGTGGCCATCGTTGATGGCCAGAAACTCGTGAATCTCGATATCGAGTCTGCCGCGCGAGCGGAACGAAAGGGAAATATCTACAAAGGCCGGGTAACCCGCATCGAACCAAGTCTAGAAGCCGCCTTTGTTGATTATGGAACCCAGCGTCAGGGTTTTTTGCCTTTCAAGGAAATTTCACGATCTGAGTTCCAAAATGTCGCGTCTGCGACACCAATGGCGCAGGTAAAAATTCAAGATGCAATCTCAGAGGGTCAAGAATTTCTAGTTCAAGTTGAAAAGGATGAACGAGGCACCAAAGGAGCAGCGCTTACTACCTTTATCAGTCTGGCCGGGCGGTATCTGGTCCTGATGCCAAACAACCCGAAAGGGGGCGGAATTTCGCGAAGAATCGAAGGTGCTGAACGGGCTGAATTGCGCGACAACTTGGCTGCACTGGATCTACCGACCGAACACTCTCTAATCGCGCGAACCGCAGGGATTGGAAAGAGTCGCGACGAACTCCAGTGGGATCTCGACTTTCTTCTTCACCTTTGGCGGGCAATCGAATCTGCAACCGCAACAATCGAGACACCCTACCTGATGTATCAAGAAAGCAATCTGATCGTTCGGGCGATTCGGGATTATCTGCGTGGAGATATACAAGAAATCCTGGTGGACCAAGAAGACATCTACGAGCGGGCCCAGAAATTCATGCAGCAGGTAATGCCTCACAATGTCGCGAAGCTCAAGCATTACCAGGATTCAATTCCCCTGTTCTCGCGCTTCCAGATCGAACACCAGATAGAAGACGCCTACGCCCGAACAGTGCGACTGACTTCAGGGGGGTCGCTGGTCATCGATCACACAGAAGCGCTGGTAACAATCGATGTCAATTCGGCGCGGGCCACTCGCGGTTCCGATATTGAGGAAACTGCGCTGCAAACCAACCTCGAAGCGGTGGACGAAATCGCTCGACAACTCAGAATTCGGGATCTCGGCGGCCTTGTGGTCCTAGACCTGATCGATATGACCTCCCCGCAGAACAACCGCCTGGTTGAAAATCGCCTACAGGAGGCAGTAAAACTGGACCGGGCGAGAATTCAGTTGGGCCGAATTTCCCGTTTTGGCATACTGGAATTGTCCCGCCAGCGCCTTCGTTCCTCGATCAGCGACGCCAATTACACAGTTTGCTCGCATTGCGAGGGGACAGGACACCTACGCAATGTCACCTCCTCCGCGCTCAGCCTTCTTCGAATCATCGAAGAAGAGGCACTCAAGGAGAATACGGAGGCTGTCTACGCAGAATTGCCGATCGAGACGGCAACCTTTTTGCTCAATGAGAAACGCCATGAAATAAATCAAATCGAGACCCGGTTGGGGACGCGAGTTGCTGTACTGCCCTCTCCCTCCCTCGATGGCCGCCAGTTCAGGATCCGAAGATTGCGCAGCGAAGACCTAGATCAGTTGGGCGACATCCCAAGTCACCAGATCAAACTTGAAGGGATGGACGACGAAACTGATGCGCCGTATTCATCCGCTCCACCGGCCCCAAAAACCGGCGAAGCGGCCGTTAAGCTGGATCACGTCGCAACGACACAGCCGCCGCGGCCTACCCAACACCGAACGGATACCAAAGAGTCGGCAAAACCCAGCGTTGTATCGCGGATCTGGAAAGCTTTAACCGGCGATTCGGAATCTTCAAGCACGGCAACAACCCCCGACAAAAAGGCAACAACCAACGTACCGAGGCCGAGTCGGTCAGGGCGAGGCGGAAATCGGAGCCGCGGCCAGAAACGCGGCAAACGAAATGGCGGGCCACAACGTGCTAACGACGACCGCTCTTCATCCGC
>CAJXWH010000154.1 GCA_913062915.1 uncultured Acidiferrobacteraceae bacterium | reverse complement strand
GTCAGGCCTACCGCGTTCTGTACCCACATGAATTTCGATGTGATCGATCATGGACCGGATGAGGTCCATAGCTTGCGGGCGGGTGGCCTCGTCGGTCAGTAGTGTCTGGAGTTCGCTGACCTTCTTTCGATAAAGGTCGGCCATGTTGGGATGCGGCTCGATAGCCTGATCATCATGCGCGGCGGTGAGTGTTTGCTCAAGGTCTCGCTTGCGGGATTCCAACGTACGGAGTTCATCACGAACCAGACCAGGATCACCATCGCCTTCGGTGATGAAGGTCAGACACCGTTTGATGGCGGTGTTGACCTTGTTCAGGTCCTTCTGTACGTGGCGCTCGTGGGCACCGCGCTGTTTGCGCAGCCGTGCAAGCTCGGCCTTGAACTCGGAGACAAAGGTGTCGATCAGGTCTTCATTGCCAAGCAGAATGTCTTTAAGGCCGGTGAGAACGCGCTCTTCCAATTCAGAGGCCTTAATGCCGACGGGACTGTCACAGGTGCCGCGTTCTCGTTTGGCAGAGCAGGAATAGCGTTCCCGGTTGATAATGGTCATGGAACCGCTACAGCAGCCGCATTTCACGAGGCCGGTCAGCAGGCGCTTCTTTGTCTGGCGTTTGTTGCCGCTCATTGACGTGTAACGGGACTTGATCGTCTGGACGCTTCTCCAGGCCTTGTCATCAACAATGCGAAGGGCTGGAACTTCAGTGATCACCCACTCCTGTTCAGGATTTAGGCGTGAACGCCGTTTGCCGGTCTCCGGGTCCTTGATGAACCGCTGCCGGTTATAGGTGATACGGCCTAGGTAAAGCTCGTTGTTGAGGATGCCGTTGCGGCGCTGACGGCTGCCGTTGATGGTGGAAGCATTCCACTGGCCCCCGCGCGGGCCGGGGATGCCTTCCGCGTTGAGACAGCCGGCAATCCGTCGGGGTGCCCTGCCGTCGGCGTATTCTGAAAAGATACGCTTGATGATGGCGGCTTGTTCGGTGTCGATCTCGCGTTCACCGGTCGTAACAGATCCATCTTCCTGTAGGCGTCGCACGATCTTGTAACCGTAGCTGTTGCCACCCGGAATCTTCCCCGCTTCCACACGGCCTCGCTGACCACGGCGAGTCTTAACAGCAAGGTCCTTGAGGAACAGGGCGTTCATGGTGCCCTTGAGGCCGACGTGCAGTTCGTTGATCTCCCCCTCCGACAGGGTAATGATTTTGATCTCGGCGTGATTCAAGCGTTTGTAAATGGCGGCGATGTCTTCCTGGTCACGGCTGATGCGGTCCAGTGCCTCGGCGATAACGAAGTCAAAGGCATTTTTCTTGGCCTGATCCAGAAGAGACAACATGCCCGGGCGGTTGCTCAGGTGGCCGCCGCTGATGGCGTAATCGGTGAAGACCTCCGCCACCGTCATGCCGTCGCGCTCGGCGCGCTCCCTGCACAGGCGGACCTGATCATCGATGGAGGCCTCCGATTGGAGGTCAGAGGAATAACGGGCGTATATGGCGGCGCGCATCATGAGGCTTCCTTGTCAATTACAGGGGGCTGCGGTTTGTACGGTCCCCGCGATTCTTGTCGCAGGGTATCACGTAAATTACCGAGGGCTGATTGGTAGGTTCGTCCGGCCGCCAACATCTGGGACTGGTCGTAATAACGTTGTGTCGTTGCCAGTGAGTGGTGACCGAGAATGTTCATGGCGATGCGGACATGGGCAGGATCTTCGATGGCGACGGAAGTCGCGGCGCAATCGCGGAACAGATGCGGCGTTATTGGGTGGCCAAAGGCTTCCTCAGTTCGGTTCTTGATGTGGTGGCGGATTGTGGATTGGGACAATGGCCTGCCAACCCGGGAAATCCACAAGCTGTTCGATATTGATGGGCCGAGCAGAATTGGGCGATGAACCGCACAATATAACTCGATGTAAGCTGTCAGAATCCCTGGGACCGGCACTTCGATGTGCTTTCGGTTCTTAACCTCATCGGCATCGAAGCGTAGCCAATAGATGCCGTCCACTTTTATCAGGTGGAGGCCGATCTCGATAGCGGCGAGGTTCTTCAGTCGTAAGGGTCTCGCGGCAAGCAGGGCGATCATTAGGCCGTCCCGGAACTGTTGCTCAGCTGCATGCGGGTTGTAGCGGCATCTGACGCCCGCGGCGCTGTTCACCAGATCAAGGCCAAGCTGGAACAGGTCGATGGATGACCGGATCCGCTGTGTTTTGTCCTTGGCGGGTTTGGTCCGTGCCCAAAGACGGTTTTTTATGTCGGTGAACCAGGCCCAGTCCTTGTCCGGCGCGACGGGTTTGGCGAGCCGCAGGAGATCAAGGGTGTAGGTGAAGATCGTCGACGATGCGACGGCGCCTTCGAGGCTCTTTACATAGGCCGCAATCCGTTCCGGTGTAATGCGGTCCATCGGATTGACCGTCCCGTCGAGTCCTTCGGTGACCGACAGCCAGTAAAGCCAGTAGCCGTAGGCCTTGCGGGTATTATCCTTGGTGGTAGGGGCCCAATCAGCACCAGGACCACATCCGTCGAGTATATCGCCCTCGGCAATGACCGCCTGCCACATCTTCTGATCAGAGAGAGGCCATTCGTTGAAGGGGAGGGAATGGCGGCGGGTGAAGACCATGTCAGCCATCCTCCTCGGACGCTTTGCGTAAAGACCGCCGGAGCTTGAGGATCTCATCGTCGAAGTGCCGGCTGGCGGCGGCTGTTTCCGTGCCGGCGTAGAACCGGGTCGTCGTTTCTACTGACCGATGACCGAGGATGCGCCGGCAGACTTCGTAGCCGCCGGGATTGCGGTCGAGATAGAGCTTGGCGGCAACGTGCCGGAACAGGTGAAGGTTGACGTGGAGGCCAGTGGCCTTGAAGACGTGTTTAGAGACTTGGTCGCCGAACAGTTCCCGGGATTTAGCTTTGTTGCCCCTGCCGGGAAACAGCCATGGGCAGGGGCCGTCGGTCAAACGGGGATGATAGTCCCGAAGGTAGAGGTCCAGGAGCCGTGCCGTCTCCGGGGGCAAGGCAAACTCAATAGCCTCATTGTTTTTGACTTCTTCGGCAGGAATGACGATGTGCACCACACCATTCTTGCCCGCACGGGTCCGCTGGATGTGGCGTTCGATGTTGAGGTTGACGAGATTGCTCGCTCGCATGGGCGCCATAAGAAGTATCTCGACGGCGAGGGCGATTTGAACCGCCACGGCATCTCTGCGAAGCCCGCGGTCATGATGCAGAATCTCTTCGACTCGCCGGGCAGGAAAATCGAGAAGCAGTCCGACGTTCTTCGGGTCATCGAACTGGCGGAGGCGGCCCCGGTTCTTGGACGTCATTCCCTTGGTGTCGGGCGCAACTTTTTTGCAGAGGTCGCCAAGTGCCTTCAGGTGGGCTTCATCGACGCAGATCCAGTGTTTGGCGATGGTCTTGATGAGCACGGCCAGGCTATGAACCTGGCTAGTTTTTTTATTATCCGAACGATCCAGGTAAAACCGGAGCGATAACTTCGCGGCATCAACCTGAACGATCTGGGAGAGGGTCGTGATGTCTTCGGTCTTCCAGCCTTGAAGTACCAGGCCAGAGACGATCTGGCGCAGTCGATAGCGCCGCGATTGAATGGTCTTGGGCTTCATGGGCTTTGATGGCCCCTGGTCATCAAGAATGTCTTTGCCGGTACATTGGTCGAAATAGGCATCGACTTCGTCACGGAAGCTCTTGGGGAAAGCCTCTAATGGTGTCGTATACGTTTTCTTATACCGGGGAACCGTCAGCTTGATGATTGGCCAGCCGGGAACTTCATCGACGGCTCGGTTCCAGAGCTTGCAGATGTCCTGATGGGTTTTGATCGGATTCTTCACGAAGCTCTCATCAATAAGCGCCCTCAAAAAGCGTTCGGATATCTGGTCGTTGACGGCGTCCGGCGAAATGCCGTTGGCGCTGCAAAAGTGCATCAGGCGGGACAGATAGAAACGCATTCGACCGAAACCGATAGCCCGGTCAGATAGCGCCTGCCATTCAGGGGTCAGGGGCGCCATATAACTGTGACCGTTGCCTATACAGCCCGTATGTCGCAGGGCGAAAAGGACATCGGACTTGATGTTGCCGATGCGCTTTTTTGTCAGCCCGCAGTGTTCGGGATGAAGGCGCTTCAGGAAATGCCGGTAATACCCCGGGTGGGCCGGCAAGAAATGGAGATCCCGCTGCATCAATTTGCAAAGCGTTCGGAGCGACGAGAGAAGATTGCGTAGCCGTTGCAGTGGCAGATCAGGGTCAGATTCAATTGCATCAAAGACCCACTGCAGGGTGGGTTGATCAGGTGTCGTGAATGGGTTGAGTGCGTGGCCGTCAGGCATGGGTCCCTCCATAATGTTGAGTTTACATGGACAATAGCGGATAATGAAAGACATAAGTGAACAAATACCAAATATAATTAATATAACACCAAATAATCTTACGCTATTTACTTACACATGTATTCATTATTACTTGATACGTGATTGACATAACTGTACAATAGTGGGCACCAGCACTTATGCCTCCCGCCGTATCCTGATGAAGGTGTGGAGGTC
>CAJXWH010000153.1 GCA_913062915.1 uncultured Acidiferrobacteraceae bacterium | reverse complement strand
TGGCAAAATCTTTCGCTCCGCTGATTATGGAAAATGCTACAGCGTCGGTTCGAGACGAGCCGACGTGTCAGCAATTCCAGGTGCTTCACGACGAGCAGAATCCCGAGATTGTGTTTCTCTATGAGGTGTACGACAACGCTGCTGCCCTCGATGGCCATCGAGAGACGCCCCATTTCAAAAAATTCATAGAAGCGGCGGAAGAGATGATCTCGGAACGTGAGGTGCAGCGCTGCACATTGCTCCAAAGTTAAGGGGCAGCGTCTTAGCTGTTAGATCCACCGCCCGGGACAAAGAGAATTTTGCCACTGCGGCCGCCCCGGGCAGCATGAGCAAGGGCCTGTTGCACGTCGTCGAGCGGGTAAGTGGCTGCAACGGGTGCCGATACAGTGCCGTCTAGAATCAACCCGGCGATGTGGCGATAGGTCTCCTCGATCTTCTCGCGAGGGCTCTGAAACAAATGATTGACCAGCCAAAATCCGTGCAAGGAGATACCGGAAACAATCGCCTGGTGGGGCGTAATCATGCAGGGTTCGCCGCTTAGAAACCCGTAATTGACCAACTTGCCACCGTTGCTGAGGCACTCGGCAAGATGCAGACACGACGGCCCGCCGATCGCGTCCAGTGCCAGCGGAAGCCTGGATTCCCCAATTTCTGTGCGGACCCGGTGCGCCAGGTCTTCACCATCGACGAAAACCAGATCAGCCCCAGCGGAGACAAGCGCGGAGACTGCAGATGCCCGGCGCACGATGTTGATCGTGCGAACGCCCCGTTGACGCGCGAGACGAACCACGTGACGCCCCACCGCCGAGTTGGCAGCATTTTGAATCACCCAGTCACCAGGTTCTAGATCGACATAGTCCGACAGCATCAACAATGCAGTAGGGGGGTTCACTTTTATCATTGCAGCTTGTAGAGGGTCGAGTTTTTCGGATATACGAATGACTCGATTCGCTGGTGTCGCAACGCGTTCCGCCCAGTTTTCCCGATCGAGCAACATCACTCGATCGCCGGGTGAAATTTCCTGTACGTTGTCAGCGACCGCAAGAACCCGACCGACGCCCTCGATGCCGAGGCGTGAAGGGAGTGACGCGGGACCAGGGTAACGACCTTCTATAATCAGAAGGTCGGCCGGATTGATAGAACAGGCATCGATAGATACGACAATCTCTCCTGCTGCAGGAGGCCCTGGATCGTCGGCCTCGACACAAGCACAAACCTCGTGTGGAATCCCGTAACGACTAAATTCAATAACTTTCATGCCATGATGTCTGCTTGTGCGGAGGCAGTATAATGCACCGGTGATGCCTCACCAGAAAGTGACATCAATGACACTGATGCCGGATTACTGGCGAGCGGGCATCTCGCTTGGCTTATCGACAACGCCAAATCAGTCGCCACCCTTTTTACTGCTATAACAACTGCGAGAGAAATCTCGTTCACAAGATGGAGGGCCGAAGAAGGTTCTTTGGCTAATACAACATGCGTAAATACCTGCATATCGATCTGTCGAATCATTCGGTCAAAACAGAGCGCCTCGAAGGGGAAGCGATTGTCCGCGCTGGTCGTTACCACATTGCAAGAACGCTGATGGACCGGGGTGCGGCGCTCGTGGAGCCGTTGTCGCCGGAAAATCCATTGATTTTTTCAGCGGGCCCTTTCGCGGGGACTAATTTTTCAAATGCCAACCGTTTAAGTGTTGGTTGTCGGAGTCCATTGACAGGCGGCATAAAGGAAGCCAATTCTGGTGGAACATTTGGATTCGCTCTGGGCCAACTTGAGATCTCTGGATTCACACTGGACCAGGTCGCAAACGAGTGGGTTGTGATTTATATACAAAAAGATGGCGCGGTGCGGTTCGACAGTGCAGAAGGGTACCTGGGGAGGAATAACTTTGAAGTGGCGGCTCTGTTGCACGGAAAATATGGGAAAAAAGTCAGTCTTGCAATTTGTGGCCCGGTTGGGGAATACCAGGGGTTGCTGGCTGGAATCTCTACGAGCGATGTAGACCTTCGGCCTTCACGCTTGGCGGCAAGGGGTGGCGTGGGCGCCGTCATGGGAAGTAAGAAGGTCAAGGCGATCGTGGTCGACCTTAACAAAATGCCGTCCCTGCATGATCGTAAAAAAGTTATGGGGTCGGTTAAGGAGTACAACCGACTGCTAGATGAACAGCCGGCGATCGCTGTTTTTAGAGACGTGGGTACGGCAATGATGGCGGACGTACAGAATCATCAAGGCGGACTGCCGGTGCGGAATTTCAGCGCTGGGCAACTGGTGGACCCAGACGTAGAGCCGATGAAGTTGGGCGGCGACTTTATCCGGGAACAGAACCTGGCCCGCGGAGGCCAGACAACGCATGCGTGCATGCCGGGTTGCACAATCGAGTGCAGCAACGTCTACGTTGATGAGTCTGGAAAAGAAATTGTATCACCCGTTGAATACGAGACTCTGGGATTAATGGGTTCGAATTGCGGGCTTACCGATCCAGACGATCTTGCGCGCATGAATTTCCTGGCCAACGACCTTGGACTTGATACGATTGAAACCGGCGCAATGATGGCTGTTCTCATGGACGCTGGGCTGGCGGAATTTGGAGATGTCGAGTTTATGAGGAGCGTATTTGATGAGTTGAAAAAAGGCACCGAGCAAGGTCGTTTATGGGCGCAAGGGACGGCCCGAGTCGGGGAACACTACAAGGTGAATCGGGTTCCCGTGATCAAGAAGCAGGCAATCAGCGCCTATGACCCGAGAGTGGTGGAAGCAACGGGCATTACGATGATGACGACCGCCCAAGGCGCCGATCATACGGCGGGGAACCTGCCAATTATGGATTGCAGCGATAAAAGCGTCGAGGAAATCGTCGCAGCGAGCCTTGAGATCCAGACTCAATGGGCGGCTATGGATTCTCTTGGTATTTGTATATTTGGTCGCTCTGTCACCAGTACCAATGTTGAATTCATCATGAAAGCGATCAATGCAGCTCACGGCACCAACTTGAAGGAAGAATTCTTTGTTCAAATGGGGCAAGAAACATTAGACCTCGAATGGCAATTTAACCGAGCAGCAGGTTTTACCGAGGAAGATGACGAATTGCCGTTATTTTTCTACGAAGAACCTTTGGCGCCGACCAATAAGGTGGCTCGTTTTCACAGCGCTGAAGTGAATCGTTGCTTACCACACTAACGATAATTCGCCTGCAGGAAGGACCCCCTAGTGACTTATGTCACATCATCGGGCGGAGCGCATGAATATTCGAATTGAAGAAGTTGCTGAAAGCCGACTGTCCGAACTTGATTTTTCGAAGATCGAATTCGGCAACGTTTTTTCGGACCACTTGTTTCGGCGAAATTGGGAAGAGGGCGCCTGGCAGGAGGCGAGTCTTATTCCATACCAATCGATTCCGGTTAACCCTGCAGCACTCGGCCTTCATTATGGGCAGGCCGTTTTTGAAGGGTTGAAAGCGTATCGGGGGACCCAAGATGGAATCATTCGTTTGTTCCGACCGGATCGGAACGCCGAGCGCCTACAGCGATCCTGCGAGCGCTTATGCATTCCGACTGTCCCCACGGACGACTTCTTGAATGCTATTCAGGCGCTGGTGTCACTTGATCGAGATTGGGTGCCGGCCAGCCGATTGCAGACGTTGTATTTGCGCCCGATTTTGTTCGGGTCGGAGGGTCATCTTGCGGTCCGGCCATCACGGACATACGAATTTTGGATTCTGGCGGCTCCCGTCAGCGAATATTTCGATCGGGCGGGGCCGGGGATTTCTCTAAAAGCCGAGGATCGCTTCACTCGGGCTGCGCCGGGCGGAATGGGCGCCGCCAAGACTGGCGGAAATTACGCCGCGACACTGAGACCCACAGGGGACAGTCTGGCTGGAGGTTTTAATCAGGTGTTGTGGCTCGACGCGCACGAGCACCATTTCATCGAAGAGGCAGGGCAGATGAATATCTTTTTCAGGCTCGGGGATACGGTGGTAACACCGCCACTGTCCGGCACGATACTGCCGGGCGTTACGCGGGATTGCGTGTTGACCTTAATCGATGAGTGGGGCTTGGCCCGAGAAGAGCGGCGTATTTCTATGGACGAGATTCGTGACGCGTCGCAAAGGGGTCTGCTGAGTGAAGCCTTTGGAGCCGGAACGGCGGCTGTCGTTGCGCCGGTGCAATGCATTCAGTACCGGGGAACCAATATCGAGGTGCCCGACCCAGGTTCGGATTCCCTCTCTAAGCGGTTATATGATGAGTTGACCGGCATTCAATACGGTGAGGTGTCCGATCGACATGGATGGACTGTAGATGTTACTTGATGCTCGCAGTATGTCTATTTTGAATCCCCAAGCGCCTACCGCAGGGAAAGTGTAGGCGATGGTCGACGGGGACCGGACGCAGAGTTTCGTTAACCGATTTTGGGACGAGTTCATCATCCCCACAATCACGGAGTACATCCGTATTCCGAATAAGTCGGTGGCATTTGATCCGGATTGGGAGAGCGCGGGACATATGGAGGCCGCGCTTCAGTTGGCCCTCAACTGGCTGGACCAACAC
>CAJXWH010000152.1 GCA_913062915.1 uncultured Acidiferrobacteraceae bacterium | reverse complement strand
CTGCCTCGAGGGCAGCCGATATAACGGATGATTCGGAGGCCAGTGTCTCGATCAACAAAAGATCGACGCCGCTTTCGACGAGAAGTTGTGCTTGCTCCCGAAACCAGAGTTTCAGTTGGCTCGTCCCGTCTTTCGCAAAATCACTAAAGCGAGAGCTGGAACCAAAAGTCGATACAGATCCTGCAACATACACGGATCGCCCCGGGTTGCATTCTGCCAGAGCTTCTTTTGCCAACCGAACCGCCAATCGGTTCCATTCTTCAAACTTCTCTTCCATCTTCGCTCTTTTTAAGGCGATCTTGGTCGTCGCATAAGTGTTGACGGTAATGACATCGGCACCCGCGTTGACGTATGAGCGATGAACCTCCTTGACAAGATGAGGGTGTGTTTGAAGAGCCACGGCGCACCAGGCGTCATGATCCATGGGGGCACCCAATCGCTCGAGTTCTGTGCCAATTCCTCCATCGAGAAGGATGATCTCTCCCTTTTCAAGCCGGGCGATGAGGTCACAGTTGGCGGTCAAAACGAAAGCCTTTGCAGAGAATTTGGCATACGAGAAGGTGGGGTGGAAAGATCAGATAGAGGGTAAAGTGTAATGAAAGAGGCGTTGGGTTGCCAAAGGTTAGTCTGCGTTGTGCCCCAATGTAACTCACCGAGTCGATCAGGCCGGCATTGCTGGCGCTCGATTGATCCATGCTTCATCGTACCTCAGTCGAGCACGGCACACGCCTGCAATGTTGGTATCGATGGTGCCAATTGATTCCCTGGACAGCAGGCCAATCAGAAGTCCAACGAACTCTGCTCCATGGTAAGGATATTTTCGATCATCTACGAATGTATGTGCTACTTCATGCAGAACAATTACAGTTTGTCGTGACCAGATCGGCAACGTAATGAGGTTGTCCTCAAAAGAAGCCCCAGCGTGGCGACGCCCTCGACCGTCTTTGACCACGATCGTCGGGTTGTACTTTCGCGCAAGTGCTGTGCATCCTTCCAAAGTCAACACCTGGTTGAGGGTATGCTTTTCGAGTACCGATTCCTCGAATCGATAGAGTTTTTTTCGCTGAAAATCCCTGAGGACAGGTTTCGGATTGATCTCCAACTCCATGGACAGACCTTTGCTATTGGGTTTATAAATCGGTGATGCTCTGGATTCGGGACGAGCTAAGCAGCAACGCGCTGATCCGACTGTGCGTTAACAAAATACCTAGCACATTAAGAAAACATCTGGCGCAAAGGAAAGAGATTGGATCGAAAGCTGTTATGAAACAAGTTAGCAAGGCCATTATTACCCAACACAACGAATACCTACTGCAACTGCGGGACGATCATCCGGGAATTTTTTCTACGCCAATCAATGGTCATTTTTCGGCGGGGATTTGGAATTCGGCGAGACCCCCTGGCAGACTCTCCAGCGTGAACTTTTCAAAGAACTGGAATGGCGCCCGAGGGAGGCCGATTTCTTTATCAATGGAGCAATCCGGATTATCCTTTCTGTATCCATTTTTTCGTCGTTTCGTTCGAAGGTGATCGAAACCAGCTAGTTTTTCACCAAAGGCAGAACTGCGATGGTTCAGTATTGAAACGATGGTACAGGAAAGCAAAATGGCACCACACGTTCCTTTGCATGTGCATCGTTCCAGTGAAACAAATGCCAGGTCGGAGTAAAGTTTCCAAGTCCCGCGCAACAAGCTCCTACAACAAAGTTCTGTATAGTACTGTAATTAACGAGAATAGCCGCGGTCGAATTTGCCCACCATTGATGAATCGATTGCGAAAACGCGGACCTGTCAACCCAGTGTCGTAGGTGACTCGACAATGAAGAAATCACGCGGATTGCTGCTGGCCAGTGTCGCCGCATTGGTCCTCGGAGCGGGGGTCTGGGTCGGCTGGATGGCCCCATTTTTCGGCAGTTCGCCTGCGCCCAAAGCGAACGGCATCGTTTTTGATGAACCCCGGCCCATCGATGGCTTTCAGCTGATCGACCACAAGGGCAGGAATTTTGATGCCGAACGGCTGCGAAACCACTGGTCGCTGATCTATTTTGGCTTTACCAATTGCCCGGATCTTTGCCCAATGGCGCTCGCGCAGTTCGCTCAGTTGGACGAAGAACTCGGGGTCGAACCGGTCCCTCCTCTCCAGTACGTCTTCGTTTCGGTCGATCCGGACCGTGATGCACCGGATCGGCTTGGACCCTATGTCGAGTTTTTCTTACCCGAGCTGATCGGCGTGACGGGAAACAAGGCAGAACTCGATAATTTTGCAAGCCAGTTGGCCGTTGGCTTCAAAGTTCATTCGGGCGCCGGGGACAATTACCCGGTAGATCATTCGAACGCTATCTTGCTGATCAATCCAGCCGGTGAATTCCAAGCCGTTTTGACGGCGCCCCATACGGCTGAACAGCTGGCGGCAGATTTTCGAGCCATTCACAAGTGGTACCAGGATTCGGGTTGATTCGATATGCGGCAACGACCTGTCATCAGTGACAGAAAAAAACCATCTGATTTCTTGCCACAAAACGAACGAAAGGCAATCCGCGTAAAAGGCGCAGGGCAGATGCTTCCCCTCCCTCGACGCTGACATAGGCGATGTTCGAAAACTGGCTTTCGCTGACTGCCAGGATCGATGGATGCGTCATCGCCAGGTCAGACAATGCCGCAAGATCATTATGGATCACGATCAGTCGGCCTGCACTTTGCCCGGGGACGAGACTGGAATGCATCTTGAGGTAGGACCGTACCCAGACCGACCGAAAATTCGATCCGTCGCGAACTGTCATACCAAACAGCAGTCCAACGAGAAATACCCCTGTGAAGATCAGGGGCAGCTTCATCACATTTCGTGCCACTCGGGTCATGATCATTTCTGGCGCGAACTCGGTGGTGGCAAGATCAGCATGCCGGGTTTCAAAGCACCTGATCGATTGGTTGCCCCCGGCTAAGGAAAGGCAGGATTACAATCTAGTGTAATTGAGACACTGCAGCCACCCCCATTCAACCTTTGGTCAGGAATGAAGTGTTATGCGCTGTGAAATCATTGCCATTGGCACGGAACTTTTGCTCGGCCAGATCGTGGACACCAACTCGTCCTGGCTCGGTCAGGAATTGGCGCTGGCTGGAATCGACTCGCTGCATCAGACCAAGGTGGGCGACAATCTTGAGCGCATTGTCGGCAGCATTCGGTTGGCCTTGGGGCGCAGCGATGCCGTTATCCTTTGTGGCGGGCTGGGGCCCACCCAGGATGACATCACCCGTGAGGCCATCGCCGAAGTGATGGGTGTCTCGCTCATTCGCGATCATGATATGGGAGAAAAGATTCGCGAACTTTTTACCTCACGTGGGCGAGAAATGACGCAGAACAATCTGCGCCAGGCCGATAGACCCAAAGGGGCGTCGCTCATTCCTGAAATGCCGGGGACTGCTCCGGGCCTGATTTGCCCCATCGAAAATCAGGTGATCTATGCGGTGCCGGGTGTGCCGCATGAAATGAGAACCATGGTGAGGGGCACCGTGATTTCGGATCTCAAACGCCGGGCCGGGGTTACCTCGGTGATATGCAGTCGCGTCTTGAGGACTTGGGGTCGGACAGAATCCGGCCTGGCCGAGATGTTGGCCGACCGGATTCAGGAATTGGACGAATTGGGGACCGCTACGCTGGCATTTCAGGCAAGTGGTATCGAAGGACTCAAGGTGCGGATCACCGTTAAGGCGCCAGACGAAGCGGCCGCCAACGTCATTGTCGCTGAAGAGGAGGAACGCGTGCGCCGCATTCTCGGCGATTGCGTATTCGGCATCGATGACGAGACCATGGAGTCCGTGGTCCTCGATCTGTTGCGCGAGCGAGGCATGCGCCTGGCGGTTGCGGAATCCCTCACCGGTGGCCTGGTCGGAGCGCGTCTCGCGGCAATTCCTGTGGCCAGCGAGGTGTTTGTCGGAAGTGTGGTGGCGTATTCGAATGATGCGTCGTTCAAATGGTGTGAAATGCCCCAAGGGCCAACGGTTTCACGCGAGGCCGTCATGGTCATGGCAAACGGTGTGCGCCAGGCACTGAACGCTGAGGTGGGGTTGGCGGTCACCGGCATTGCCAGCCCGGTTGAATCGAGCGACATACCGGTGGGTACGGTGTTCTTTGGGCTCGCAATTGGAGACCGCATCGAGGCCGTGTCCGCCGTCATGCCCGGCGACCGGAACCGGATTCGTGAATACAGCGTGATTAACTTATTGAATTATTTGCGCAGAACGTTGTTGTTTGGCGAGAGGGAATAACACAGAGGATCAAACGTTATCTGCGAAGATCCATCACGATCAAGGCATTTGGAGTTTTCTCGAGTGTTCACTCCGCCCGGTAAGCCGTCAACAACTGTTATCTGTGTGAACGCTCACAGTGCCGGCTATAGCCCCAAAGGCAACGGGTCAGGTCACTCTAGCCGCCGTCTGCTGCGGGCGAGCATTTTCCATGGTGGCGTCTTCGAATTCTGGCCCATGCTTCCACAGTTCCATCATGGTCCGTACCGAACCATTGATCACACCGCACGAGAAAATTGCCGTAGTTGCA
>CAJXWH010000151.1 GCA_913062915.1 uncultured Acidiferrobacteraceae bacterium | reverse complement strand
GCCTTCAGCATTCAATCTTTTTTCGCTCTCAGGATATTCCAGAGACCATCGAAAACGAGCGCAGTAAGTACGATGGCGCCGCCAATCGCGGTTGTGGATCCGGGGACTTCCCCAATTCCCCACCAGACCCAGATCGGAGCGCATATGGGTTCGGTAAGTCCGATCAAGCCAACCTGGGCAGCCGGCACATACCGTGCGCCGAGAAACATCAAGATAAATCCAAAGCCCACTTGAAATACCCCAAGATAGACGGAAATCAGGAGGTCGTGCAGGCTCAATGAAAAACTTGGAATGCACAAAGCGGATATCGCTGTGGCAAAAACCCCGGCGAGGCAAAGCGCCGGTAACATGTGCATGCGTGTCGACCGCCGGATGAGGATAACCGTCACCGCGTAGGAAATGGGAACCCACAACGCAATCATGTTACCCAGGGAACGACCACCGGCGAATCCGCCTCCAATCATCACGATAAGGCCAGCGGTTGCACCCGCGATTGCAAGCCAGGTTCTAATCGGCACCCGTTCCTTTAGGACAAACCATCCGAGCAACGCAATCATCAGCGGTGCTGCGCTCATCACAAAGAGCGCATTGGCCACGGTCGTATGAAGGAGCGCGAAGATATACGCGACGAAACCGGTCCCGAGAAACACGACCAGAATGAGATCATTCCAGCCAAGGTTAGTTAGCTCATCACGTATCCGAACATCCCTGCGCACTAGCATAAACAGGAAAACGGTTACGGAGAAGGCCAACGACCGATAAAAGAGGATCTGCCAGCCTCCCGCCGTGTCGATATTTCTGAGCACTATTCCAGATGTGCTCAAGAACAGCGCCGACACAACAAGCAGTGCGATTCCGCGAAGATATCCCGGTTCTTTTTTTGCTCTCATACCGCAGCTGTAACATCCCGCTTCGCTGCCGTTATCTGGTGCGCAACTAGCCGGGCGTACAATCCATCACTTTCCAACAAATCCCCGTGCTTACCGGATTGAACGATACAACCATTGTCGAGAACTAAAATCAAATCGGCCTCTCTTATTGTTGAGAGCCGATGGGCGATCACGATAGTGGTTCGGTTCATCTTTAACTCGTCGAGCGCACGACGAACCGTTTGCTCGCTCAAAGCATCAAGGTGAGATGTCGCTTCGTCTAAAATCAACACAGGCGCATCTTTCAGGAAAGCCCTAGCAATAGCGACGCGCTGTCGCTGGCCCCCAGATAGACTTGCACCCCGTTCCCCAACGGGTGTTGCCAATCCCTGTGGAAGATGTGCGGCCAAATCGTCCAGAGCAGAAAATTCTAGTGAACGTTCAAGTTCAGCTATCGATGCGGCAGGTCTCGCAACGCGAATATTCGCTTCAAGCGTGTCGTTAAAAAGGTATGTATCCTGGGCGACCAACGCCATCTGGCTACGGACTTCGTCTAGAGTGAATTTACGAAGGTCAGCCCCCCCTAGCGAAATAGCACCGGCTACCGGATCCCAGAACCGCATCAAGAGATGCGCGAGAGTCGTCTTTCCTGCGCCGGACGGGCCTACCAAGGCTATGGTCTGGCCTGGAGAGATTTCCCAAGAGACTTCATTCAGTACCAATCGGTGGTGCCCTGGATAGTTAAAAGTAACGTCCCTAAGAAGAAGTGATGGGTCCCGCATGTTCAGTATTACACCCGGCCCATCGGCAACGGGCACGGGCTCATTCTCCAGTGCATAGACACGCCGCGTCGCGCCCAACGTATCTGCAAGTTGACGTCCGATTTCCGCAATCTCTGAAATCGGCAAAAATGCCGCCATAGCAAGTATCGTAAGGAGCGGTAATATCGCCGGGTCCACCGATCCCATGTTAGTGAGTAAGGCGCCAGTGGTAACGACCGCAAGGCCGCCAAGGCCTGTGAATACCTCCAACAGGCTCTGTTGCAGGGTCAGCTGTTCAAAATACGGCAGCCGAAGAGAGATGTGGCGCGTTGCCAGTTCATCAAATGAGGCTCCGCGACGTCGCTCAGCTTGAAATGCCCGAATTTCTGCAATGCCCTGGATCGAATCAATCGCGTGCGCAGATAATTCGCCTGCCACTTCCCGCGCGCGGGAACCCAATCGATCTACGCGGTCGCGCATCAAAAACGGGCTGAACCCGACAGCGATCAAAAACGGGCTAAGCGCCAAGGCCATCCACGGACTGAATCCAAAAAGAACAACAACCACCGCCGTTGGAACAAGAACTGATACAAATGCCGGCGCGACAGTATGCGCAAAAAAATATTCAATCATTTCGACATCCTGCGTTACGATGGCCATCAAGTCGCCTGTTCGCCGTCTGGTCAAATAGGCGGGTGCGAGTTGATCAATCTTTCGAAATGTCGCAATTCGCAATTCAGCCAATAATCGAAATGCCATATCGTGGGCAATCCACGATTCGCACCAATGAAGTACGCCCGAGATCGGCGCCACAATCGCGAGCCCCACAACAAAAGGTTGGAATGGCAATCCGTTTTTAAGTGCGAACACAATCAATGCGCTTAATACACCAACCCCAACAAACGCCAACACCCGCAACACACCAAACCCAAAAGTCATAGTGATCCGACCCTTCCAGGGAAGAATATGACGCATCAGAATCATCACCACTTGTGGCCAACTGAGACCTTCTGCTCGAACGATACCCTCTGTTGGTCCCGCAAACCCTATGTCTTGGTAATCGTCATTTACTTTCTTCGTTTCTGTGAACCGCTCGACCTTAGATTGCGGAATATGTGGCAACTCTTGCATCTGGGCTTGCTCTGCCATCAAGTGACTGTAGACCCTGCCCTGCTGGATCAATTTTAGATGTGAACCCTGTTCAACGACGCGGCCGCCCTGCAACACCAATATCCGGTCGCAACTGATCACACTGGACAAGCGATGGGCCAAAACTAAGGTAGTGCGTCCGATCATCAATCGATCCAATGCTTCGAGGATGACAGCTTCATTTTCCGCATCTACTGCAGAGAGTGCTTCGTCCAGAATCAAAATCGGGGTATCCCGTAAAAGTGCTCTTGCAATCGCCACCCTTTGGCGTTGTCCGCCAGATAGCTTGATCCCCTTCTCGCCAATTAATGTGTCATAACCCGCCGGCAATGAAACGATAAACTCGTGAATATTTGCGGCGCTCGCTGCGTCATTCAGTTCTTCATCCGTCGCGTCCGGATTGCCCATCAGCAGATTCTCACGTACTGTCCCGTGAAATAGAAAAGTGTCTTGGTGTACGACTGAAATCTGACGCCGCACCGCGTCAAGCGTGAGATCCCGTAGATCTAAACCGCCTATTTGAATGGATCCCGCTTGAGGGTCATGAAAACGCTGTAGTAGCCGAACAATCGAAGATTTTCCGCACCCGCTAGCACCAACGACCCCGATTCTCTCGCCTTGCTCGACTTGAAAGCTAAGCCCCTCATGAACAACTTCCCGTTGACCTGGATATCGAAACTCTACGCCGTGAAATTCAATGGTAGGTTTCAACTCATTCGGATTGAGCGCTTCTTTCTTTTCCTCTACTTCCGGTGTGGCATCCAAAATTCGGTACATTGAAAGGGCTGCAGACTTTCCCACCATGCCTTGGTGAAGCACGCTTCGAAGATCTCGCATGGGTCGAAAGATCTCAATGCCCAGTAACAAAATAATCAGTAAGGCTGTGAGTTCCATTGTGCCGTTACCGACGCGGTATGCGCCTAATACGAGTGCAACGGCGGCACCAACAGCAATCACGCTATCGGTAATTCCTCGTGCTAGCGAGTTTGTAGCCAAAACCCACATCGTGCTGCGAAAAAGCTCTCTCGCCTTTTCTGCGAGTAAGCGTGCTCGCGCGCCACTTTGGCCAAAAGACTTTAATGTTGCGAGACCTTGGATCGAATCTAAAAATTCGGCAGCAAATTCTGCATACGCTCGTTCACGCTCAAGAGATTTACGGGTGTCGAACCGATGCCAAGCGGCCGGAGCAAACAGAGCGATGACTGCCGCCGCCAGCAGCACGCCGGCTACCGGTAAATCGACAAAAACGACGAAACCAAAAATTACAAAGGGTGTAAAACCGGCAACCAACAACTGCGGTAAATATCTCCCAAAATAAGTTTCAAGCTGCTCAACTCCGTCGACTAGGGTCAGCGCGATCTCGCCCGAACGCTGTTGGGTAACGAACCCGGGCCCTAGGTCCATCAGCCTATCGTAGAGTGACCGCCGTAGAACCTTTTGCACCGCCGCGGCAGTTCGATGGGCCATCATATTTCGCACATGCTCTAGGACGCCTCGCAGCACCATAATTGCTGCGATGAGGCAAACAGGAAGTACCAGATCTCGCAATGGTACGCCCGTAATAATCTGGCCCAATAACCATCCGAGAAGCGCCAAGCGTGCCACTCCTACTCCGACACCTAAGAGGCCCACAAGAAAAGACCAAACAATTTTCCAGCGGAAACCAGCTGTAAATAACCACAATCTAGGCTCGAAGTGCACTCGCCCTCCTCAGACTCATGCGCTATTGGTGTGGGGTCGATTGCCCCCGGCGTTCAATTGGAAGGTATCGAATCGAG
>CAJXWH010000150.1 GCA_913062915.1 uncultured Acidiferrobacteraceae bacterium | reverse complement strand
GACCATGCGAAATCCCTCCTCGCCTTCCAGAATACTGTCGCGCGGCTCGCTGGAGTCCGCGAACGTCATCCCGTTGCAACCACTCTCGGACACAAAGATTCGAACCGAATTAATTTCGGTTTCGGCACTTTAAATCAGCTCGGTGATTGTTGCTCGCGCAACATTGGACACTTCTAGATCTTGATTATCAATATCGTTCCCGCGCTCTGCTCTGTGGTCATTTGTTGCTCCAATAGCTGGGTAGTGGGAGAATGGACGTTCCAGAGTCTTCTCCAACTTTCTTTGTCGAACTGTTTAAACCATTTAAACCGAGTGGGTTTTCCCTTTCGCGACCGGTTCAAAGTCTACCATGCGCATCGTCCAATGCACTGTGTTAAACCGAGAGGCAGAAGGCTTGGAGAAGCCCCCCTACCCCGGCGAACTGGGAGAGCGAATCTATCAAAACGTATCGCAAGAGGGATGGAACCAGTGGCTGCAGCGTCTGGTTTTAATCATCAATGAGAATCGACTCAGCACCGCCGACCCGGAGAGCGTCAACCTGATAGAACAACACATGCTGGGGTTTCTGTTCAAAGAGGGAGATCTCGGCGATGTACCCGCGGGATTTGCCCCGAGAAAAAAATAAACTGCGTTGCCGTTCGCCTGTCTTGCCAGCACCTCATCCCGATTTATTCACCTCCGGGCAGCGGCTTTATCGATTCGAGCTTTCATCTCTTGCACGGCTTCTGCGAGTCCTGCAAATACAGCACGCGCAATAATGGAATGGCCAATATTGAGCTCCGTAATACCGGTAATCGCAGCGATTCGTCCGACGTTTTCGTAATGCAGACCATGGCCCGCATTCACCTTCAAGGCTGATTCGCCTCCTCTCGCAACAGCCTCAACGACTCGATTGAATTCATGGTCTTCTTCTGTCACACCAAGCGCCTCCGCATAAGCACCGGTATGAATCTCGATCGCGTCCGCTCCCACGTCCCGACTCGCTTCGATCTGCCGCGTATCCGGATCGATGAACATCGAGACGCGAATACCGGCTTTTTGCAACGACAAAGTGACCTGCGCCAAAATCTCTTTCTGCCCCGCGACGTCAAGGCCGCCTTCGGTTGTTAATTCTTCCCGGCGTTCTGGAACCAAGCAAACATCATCGGGTCGAACACGACAAGCGATCTCGACCATCTCGTTTGTCGCTGCCATCTCAAGATTCATCCGGGTTTGAATCCGCCCGCGCAAAATCTCGATGTCACGGTCTACGATGTGCCTCCGATCTTCTCGAAGATGCAAAGTAATCAGATCAGCGCCGCTTTCCTCCGCAATTCGTGCCGCTTCTATTGGATCGGGGTATACCGTACCCCGCGCCTGGCGCAAAGTTGCGACATGGTCAATGTTGACGCCGAGTTCCATGGGTCTCTCCCGCAATGTTATGCCGTATTGGTGTACGTTCAGCCGATTGCCTGACTTTTCCCCAAGGCGGCTTGTTCGTTTTCCTGAGGAAAAAGGCGGCTGAACAACTCGCGACTGTGAAGTGGTCGCCCCTCCAGGTGGCGATCGAGCGCTGCTCGAGTCAGTCGTTTCAGTTCCCGCCGATGCAAGGCGGAGAAATCCTCCTCGTCGTGCAAGGCCTGCAGTGATTCCCCGTGCAGCACGACCCCCGCATGTTCCTCGCCGTTGTCCAACACGGGACCCGTTTCCGCCACGTACCGATAGCGCGCCGAGGGTTCGATTGCAGCACCGGTAAGTGTATCGGTCGAGAGGTGGAGACCATACCCCAACTCCTGAAGGAGTCGTTTCTCGAAGATGCGAAGTGTTCTCTCCAGGTCGCTTTCCCGCACCAGACCCTCTAGCGCAGATTCGTACGCGCCAAACAACGTCTCATGGGGGTCATTACGGTGCAACATTCGCAGGATCAATTCATTGATGTAATAACCACAGAAAAGACGTTCCCCCTGTAGCTTCTTGCGCAGGACGAGTGACTCTGCGCTGGTCATGGTTTTTACTTCTCCTCTCCCGGACCACGCGACAATCAACGGTTGAAATGGCACAAGAATCCCCCGAGTTCTCGATTTCTTCCGTTTCACACCTTTAGCGACCAAGGTCATCCGTCCATAATTGCGCGAGAAAACATCAAGCAGCAGGCTCGTCTCTGAATAGGCTCTTTGATGTAGCAGGTAACCAGGCTCATTAAAGATTCTTCGTCTTTCGGTCATTGTCGTGCCTACAGCGTCAGTCGCCGTACCCGAGACTTCGTAGTTGCAGAGGATCTGAAGACCAGCCTTGCCGAACCTTCACCCTGGTAGTTAACACGACACGGGTTCCCAGTAAACTTTCTACCTGCTTGCGGGCTCTCGTGCCTATGTTCTTCAAGCGTTGGCCACCGGCACCGACCAGAATCGCCTTTTGTCCGGCCGACTCGACCCAGATATCGGCGTGAAACTCTGGTTTTGTCGCTTCTTCGGTCAGTGGGGTATGAACCGTGACAGCGCTCTGGTATGGAATCTCCGCCCCGACCAATCGAAAAATCTGCTCGCGAACCAATTCGGCAATCGAAAAATCGAGATTCGTCTCTGCACCCCGTTCTAAGGAGAACCCAGGTGAACCGACCGGCAAATAACCCTGAATCAATCGTAAAAACCCTTCCAGATTGTGCCCATTTCTCACCGAGACCGGAATAATCTGTGCAAATCGCCCTCGTTCACTGCACTCTTTAATCAAGGGTAATAAACGATTCGGACGGTCGAGCAGATCAACTTTATTGATCAAAAGAAACAATGGCTGCGCCGATGGCTCGACCGCCTTCCATACCCAGTCGTCCTCCTGCCTCCATCCGCGAGCGTCAATCACCATCACCGTGATGTCCGCACTTCCGATGCTGTCACGCGCCGTCCGGTCGATCCATTGACTCAGAGCGCCCCGCGGACGATGAATGCCTGGAGTATCCACCAGCGCCAACTGGAAATCCGACCGGTTTACGATCCCAAGAATCCGGTTTCTGGTCGTCTGCGGGCGTCGCGATGTAATACTCACCTTAACGCCAGTCAAGCGATTTACCAGGCTGGATTTTCCGACGTTCGGCTTACCTACCACCGCGGCAAATCCGAATCGGAATGTGCTCTTCGCCAACAGGCTATGCCCTTAGACTATGAAGAGCCAGTTCCGCTGCATTTTGTTCGGCCTTCTGGTGGCTGCCACCCTTCCCCAAAAAAGAATCTGCCGGCTCGTCAAGCACGCATTCAACAACGAACTCTCTTTTATGCGGCGCACCTCTGGTCTCTGTCACCAGATATCTCGGCAAGGGCCGGCCGAATTTCTGTAGTAGCTCTTGCAGTTCGGTCTTGGGATCATTTTTCAATAATGCGGGATCAATAGATTCCCATTCTTCACGTAACAACCTTTCTACGACCGCCCCAGCGCTGTCGAGACCCCCTTCGAGGTAGACTGCCCCGATCACGGCCTCCATCACATCCGCGAGAATTGAACTTCTATCTGCGCCACCGCTGCGCGCGGCGCCCTCGCCGAGCACCACTAAACCACCCAAGCCGATTTTCCGGGCAACAGCAGCCAGCGTCTCCTGCCGAACAAGTCTGGCGCGGGAACGGGTCAGTGATCCTTCGTCACAGCCTGGAAACCGACGAAACAGTTCCGCTGCAACCAACAGTCCGAGAACACTGTCGCCAAGAAATTCCAGCCGTTCGTTATTCGGCCCTGCCGCACTCCGGTGCGTGAGCGCCCGATCAAGCAGCTCTTCACTGTCGAACCGATAGCCGATAATTTCTTGTATTTCCTCAACCGAAATTGACATAACAACAATCAGGCAGTGGTGAACAGATTCAAGTCGAGTTTGACCAGCGCATGCAACAACCGGGAAACTCTCTCCTGATTACGTGTGGGCCGAGGCGCAATACGCATTACGGTATTGTGTGCCCGATCCGAGACCAATTGACGCCCCCATCATTTGAATTCCAGCTGAACCAGACCAGAAATGCTCGGCCCACAATATTTCTCTCCGGAACAAATCCCCAGAACCGACTGTCATTGCTGTGGTCTCGATTGTCACCCATAACAAAATAACTGCCTTCCGGTACCGAAATCGTCATAGTTCGGGAAGTCCGTCCGCGGTCATTCAAAATACTGTGCGTTGATGCGCCAACCACCTCGCTGTACTCAATTACGTCGAGTTCTTGGCTGGAGGTTTCCAGCTGATAGCTATCTGATTTGACTTGTTGTACTGCTGTGCCATTGATGAACAATCGCTTCTGATCGTAAACGATCTCGTCACCGGGGAGTCCAATGACCCGTTTGATGAAATTAATCGAGTCATCATGCGGGTAACGAAACACCATCACTTCGCCTCGCCTTGGAGCCCCCGTTGGGAAGATTCTGAGATTAACAATCGGCAAGCGTATTCCATACCGGAACTTGTCCACCAGGATGAAGTCGCCGATATACAGGGTCGGTAACATCGATCCCGATGGGATTCGAAACGGCTCTACCACAAACGATCGCAAAACAAAAACCAAAAGAATCACGGGGAAGAATGCCCGTGCATACTCAACGATAATCGACGGACCGACTTTTTCTTTTGTGAC
>CAJXWH010000149.1 GCA_913062915.1 uncultured Acidiferrobacteraceae bacterium | reverse complement strand
CTCATGTGGGAGAAATCCTGGTTACGGTGTCATTGTTCGGTTTGTTTATCGGCAAGCGATCTAAATTGCTATGGTCTCTCGTGATTTCGATGGCCCTTTCCGTATTGATCGTGCAAGGCCTCAAGCACGCGGTAGATGCCCCCCGGCCGCCGGCGATACTCACAGTAGACGAGATCCACGTCATTGTTCCCGCATTTCGCACCTTGCGCTCACCGGATCCCGCTATTGATTACACCCAGTTGATTGACGCCCGCCCGGATACCGCAGCGGCATGGCGAAACATTCAATCGGATCCCGATTCACCCGAGGCCCGCTACTGGGTACCGCGCATGGGTGGGGTCGTTACCAAGGAGCAGTTTGGCATTGCCTTTGCCCAGGAAACATTGGAACTTGAGCGCGGAACCTACCGCGGAATCTACCGACCGAGCGCCCGATCGTTTCCGTCGGGTCATACGGCCACCATTGCCTGTGCACTGACGTTGGTCATGCTGCATTTTCGAAAAAGAAAATGGGCTTGGGGCCTGGCGCTGGCCGCACTGGCGGTTGGAGGTTCACGGATTGTGGTGGGAGTGCATTGGCCGCTGGATGTCGCCGTAGGCGGACTGATCGGCTGGGCGGGCGCGGTCGTGGGAACCTGGATCTCGCACCGCACGCCCATTGCGTCGACCCCCATGGGGCATCGTGTGATCTCACTCTTGCCGGGGTTGGCCGCTTTGGTTCTCCTCGTCCGGAAACCGGTCTACCCGGATATTGCCCTTTTTGAGATCATCGTGGGTGTGGCTGGTCTACTCCTGGCGGCAACGGGTCTTTGGCGTCTTTCCCGGAAAAGCTAGTCGCCTCCCGTCTTTCGAACAAGCGCGATTCCGCGCTCTTTAAACACCACGTCATAACCGGGTTTCCCAGCGTGCTTACTGTATAAGACCAGTGCAACGTCCCCGGGTTGCAGTGGGCGTTTTCGGACCACCTGCTCAGCGTAGACACTGAAACTTGGCAAGTGAAGATCCCATTGCGCCGCGGACCAACTATGCTGCAGAGCCATTGTTGCCGCCTGCTTGATCGGTTGCTGTTGAATGGCTCCGACCTTGGGCACGATCCAGAAACCGACGGTGAACGGCAAAACCAAACCGATCGCAAGCGCAACGGATCTTGCCGGCAGCCAGAATCGAAATGTCATCGAAAGGCAAAGTACAACGACAAAAACAAACCAGACCCGGTAGCTGACAGGAAATGACAGATCGGCACCTACCCAGAGCGCTTCTTGCAGCGGATTATTTATCTTCGAGGTGGCGACACCCAAAAATTCCGGTAAAAAGAAAAGCAAACCAAAAATAACCACGGCCGGCGCAAACACCCATCGGTAGGATTCAAAAGACTCCAAATCTCTCGCCATAAGCAAAAAAAGTGCGGGCAGACCATACAGTACGTAATGCGGCAGTTTGGTGCCCGACAACGAGAAAAACGAAACGACAAAGAGGAACCACAGCAAAAGAAACCGCGATGTCTGGTCTTTCCAGTACACCCGAAACCGGATAAATACACGGATCGCGATTGCCGTGAATGGAAAGACAGCCATAAGAACGATGGGTACGTAGTAAAGCAGGCTGCCTGCGTGTCCCTGCATCGGGCCCTGAAAACGACCGACGTTATGTAGGACAAAAAACCCGTCGATAAAGGCCCGACCTTCCTCGGCTGTTCGCAGTGCGTACCAAGGCCCGGCAATGACCGCAAAGATCAGTATCCCAAGCGGGCTGAAAACACCGCGCAACCAGACGCCTGTGCGTCGAAGCAAAATACAATGAATCAAGGTCACGGCAACCGGCACCAGCACCGCGATGGGCCCTTTAGTCAAGAATCCGAGCGCCGAAAAGGCAAAGGTGATGTACAACCACCGCATTTGCTCGTCGCGATGAAACCGAAGCGCCGTATACATACTGGCAGTCAACAATAGATTCAGCCAGGCGTCTGCAGTCGCTGCGCGCCCAATTAAACACACAGGAAGGCTGGCGATCGCCATCCATGCCGCAAACCACCCAACGCGGTGGTTGAAAAAAGTTCGACCGAACCCATAGACCACCATCACCCAGGCACTGGCCGCTAGAGCAGATGGCAATCGAAATGCGAATTCGTTCGACCCTAAAAGGCTCACACTTGCTGCTTGCAGCCAGTGGATCAGCACCGGCTTGTCATAACGGGGGCTGCCGTTCAACGTGATCGAGATCCAATCCCCGGAGGCCAGCATTTCTCGGGTCGCCTCGCTGAACGCCCCTTCATCCCAGTCGAACAATGGTGGTGTGCCAAGACGAAGAAAAAACGCCAGCCAGATACCCACCAGTAATAAAGTGCATGCCGCGGCCGTACGATCAATGGACAACTTCTGTATCAGACTCTGATTCATGATCGGTGCTCTTTCGTTCCCGCTATAGTACGTGCGAAGGCGTTGGGGTTCTAATCATCGCTACTCTGGAACGCTCCATCATTGCATTCGAATGAAGACCATCACTTCCCCAGTCCACAAGGTTGTTTCCCTTGCCCTCTTTGTGGGGCTTGTGATGCTGGTGCAACACTACTACGGCTGGGCAGAACTTCTCACGCCGTGGCGACATTTATCCGGAAACTCGCTTCTGATTGCGCTGGTGCTTGTCGGGGCCAGCCATTTGTTGCGTGCAGCACGGGTGCATGATTATTTTCGGACCGATACCGCAGGACATTTTCGTCGGTGCCTTAAGGTGGTGCTACAGCACCACTTCCTCAACAACTTGCTGCCCATGCGTAGCGGCGAACTTTCTTTCCCGCTTTTCATGTCTCGCTACCTCGAGATTCCAGTCCAGCGATCCGTTCCAGCGCTTGCCTGGTTCCGTTTTCTAGACCTCCATACGGTCATCGGACTGGCAGCTCTCGTTGCGACCGAGTACTTCTTCTCGTCGTGGTGGCTGCCCTCAATCCTCTTGCTGCTGTGGCTGGGATTTCCCCTACTAATGATCCGCATAACCCGAAAGCTTGAAGCGGCGCTCTCTGGTTCACGTAGCAAACTGGTCTCGCGGGTGTGCGTGTTACTGTCTGGGCTGCCGCAAAGCCGAGGCATCTTTTATCGATCGTGGCTCTGGACGATTATCAACTGGACCGTCAAATTATCGGTCTTCGCCTGGCTCATGGGCCAGTTCGGGGAAGTGTCGTTCCACGCGGCCTGGGTGGGTGCCACCGTAGGGGACTTGACCAGCGTACTGCCGTTTCACGGAATCGCAGGCGCCGGAACCTACGAGGCTGGCGTCATCGCGGGACTTGCGCCCTACGGTCTTGCTCCTGAATCCGCATTGCCGCTCGCTGTCAATCTTCACCTCTTTATTCTCGCGTCGAGCGCCCTCTTGGGATTGATTGCCTGGCTAATACCGGCACGCTCATCATGAGCACGATCACTGTCACATTCGGTTTGGGGTCGGATAAAATAAACGATCCCAAAATCCCAAATGAACCCTGAATGCGCCTGACCATATCCTCGCCCATGCGCCCGCTTCTGATCCCATCACTGGCATGTCTCGCCCGACTGTCGGGCAGATTCTGCTGCCTTCTTGCGTTGCTCATCGGTATGAGCACAGCAACGACCCAGGCCGGCGATTTTGACCAACGATTTACGCTTAACCATGCAGCCTATGGTTTCGAAATGGGACTGGGTCAAACAGTGGATATACCCGCCTGCTCAAATTGCCCGCCGCCGCGTACGAGCCATCGATTTTTCTCCCTCGTGACGAGTTACGAACGAAATTTAACCGGACTCACCGCCGAGCAATCGCCTTGGCGGGGCGCTTTGTTCTGGCGCATCGAGGGCGGGGTGGCTGTCATCACAGACGATCCTGGCGCAAACGAAAACCAGCACCTTGTCAATTTCTCTCCCTTGATGGTCCAGTATCGATTGTTCGCGCCCGAAAGAAACTGGAATCCTAAATTTCTCGGCGGCATAGGATTGGCGCTGACCAACTGGAGGGATTTTGGCGGGCAGCCGCTTAATTCCGAGCATCAATTTCTGATTCACCTGGGCGCCGGTATCGAATTTTCAGGTGCCGAGGGATCCTATTCGATCGATTACCGACTGCTCCATGTCTCCAACGGAGGATCGGGTGATCCGAACATTGGCATCAACGCCCATTCAGTTACATTCACGATTCCATTTTGAACCGTTAGAGTTCACTGCCCCTCCTTCACTAGCAAACTGCCGCGAACCAGGTTCGAGATATCAGCGCACTTGATCCCAAGAGGGTCGCATATGGCGATTTTCTGGACCGGTGCGAAGGCAGCGAGCGCCTCGGGCACAAATCGATCGACAAGACCAGCTGCGGTCAGGACTGTCAGGTTCACAGCAATCACGGTCAAAATGACAGTTGTATAACGTGTTTTCATAATCTATCTCCATTTCTCGGTCGGTCATCAATGATTGGGATGTCCATCCGAGGGTAACGCAGGTCGATGGAACTCGAACGAATCGTATCGGCTTTACCGATGAATGGCTCGGATGGTTCAGGGACGGTGGCACGACGCAAACCGACCCATCCTGCGGCGTGCTGTCCTCAGGCGAGCAGACATCCGGAAAGCCTCGCTGGCGCGC
>CAJXWH010000148.1 GCA_913062915.1 uncultured Acidiferrobacteraceae bacterium | reverse complement strand
ATATTCCAGAAAAATGACATCGAGGTGTTGCTTCTCAGTGATCCCGTAGACGAGTGGCTGGTTACATCGCTCACACAATTTGACGGTAAATCATTGAAGTCGGTGGCGAAAGGCGGGTTGAACCTGGATGATTTCACCAGCGAAGAAGACAAAAAAACCGCCAAGAAAAAAGAAGAGGGTTTATCCGATCTCCTCACTAAAATGCAGGAACTTCTCGGCGAACGCGTCAAGGAAGTCAAAGTAAGTCATCGGTTAACGGATTCCCCGGCCTGTCTTGTGGCGGATGAGCAAGATATCGGGGCCAATCTCGAACGAATCCTGCAATCTATGGGACAGGAAGCCCCAAAATACAAACCCATCCTGGAAATCAATCCTGATCACCCGTTGATTCGACAACTGTCTCCCGACCACCAAAGACTAGAAGACTGGGCTCTGGTGCTTTACGACCAGGCCGCGCTGAGCGAAGGCGCATTCCTTCAGGAGCCCGCCGCATACGTGGCACGGGTCAACGAGCTCCTGACCCGAGCCAGCTTACTCGGAGGATAAACGTCAGTTATGGAGTCGTTAAATCAGGAGTAGTCCCTGGCATCGCCAACCCAGTCGAGATTGCCTTCGTCCAGGGATACGATGTTCCCCTCCCGATCCACGCAGTTGCGACCGAACACAAGCGCCTCGGTGACTCGGCCGTGTGCTCCTATTCGACTGTATTCGAACAGAATGCTGCGGGAAATGCGGGCACCGGATTGCAGATGGCAGCCATGCCCGATCCAGGTCGGTCCAATGATTTCGCAACCCGCTTCCACTTGTGCAGCGGAACCAATATAAATCGGCCCTTCTGCCCGAATTCGGTCGAAGTCGACGTTTACGTTGAGCCCAGTCCAAATCCCGGGCAATACTTCAGTGCCTGGCATATGGACATCTTTTAATTTGCCCCGCATCAACAACTGATTGGCCTCCCAATAGTCATTCAACTGACCGATATCAATCCAGTTGAACGGGATTGATATCGCGTGAAACGGGAGCCCCCTTTCCAGAATAGCGGGGAACAACTGACTGCCGAGGTCATACTCCGCATCTTGCGGTATGTCGTCAATCACGGCGGGCTCGAACACGTAAATCCCTGTGTTGACGAGGTTCGAATTCGCGTCTTCGACCGGCGGTTTCTCCTGGTAGGCCGTAATTCGACCCTCATCATTACAAACGACCACCCCGTAATTAGAAACGCGCTCGCGTGGAACCTCACTGACTACCATGCTGGCCACGGCTCCAGACTGCCAGTGTTTTCGCAATACCGCCGCCAGGTCGAGGTCGATCACAGCATCTCCGCACACCACGAGAAAGGTGTCATCAAAAAATCCTCCGAAGTCCTGGATGCGCCGGACACCCCCTGCTGACCCCAGAGGTTCAGCGATGGTCTCACCATCGATGATATGTCCCTCGAAGGAATATCCAATTTCGACACCCCAGCGACGCCCGTCCCCAAAATAGTTTTCCACCTGGGCAGCCAGATGGCTGATATTGACCATGATTTCACGAAAACCGCAACGCGCGAGTTGTTCAACCAGATACTCCATGACCGGTTTACCTAGAACCGGAATCATGGGCTTTGGTAACTGATGGGTGAGCGGCCGTACGCGGGTACCCTTACCGGCCGCCAGAATCATTGCCTTCATGGGTTAATACCGCTCAATAGAATCAGCCCTAGATTGTAGTCGGGGCGCCGCTGAGCGACCATAGAGGTCGGTCAAAATCGAACCCGCGAACCTGAAAGTCTTTGCAGCCGTATAAGGCTACGCAGCTTGCGATTGTAGTTCGACCTGCGGCATGAAAACGATGTCATCACCCTTCATCTCGACCCTGATCGAATCACCGGGCTGATAACGACCGCCGAGAATCTCGCTGGCGAGCGGATCCTCAAGCCTTCTTCGGATCGCTCGCTTCAACGGTCGAGCCCCATACGCCGGATCGAACCCGGCTTTGGCCAGCGCTGCAACTGTCTCGTTGCTGACTTCGAGCTTGATGTCACGACCTGCCAGACGCTCGGCCAGCAAACCTACCTGAATTCGGGCGATTTCGGCCAACTGCTCATCATCAAGCGGATGGAATACAACCATATCATCCACCCGATTGATGAACTCGGGCCTAAAGTGCCCATTGACGACTTCCATCACTGCTGTCTTCATTCGATCATAGTTTCCGGCTCCGGCCATCTCTTGAATACGGTTCGATCCAAGGTTTGAAGTCATGATGATCACGGTATTTCGGAAGTCGACTGTACGGCCATGGCCATCGGTCAGTCGCCCGTCATCCAAGACCTGCAAGAGTATATTAAAGACATCCGGGTGCGCCTTCTCAACCTCATCCAGCAAGATCACCGCGTATGGCCGACGGCGCACTGCCTCCGTCAGGTAACCGCCTTCTTCATAGCCCACGTACCCCGGGGGTGCACCGATAAGACGAGCGACCGAGTGTTTTTCCATGAACTCGGACATGTCAATCCTGACCATCGCTTCTTCGGTATCGAATAGAAACTCAGCCAGCGCCTTGCTTAACTCGGTCTTTCCCACACCGGTGGGGCCGAGAAAAAGAAAAGAGCCATACGGCTGATTTGGGTCCGATAACCCGGCTCGAGATCGGCGAATCGCATTGGCAACCACTTCGACAGCCTCGCTCTGACCCACCACCCGGTGATGAATTTCGTCCTCCATGCGCAACAGTTTCTGCCGCTCCCCCTCCAGCATCCTGGTGACAGGAATACCCGTCCAAAGACTGACTACCTCGGCGATTTCATCCTCGGTAACCTTGTTTCGAAGCAAGCGGGTTTCAACAGTCGTTACCGCACTGCCCGCAGCTTCCAGTTGCTTTTCGAGCTCGGGAATTCGCCCGTACTGCAACTCTGATAAACGCGTGAGATCACTGGCCCGGCGAGCTGCCTCTACTTCCTGCCGGGCGCGGTCCAGCGCCTCTTTTAACTGCTGGGCACCGTGTACCGCTGCTTTTTCTGACTTCCAGACCTCTTCCAAATCGGAATACTCTCTCTCAAGGTCTTCAATTTCCTGCTCAAGAGCCCCAAGCCTCTTAAGCGTAGCCTCGTCGGTATCTTTCTTCAGTGCCTCCCTTTCGATCTTGAGCTGAATAAGACGGCGATCCAGCCGATCCATCTTTTCCGGTTTAGAGTCTATTTCCATTCGAATCCGGCTGGCGGCCTCGTCGATCAAATCGATTGCTTTGTCAGGCAGTTTTCGGTCACTGATATAGCGGTGCGATAACGCTGCTGCCGTGACGATTGCTGGATCGGTGATATCCACTCCATGATGCACTTCGTATTTTTCCTTCAGACCCCGCAGAATTGCGACCGTGTCATCGATTCCCGGTTCAAGCACCATCACTTTTTGAAAACGGCGTTCAAGAGCGGCATCTTTTTCAATATCCTTTCGGTACTCATCGAGGGTCGTCGCACCTATACAGTGCAGTTCTCCTCGAGAAAGCGCTGGTTTGAGCATGTTGCCCGCATCAATTGCACCCTCAGCCTTGCCAGCACCCACCATCGTATGAAGTTCATCAATAAACAGTATGACTTGACCCTGCTGTTTTCCGAGATCGTTAAGGACAGCCTTCAACCGCTCTTCGAACTCGCCCCGAAATTTTGCCCCGGCGATCAGTGCGGCAAGGTCAAGTGCCAGCAATCGTTTGGTTCGCATTCCTTCGGGCACTTCGCCATTTACGATCCGTTGCGCGAGACCCTCAACAATGGCGGTCTTCCCGACGCCAGGCTCTCCAATCAACACTGGGTTGTTCTTTGTCCGGCGTTGTAATACCTGGATCGTTCTACGAATTTCCTCGTCACGACCGATGACGGGGTCGAGTCGGCCCTGCTCCGCCCTTTCTGTGAGATCAATACTGTATTTCTCCAGGGCCTGGCGGTGCTCTTCCGTATTCGGGTCGTCAACACTGTGTCCGCCACGGATCGAATCGATGGCTTTCTCCAATCGTTCAGGGGTGATTCCACTGTTTATCAACACGTTACCCAGATCGCGGGTTCCCTCGATGGCCGCCAGTAAAAAGAGTTCGCTCGAGATGAACTGGTCCCCTCGCTTCTGGGCAGACTTGTCCGTTAAGTTCAGTACTCGCCCGAGATCCCCGGATACTTGTATCTCTCCACCGGTGTCCTCGACGCGGGGCAGCCGATCCAGCAGTTCCCCCAATTGCGAGCGCAATTGAGTTATGTCGGCTCCAGCCTGCGTCAGCAGGTGACGGGTGGTACTCCCCTCCTGATCCATCAGCGCCTGCATTACGTGTACGGGCTCGAGGGACGGGTGATCGCGGCCGAGTGCAAGGCTCTGGCCCTCGGCCAGTGCCTGCTGAAACCGTGTTGTCAATTTATCTAACCGCATATCGTATTGCCTCGTATCCCGTCATCATCCAACGCCTGAAGGCGAAGACGAACGATCTATTATGTATTGATATGGGGTCTAAACCTCCCCCGATCAAGGTCCAGGCGCCGTTGTCTGGCGACTTCGCAGAACGCCCTTTTTACCCCTCTATTAACTCCCGGGTGAGAACGGTACATTTAAGCGAAGAGGGTGAACTCAACCTAACCAGATGAGCGAAGCC
>CAJXWH010000147.1 GCA_913062915.1 uncultured Acidiferrobacteraceae bacterium | reverse complement strand
CGCGGCATTGCTCATCGCGGCGGGCGTCTGGCAGCTCACACCCTTGAAGAATGCTTGCCTCAGGCATTGCCGCTCACCTATCGGCTTTCTTTCCGCGCACTGGCGGCCGGGGCGCACCGGCGCATTCAGGATGGGCCTGGTGCACGGTGCCTTTTGCTTGGGTTGCTGCTGGTTCCTCATGGCCCTGCTGTTCTACGGCGGCGTCATGAATCTCTACTGGATCATTGGGCTTGCGCTCTACATCCTCATCGAGAAGCTCTTGCCGGCGGGCGTGCGTATCGGTCAGCTGACCGGGGTTGCCCTGATCGCCTGGGGCGCAGTGCTGCTGTTCTACGCTTGAGTCGAGGATGCCATGAAATAAGCCATGTTCTGGACGATATTGGACGATATAATAAGATAGGAAAATGGTGGAGGCGGCGTCAGCCAATTTGAGTTGTTCTCGAAATTTCTGGATTATTTGACAACCGAGGCGACATAATGCCAGTTGTTCGCGGGCTGGAGTGGCGATTCTACCTCCTCCTCTGGGAGGATAGGATTCGGCGCCAACTAATACGCACACTGAGAAAGCTTGATTTTTGCACCACCGGCAGCGAATGTTGATTCTGGCGTTGGCAGTGCCGGTTTTTCACAATAAGTAAACCCGAAAGGAGAGAGTAATGATTAAGAAAATTATACATTCGCTAATCGCGACAACCTGCTTTGTAACTTTTATGGGCTTTGGCACCGCATCCGCGGAGACCCTGCGGGTCGGTATGGAGTGCACCTATGCGCCGTTCAATTTCAAGAATGAAGATGGCAAACTTATGGGCTATGACGTCGATGTCGCAAAGGGCGTTGCTGGTCTTATCGGTGCCGATCTGGAATTTGTCTGCCAGAAATGGGACGGCATGATCCCCGCCCTGCTGGCCAACAAGTTCGATATCGTAGTGGCGTCCATGTCCATTACAGACAAACGGCTGAAGAAAATGGATTTCTCCGACACCTACCGCATATCGGTTGGCCGCCTGGTGGGCAAAAAAGATTCCGGCTGGAATCTCTTCGATGATTCGGGCAAGCCGAATCCCGCCAACTTCGCCGGCCTCAAAGTCGGTCTGGAGCGGGCCACGACTTATTCCGACTGGTTTGAAAATGTACTTCCCCAAGCTACGGTGGTTTTATACGATACCAATGAAGCACTCTATCTCGACCTGGTGAATGGACGAACCGATATGATCATGACCAATCCCATGAAGGCCCACCTCAGGTTTCTCAGCAAGGAGGACGGCGCGGGATTTGAATTTGTCAGTCCGCAGATCGACGAGAAGAAATACTTCGGTATTGGCGTGGGCATTGGCCTCCGCCAGGGTAACGATGACTTGAAAGCCCGATTGAATGGTGCCTTGAAGACCCTGACCGATGGTGGATATCTGGAGCAGTACGCTCTGCAGTATTTCCCCTTCGCGATCCACTAAGCGATCGCATTTCATTGGTGCGGTGGGGGTTTTGAAGCAGCCCTCGCCGCACTCTTCGCTAAAAAAGCAATGCTGAATCATACTTTGACTTCCGGTGGGAACGGGAGGCTATGGCAGCAGTAAGCGGCTGGTGGGACGATTTTTTCTGGGGCTCGCTGGTCGTCGTCGAACTTTTTTTTGTCGCTCTGATCATGACGGTTCTATTCGGACTGATCGGCGCTGGCGCCAAGCTGTCGAATAGTCGGGTCGCCAAATCGATTGCCAGCGGTTATACGATTGTCTTTCGCGGCACACCCGAGATTCTGGTCCTTTTGCTGTTTTATTTCGGTTCGGCGATCATCCTGACGGCGATTGCTCAGATCTTTGACCCCGAGATCAAGTTTGTGGATTTCCCGCCATTCTGGGCCGGGTCATTCGCCATCGCGTTGATCATCGGATCCTACGCGACAGAGACTTTTCGCGGCGCCTTCCTCGGTGTCGACCCGGGGCAGATCGAGGCCGCCCGGGCCCTCGGTCTCTCGAACCTGCAAACTTTCATCTATGTGCGCATTCCGGCAATGTGGCGGCTGGCATTGCCGCCATTCGGCAATCACATGCTCTCGCTGGTCAAGGATACTGCGCTGGTTGCCATCATTGGTCTGGAAGAAACCCTGTTTGTCGCCGAACAGGCGATTGCTTACACGGCCAAGCCGTTTACCATGTATATCGTGGTCGGTGCAATCTACCTGGGATTTTCAACCATCATCACCTTGACGGTCATGGGACTTGAGAGGTATGCCAACCGGCATTTGGAGGTTTGGCGATGAGTTTTGATATCGAACTCATCCTGGACAGCATTCCCAAAATGCTGGTGGGAATCGGTCTGACGTTTGAGTTGCTGTTTCTGTCGCTCGCGCTGGGTACGGCGCTCGGCATATTCCTGCTGATTCTGCGAATCAGTGGCCGGTGGTATCTAGCCGCGCCCACGATGGTCTACATCTATATCTTTCGCGGCACCCCCATTCTGGTGCAGATTTTCATTATTTATTACGGCTTGCCGCAACTGGAGTTTGTTCGCGACAGTATTTTCTGGCCGATTCTAAAAGAGCCCTTCGGCTGTGCAATTGTCGCCTTGTCATTGAACACCGGCGCTTATCTTTCGGAGATATTTCGCGGCGGGGTTCTCGGTGTCGACCGCGGGCTGACGGAAGCTGCCGCAGCGCTGGGAATTTCCGTAAGGCAGCGATTCATCTATATTACCAGCCCCATCGCGATTCGATTGTGTCTGCCCGCATACAGCAATGATGTCGTCAGCCTGATGAAGAGCACCGCTCTGGCCAGCACCATCACGTTGCTCGATATGATGGGTATCGCAAGAACCATCGTGGCCGAGACCTACGCACCCTACGAGGTTTTTATATCGGTGATGGTTATCTATCTGGTCATTACCTGGGCTATTCAGAGAACGTTCGCCTGGATAGAAAAACGCATGAGCCGCCATGTAAGAAGAGAGGCATGATATGAGCAAGGCCGATAGACAACTGATGATTGAACTCGAAAATGTTGATAAATTCTTTGGCTCATTTCAGGCCTTGAAGGGTGTCAACCTGACAGTCGGCAAAGGTGAAAAGGTGGTTGTCTGCGGGCCGTCCGGGTCGGGTAAGTCGACCTTGATCCGCTGTATCAATCGCCTTGAACAACACAACAACGGCAAAATTGTCGTCAATGGTCACGAATTGACCGGCGCGGTTAAGGATATCGACGCGGTTCGTCGCGAGGTGGGTATGGTGTTCCAGAGTTTTAATTTGTTTCCACACCTGACCGTTATCGATAATTTGATGCTGGCGCCCAAGTTGGTGCGCAAAACGCCAAAAGCTGAGAACAGGAAAAAGGCGATGCGATTGCTCGAGCGCGTAAAAATTCCCGAACAGGCAGACAAATGGCCGAGCCAGCTTTCCGGCGGGCAACAACAACGGGTCGCCATCGCTCGCGCTCTGTGTATGAACCCCGAGATTATACTGTTCGACGAACCGACCTCGGCGCTCGATCCGGAAATGATTTCCGAAGTTTTGGACGTAATGATCGACCTGGCCAGGGAGGGCATGACCATGATTTGCGTGAGTCATGAAATGGGCTTTGCCCGCTCCGTTGCCGATAACGTGGTATTTATGGACGAGGGTGAAATCGTCGAGTCAGGGCCGCCAGGGACATTTTTTGATAATCCGAAGAATGACCGAACCAAGCTGTTTCTCAAACAGATCCTGAGCCACTAAGAATGAAAGATATTGATGCGCTGGTCTCCTTTTGCACTGAACTCGCGGAGTTGAGCCGCAGCATTATACGCTCGCACCCAATACAGGACATGGGTCACGAGATCAAGGAGGATGGTTCGCCCGTGACACCGGTGGACCGGGAGGTCGAACAAAGACTGAGGGAACGTATCGATGCCCGCTACCCCTATCACGGCATTTTAGGCGAGGAGTTCCCGAATCGGGACACGGATGCAGAACGGGTATGGGTGATCGATCCCATTGACGGCACCAAGCAGTACGCTACCGGCATTCCCGTCTACGGTACGCTGATCGCACTGGCTGAAGCACGTCGATTTGTGCTCGGAGTGATGGATTTTCCCGCAACCGGAGACCGTTGGATAGGTGGACGCGATTATCCGACTTGCTGGAACGGCCGACCCGTGACTGTTGCCCAATGCACCGGCTTATGCCGCGCGACCGTGGCGCGCGGTGATTCGGACCGGGGCAGCGCCGAAGAGAATCTTGGATCTTCGAGACTCACCGATGCAGGATCCTTCAGCATCTGTGGCGCTGGCAGCTACGGTTTCGCCATGGTGGCATCCGGCAAGCTGGATATTGCGATAGACATCGGACTGGATCCCTTCGATTTTGCCGCGCCGGTAGCGATCGTCGAAGGTGCCGGTGGATCAGCGACCGACTGGCGCGGTCGGCCACTCACACTCGAATCCCAAGGCCGTACTCTGTTCCTGGGTAATCCCGATTTGCTCGGTTCGGTAGTCGACCTCTTACAAGCCTGAACCCCTTGGCGTTGGACGGTATAAGACAAGAAAATGGTGGGGCGGCGTCACTCATACTCGAATGCAAGTGTCTGAAACGATGTGGATCTTCTTAAGGTCCTCAAAAAGTTACCCCCGACTGTCATCCTCATCCCTCTCATCTTTCGCCTATTCAGCCAATAGATATTGTGGGTTCACCCCTTCACAACCCGCTGACGGATACG
>CAJXWH010000146.1 GCA_913062915.1 uncultured Acidiferrobacteraceae bacterium | reverse complement strand
AGTCATCGAGGTTGTCGATGTCCCCGGGTGGAATCAGGAAGTCTCCCCAGTCTTCTGTTTGGCCCTGTTCATCGACGACTTCAGCGCCCAGCATCAGCCAGTCCGCGTAGTCGGAGCCCGAACCAAAAGGCCAGAAACCGTTCAATTGAAACGAACCATCGGCACGCTTAACGGCCTTGCCCCGGGGACCCACGACAGCGGCAACAAACGCATTCGGGTTGTCGGCATAAACGTCGTCTTGTGCCTGACGGGGCATGTGCCCGATCAGCCAGCTGTGCGCGTGGGCCACGCCGACCACCCAGCCCGTGCTGACACAACCCTCTGACAATGCTGACACGACGTCCAGATGGGTCCGCAAGGTCAGCTGGTGTCCGCCAGATCGCTCGGGCTGCAGTATCTTGAACAGCCCATGGTCTCGCACCAGGTCAATCCCTTCACGGGTCAGGCGACGGGATTTTTCTGCTTCAGGTGCGAGGGCCTTGAGTCGGGGTGCGATCCGTTCAGCTGATGCTTTAACAGCCGCAGCGCCGGCGGGTTCAGGAGGGGTCAAACGGGTGTCTGGCGCAGCCATGAATTTTTGCTCAGGTGAGTCGGTATACGAGCGAGTGTTTGCTCAGACACTGCCCCATATGCGTTCGGCTGTTTCTGTTACCAGTTCGAGTTTTTGTCTTTGTTCGTCTTCAGTCAGCTTGTTGCCTTCTTCGGTCGAGGCGAAGCCACATTGCGGTGCGATGCCCAGCTGATTAAGGTCAGCGTATTTCGATGCCTCGTCAAATTTTCGGCGCAGGGTGTCGGTATCTTCAAGTTCGCCTGACTTGGTTGTGATGAAGCCGACCATTACCCGCTGGTTACCTTTCGCTAGCAGACGCAATGGTGCGAGGCCACCCGCCCGTTCTGTGTCGTACTCCAGAAAAAACACATCGATCCCAGTCTGATTAAACACCGCATCGGCCACTGGGTCGTAGGCGCCCTCTGCCATCCAGGTCGACTGGAAATTTCCACGGCAAAGGTGCATGGCAATAGTCATGTCGTCTGGCCGGTCCTTAATTGCGTCGTGCATCATCCGCGCATACTGAGTGACCAGCCAGTCTGGGTCCTGGCCCTGGGCTTTTTTTTCTTCACGAATCTTGGGATCGCACAGGTAGGCAAAAAAGATGTCGTCCATCTGGAGATACCGGCAGCCTGCGGCATAAAATGCCTTGACCGCTTTCGCGTAGGTGGTCGTGATATCAGCGAATAAAACGTCAAGATCGGTGTATTCCGCGGGCAGGATGTCTGCCGCAGCCGTCCGGAAATGGCAGCAACTCGGGCCTGGTATAGAGATTTTCGGTTGCACATCGGCCACCGACGCCAGGTACGTAAAATGTGCCAGCATGGGATGATCGTTGGGAAAATCCAGTTTGCCCGGGATCGTGGGAAAAATCGGCCGAAGGACCGCCCCCGAGAACTTAAGGCCGTGGTCACGCTCCACAAGTTCGAAACCGGTGAGGTGGCCCATGAAGTCGTAATGCCAGAACGAGCGCCGGTACTCACCGTCAGTGACTGCCTTGAGTCCAGCCGATTGCTGTATGACGACGGCTTGGCGAATGGCTTCGTCTTCGACCTGCGCCAGGGCTGTAGAATCGATGGTGCCATCCTCAAGGCAAGCCTTTCGGGCGTCTTTCACCGCCTGCGGTCGCAACAAGCTGCCGACATGATCGGCTCTAAATACAGGTTTTTTTTCTAGCATGTTAGTGGTTACCCCATCGTGTAACGATGTTATAGGATGAAACGTTGCCAGGTGTCCAGTGGTCTACAGGTTGAACGCATTGAATGAAAGGCATAGAACAGCGTTGATATGTGCTGGTCAAAAGTAAAGATAGACTGGACTGTTCTGTCGCGCGAGTGATTAGTTGTTTGCAGCGCAAGCAACGAGTTTAGGAAGGTAGATCAACGATAACCAGCCGCGCTGGGTACGCTAGCGAAGTATTTGTGTTAATAGAGGATGCAGACTCAACAGATTTAGCAGTCATTGATGAAAATTAGTCCGCCAGCGCAGATGATTCAGCAGGTAGCAGGTGGTATTGGACTGCTTTTTTCCTGTTTTCTCATTTACTCGATTACCATCGCACTCATAGACGAAGCGGTTGTACGTTTTGTCTCCGTTGCTGTTGGTTTTGTTGTTGCCTTGACCGGGCATCCGCTTGCGGGTCAGATTAAGGCTAACCAGTGGCGATGGGTTGGATGGGTTGTAGATGTGTTGCTTGTGGTTTCGTTTTGTTACTCAGCCTGGTGGTTCTTTGAAGTTAAGGAAGAACTGTGGACTGGGTTTTATATTGGAACTCCAGCGAATATATTCGCTGGCGCACTGGGTCTGGTGGGCGTGCTTGAAGCAACCCGTCGAGCCTGGGGCTGGTCGCTGGTAATCCTTGCCTTTTGTTTCGTTTCCTTTGGTTTTGCAGGACCGAATCTCCCCGGAGTTTTCCAGCATTTCGGAATGGATCTGAGTAATTTTATGCAGATTGCGTGGTACTCGTTCGATGGGGTCTTCGGACGGGTTACAGGATTAGTTTTCAATACCGTTCTAGTCTTCCTGATCCTGGGTGCAATGATGAGTCAGACCGGTGCCGGCGACAGCCTCATCAAAATATCAACGGTGCTGACAGCTCGAATTCGCGGGGGGGCTGCCCATGCGGCAATCGTTGCCAGTGCGTTGTTCGGCATGATGAGTGGATCCGTTGCAGCGAACATAGCTGGGACCGGTGTGTTCACTATTCCGATGATCAAGAAACAGGGCTATTCAAACAACTTCGCGGCTGCAGTTGAGGCATCCGCTTCATCCGGTGGCCAGTTGACACCCCCTATCATGGCCGCCGCCGTGTTTGTGATGGCTGACCTGCTGGGCAAGCCCTACCTGTTGCTGATAGCGGCGGCGGCTCTGCCGGCACTGTTCAAGTACATCAGTTTGTTTGCCCAGGTCTATGGGGAAGCTCTGCGTATGGGCCACGAACCAGTCAGCAGTGACAAAATAACAAGCCTGTCGCGGCGGGATTGGGTCAATGCCCTGCTATTTGTATTGCCGTTATCAACCCTCATGACAGCCTTTCTATTAGGCTATTCGCCCTCCATGGCGGGCTTTTTCGGACTGGTGACCGCTCTGGCGATGGGGCTTGTGCTCAGTCCTGACTTCAGGCGACAACCCATCAAAATCGTCAAGGCATTTTCATTGGGTGGGGTTTCTGCGGCGAATATCATGATTGCAGTTGCCATAATTGGCATCGTACTTGGGGTAGTCAATGAGACGGGTATCGCAATACGTTTTGCCATCGCAATATCTGCATTTGGCGAAACTCATCTGATCATTGCGTTGATACTGGCAATGTTTGGTGCATTGATCCTCGGAATGGGATTGCCGACGCTGCCAGCCTACCTCATCATTGCGATTATGATCGCCCCGGCCATAATCAAGGCGGGTGTCGATCCAATTGCGGCACATATGTTTGTGCTGTATTACGCGGTTTACTCCTCAATTGTGCCGCCGATTGCTTACGGCTGTTATGTGGCTGCACCCATTGCGGGCGGCAATCCGCTGGCGACGTCTTTAATTGCTCTTCGTCTATCGGTGATCGGACTGCTTGTTCCTTATGTTTTTGTTTATTCGCCGTCATTGTTGTTAATAGTTGATGGGTTTGCCTGGAGCGAATTGGCTGGAACAGTGATCCGCTTACTTGCGGCTATATGGATGTTTGCCGCTTGTTTTGCAGGAGTAGACCCTGTCACAGGGCACCTTTCAATGTTCCAAAGGTTCATCCGATTCATTCTCGGCGCTAGTGCGCTATGGCCTATTGCGATGATCTGGCTTCCCGGCGTTTTACTGGCTTTTCTTATGATCGTAATTGCGCGCGTTCGCTCTGCACGACCGATTTAACTCCCAATGGCGGAACCGATTACGACAATCGTTTCCCATCATTGAACGAACGCGCCGTTTTGAATTTCATTAGTTGCGTCTGGGGCAGTCAGTCAATTGACTCTAAGATTCCCTTCTGCGACTATGGGTAATTGGACTAGGCTTTACTTTGCTCAGGCTATTGGTCCATCGCACAACAAGAAACTTACTGTAGAGGATAGAAAATGAAATTTACTAAGCTCATTAGCACTGTTGTTGGTTTCATAGCAATAGCTATCGCATCTAATTCCCAAGCTGATCTCTATAGAGTGACATCGATAGCACCCGGTATGTCGCCGTTTGTGGTTAATACGGCAATTGCCAAAATTGTAGGAAAGCATGTCCCCGGTGTCGATATGCAGGTTCGTGCCACGGGTGCGGCGACCCGGCATATCGTTGAGGCGGCCCAGGGCAAAGTCGACTTTTTGTTTAGTTCGTCCATCATTAACTTGTTAATGATGAAGAATCTCGGCCCATACAAGAACATGGAAAATGCGCCGGAGTTGGAGAAGAACATTGGCATGATCTTTTCCTACCAGATCGGTCCGTACCACTACATCACCCGTGCCGACAGCGGAATTGAAAAACTGGAGGATATTGCGGGCAGGAAGATTTTTGCCGGCCCTCCCGGCGGCGCGGCCAAACGTGTCTGTCTGGGTAATATAAAGCTGACAACGGGTCTTGAGGGTGGCAAAGACTTCGAGGCTGTAGATTTTGGCTTTGATGCCGCTATTCAAGCGTTTCAGGATGACAAGATTGATGTGATCGTTCTATCAACAAA
>CAJXWH010000145.1 GCA_913062915.1 uncultured Acidiferrobacteraceae bacterium | reverse complement strand
ATCATTGGAGGCCCTTAGGGCGCCACAGGTGCTACGTGCGTTGTCTGAAAAGTCCCCGCGGCCTGGCACTGGTAACCGGTCTGACAGGCTCGGGTAAGTCCACCACGTTGGCCGCGATGGTCGACTATATCAATCGTAATGCGAAGGGCCACATTCTTACGATCGAAGATCCGATTGAATTTGTGCATCAAAGTATCAATTGTTTGGTCAACCAGCGGGAAGTATCGAGACATACGCGGGGCTTCAATGAAGCACTTCGCTCTGCCTTGCGGGAAGATCCTGACGTTATTCTGGTGGGAAAATTACGGGACACCGAAACGATTCGGTTAGCGCTGACTGCGGCTGAAACGGGCCATCTGGTTTTTGGAACCTTACATACCTCCTAGGCGACTAAGACCATTGACCGGATCATTGATATTTTTCCGGCCGGCCAGAAAGAGATGGTTTGAACGATGTTATCCGAATCTCTAGAAGGAGTAATCGCTCAGCGGCTGTTGCGGAAAATAGAAGGCGGGAGGGTCACGGTCTACGAGATCATGGTCGGCACGCCGGCGATTCGTAATCTCATCCGCGAGAATAAAGTGCCACAAATCTACGGCATGATGCAAACGGGTCGTGAGTACGCCATGGTGACCATGGACCAATTCCTACAGAACCTGGCCCAGGAAAAGTTGACCACTTTGGAGATCGCCTGTTCAGTGGCCTTGGATCCGGAGAAATTCGACTGACCAACGGTTCGATTTGCGGCGCACGAGGAAGTAGATCATTTAGACAGAAGACCGAGGCGCAATCACCGGTCGGCAAGGGAGGGTCCTTTGACTTATTTTTTATCGTGGGCGAATACGACTTCGCCCGAGACTAAAGTCCAGCGAACCACGCCGGGTAACGACCGCCCATCGAACGGCGTATTGGTGCCGTTGCTTCGAAGTTTCTCGGCGTCCACTTGCCATTGTTTGTTCGGGTCAAATACGCAAAGGTCTGCCCTGGCGCCGATCGACAACTGACCGGTATCGATCCCTAAAATACGGGCGGGATTCGCCGTGAGGGCAGCGACCGCCTTGGGCAGTTTCAGTACGTCCTCGTCCACTAACTTGAGGGTGAGCGAGAGAAGCGTTTCTAGGCCCGCAATGCCTGGTGCAGATTCGCTGAATGGGGCAAGTTTGGCATCAAAACCGTGGGGCTGATGATCTGAGCAAATGGCCTCAATCACACCATCGGCCAGACCCTGCCGCAGGCCTTCTCGATCCGTTAGGCTTCGAAGCGGCGGGATCACATGGCACCGGGTATCAAATTCTCCGATGTCCTGTTCACTCAAGTGTAGGTGATGGGCAGACACTGCTGCGGTGACGGCTAGGTCGCGCTCTTTTGCATCTGCCAATTGTGTAACCGATCGGGCGCACGAGAGTTGGGTAATGTGTCCCCTTGCCCCCGTGGTTTCAATCAAAGCGAGTTCGCGGGCCAGTGCGACGGTCTCCGCGGCCTCCGGAATCACCGGCAGCCCAAGGCGGGTGCTGACTTCGCCTTCGTGCACGCAGCCGTTGCCCTTGAGCCAGGGATCGAGCGCATTCAGGAACACCGTGAGATCAAAAGTTGTCGCGTACTGCATAGCTCTTCGCATCACCAACGTATTGTCGATTGTGTTTTCTGCGTTACCAAGAGCAAGACATCCCGCATCCCGAAGGGCGGCCATGTCTGTCAGTTGTTCGCCCGCCAGGCTCCGAGTCAATGCACCGACCGGAAGCACTTGTGTAAGGCCAATTTCCTCGGCGCGCTGTCGAATCATCTGCACCATAGCGGGCGTATCGATAACGGGATCCGTATCTGGCGGGCAACAGATCGTGGTAATGCCGCCCGCGACAGCGGCAACAAGTTCGGTGTCTAAGGTCGCTTTATGTTCTTCGCCGGGTTCTCGAAGGCGAGCCTGAAGATCGACGAGTCCTGGGCAGACGACCAGCCCCCGGGCGTCGAGGGTCTTGTCTACTGCAATCTCTCGGGTTGTGTCGTCAAATCCCGCAATTTTGCCGTCGCGAATAAAGAGATCTTGGGTCTGATCGACGCCATTGGCCGGGTCGATCACTCGCCCGCCCGTAATCAAAACATTCATTCTTTTCCTTCTTCTGGACCTCTCTGGCCGGCCATGAGTTTCGCCATGATCGACATCCGTACCGCGATGCCGTTGGTGACTTGTTCCAGGATCAGGGAGCGCTTCCCATCTGCGACTTCCGAAGCGATTTCAAGCCCACGGTTGATGGGGCCTGGATGCATCACGACGGCGTCAGGTGCCGCCCGCTGGACGCGTTCGGCCGTCAAGCCGTACTGCCGGAAATATTCCTGTGCGCTCGGGATCAGTTGTCCCTCCATTCGCTCGAGTTGTAAACGCAGCATCATGATGACGTCTACGTCTTGCAGGCCCTCGTCGAGTTCACATAAGGGCGTCACGCCCATCTTCTCGATCTCGGTCGGGAGAAGGGTGCGTGGACCAATGACCCGTATATCTGGAACGCCAAGAATTTTGAGCGCATGAATTTGTGAACGAGCGACCCGCGAATGAAGAATATCCCCAACGATCGCGACTCGGAGCTTGGTAAAGTCATCCTTGTGCTGACGGATGGTAAACATGTCGAGCATCGCCTGGGTAGGATGCGCATGCCTTCCATCACCGGCATTGACAATATGTACATGTGAAGGCACATGTTTAGCGACAAGGTGTGAAGTGCCGCTTGCGTTGTCACGAATCACGAAGATATCCGTGTGCATGGCCTCGAGGGTCCGGATGGTATCGAGGATTCGCTCCCCTTTGTTGGTCGAGAGACGGGCCGGATTGAGATTAATCACGTCGGCAGAGAGTCGTTTGGCTGCAATTTCGAACGTCGTTCGGGTCCGAGTGCTGTCTTCAAAAAAGAGATTCACCAACGTGCGGCCACGCAGTATCGGCACTTTCCGAATTTGGCGCTCACCAATGCTGATAAAGGATTCCGCAGCGTCCAGAATTTCGACCAGGGCCTCTCGAGAGAGCCCCTCGATCGTGAGAAAATGGCGGAGATTTCCGTTGGTGTCGAACTGGACCGAGGAGGTCATCGTTCCTGCATCTCCAGATTACGCGGCCACCCGTCGCTGCGCCGATTCATGTGGGCCTCTCACTGACGGAAAATTCCAATGTGTCAGGCCCCAATAGCTTGATATGCTGAGAAGGGTTGAGATCGAGTCGTGCACCGACCACATCCGGTTGAATCGGTAACTCACGCCCACTGCGCTCGACCAGAATCGCAAGTTGCACGGCAGCCGGTCTTCCCCAGGAAAAAATTTCATTGAGCGCTGCGCGAATGGTGCGGCCGGTCTGCAGCACGTCATCGACCAAAATCAAACAGCGATCCTCGATATCATCTGGAATTTCAGATGCTTTGACTTGCGGGTGCAGGCCAATTCTGGAGAAGTCGTCTCGATAGAAGTTGATATCTATGGAACCCAGGGGTGTGGTGAGATCCAGACTTTGATGCAGGCGTTTGGCCACCCATACGCCCCCGGTGTGGATCCCGATCATGATCGGATGGGTGGGAAGCTCGGACCGAAGCTCGGTTGCCATGCCCGAAATCAGATCATCCGGTCTGGGGAGTCGTGCAGTCATGAAGATAGGTTTTAAGAATGAGTTCAGCTGCCAGCTGGTCACGCACCGATTTTCTACGTTTTGTAATGCGTTTGCCAGACGCTGTTGTTTCCCGGATGATGGCATCGGCAAAATCGGTCGTCAGCGTCTCGTCAACGAAGTTTACCGGCAGTTCAAATCGGCAATGCAGTTGTCGGCCAAATTCACGGGCGCATCCCGCGAATTCGGGTTCGCTGCGATCTACAGCGAGGGGTAAGCCCACCACCAGAGCATCGGGTCGCCAGTCCTCGATCAATTTCCCGATTTTGAGCCAGGGCCCCGCAGGGGAGTCCGCCCGAATCGTCGCAATGCCCTCGGCAAATCCGGTACTGGTTTGGCCGACGGCGATACCGATCTTGCGTCGCCCGTAGTCAAACCCCAGCACGGTCTGCCTCATGCGTGTCCCGCACCCGCGCTCAGGGTCGTGATGTCGACTCCGAGGGAAGCGGCTGCCTGGGCCCAGCGCTGCTCGACTTCGACCTCGAAAATGATTCTGGGATCTGCGGGCACGGTCAGCCAGGCATTTTGCCGAATTTCAAAATCGAGCTGGCCAGCGCCCCAGCCCGCATAGCCGAGTACCAGCAGGCAATCATCGGGTCCGCCGGAGTGCGCAATCGCTTCGAGTACATCGCGGGAGGATGTGAGCCCCAGTTGACCCCCGACCTTGAGGGTCGACTGCCAGTCACCAAGGCCACGGTGCAATACCAGCCCGAGTTCATTATGGACCGGCCCGCCGACGTAGATGGGCTGATGACCAATACGCCCAGATTCCGGTTTGGGCAAACTGAACTGATCGAGCACATCGTTGATGCTGAGGGAGTCGACGGTACGGTTGATGATTACACCCAAGGCGCCATTCTCGTCGTGCTGACAGATCAGTGTCACCGTGCGAGAAAAATTGGGGTCCTCGAGCTCGGGCATGGCAATCAGGAACTGATTGCTGAGACTTTGAAAGGCAGCGGCGCTCATCGTTTTGTCGATTGTAATTGTTTCACCGGGTGATCAAACGGGCGCTCTTATCGAAATGCCAGGTCCGAGTGATATGAAGGACGTCGGTATGACGCGCGATTTCTGCTGGCAATGGATAAATGGGGCGGCCAATATTGCGATTCGAATGGCGGTATCGTCCAGGCGTTTGTTGCCAGACGAGCGGATGAGCCGTGCTTCCATCAGTTGTCCATTCCGCCCAATCGCGACGTCGAGCACCAGCGCCCCATTGACCTC
>CAJXWH010000144.1 GCA_913062915.1 uncultured Acidiferrobacteraceae bacterium | reverse complement strand
CTTCATCTCAAAGACAATGGCGTGGTCGGCATTCCAAGACACCCGACCAGTTGTTCGGCGGCCACTACAAATCTTGCCGATCGTGTACAAAACTCCACGATGAGAGCCATGGCCGAGATCGGGGAAGGACTTGGAATGGGAGAGATTGGGTGTTTCTGTCCTCCTTCAACCTCTGTCGTTTCGGGCACCGACCCGCGTAACGGCAAACCCTACGTAAACCAACTGTTTTTAGGTCATACGGCAGGCGCCGGCGCGCCCCGAGAGGATGCCTGGATGACGATGCTGCATGCAGGAAACGGCGGTATGTGTTTTATCGATTCCGTCGAATTAGATGAAATTTACACACCCATACATGTCCAGACCCGCCGCTTGATAGCGGACTCTGAAGGCGCGGGCCGCTTCCGCGGTGCACCGGGCATTGAAGTGGAACTAAGACCCGTGAATTGTCGAATGGAGGCGGGTTTTGTTGCCGACGGCAACATCCATAATCCGCTTGGAGCTCGGGGTGGCGAAGCGGCAGCCAAATCCGACCAGTTTCGCCGGACACGAGGGGGCGAGTTGGAACGCCTCGATCAATGCTCGCAAATATGGATCGAAGACGGCGAAGCTTTAGTCTCCATAGCCTGCGGCGGCGGTGGCTATGGCGACCCCAAAACACGCGACCCCGCTCGCGTACTCAGTGATGTTCGGGAGGGGCTGGTAAGCCGTAACCGCGCAAAGAACGTCTATGGGGTTGTGGTAACCGAAACAATGGAAATCGACGAAACAGCAACGGCCGCCCTCAGAAACTGAAACTACGATTGCGAGAAGACCATTATGAGACTGCAGAACAAAGTCGCCATCGTTACTGGCGCATCACTTGGCATCGGTTCCGCGATTGCTAACCGCTTCGGTCGTGAAGGCGCTAAGGTCGCCGTCAATTACCTGAAAAGTGAGAATTCAGCAAACGACGTCGTGAAAGGAATAACCTCTGCCGGGGGGACAGCGAAATCTTTCAAGGCAGATGTTTCGAAGGTCGCCGAGATTGAAAAACTTACCCAGGAAGTACTGCGTGAATGGGGCAACGTCGACATTCTCGTCAACAATGCCGGCGTGTTTCGGACGGTTCCGGTGATGGAGACAACCGAAGAAATTTGGGACGAGCAGTTAACCTTAAACTTAAGAAGCTGTTTCTTTTTCGTGAAATCGCTGGTCCCGCATTGGCGGGAAAGTGGCGGCGGCAAAGTCATCAATATTTCGTCTATCGCCGGCACCGGCGCATTTCCAAATTGCCCGGCGTATTGTGCATCCAAAGGCGGGTTGGTGAACCTGACCCGCGCGCTCGCCGCAGAACTGGGTAAGGACCAAATTAACGTCAATTCCATCGCGCCCGGCAATGTTGCGACCGCATTAAACGCTCATGTGCGCGGCCCCGGCAATGAGGAATACATGGCACTCATGAAGACCCTGACGCCCACGGGTATCGATTTTCTTGACGCGGAAGACATGACCGGCACGGCCGTTTTTCTGGCCAGCGATGACTCCAAGATGATTCATGGTGAGACCATCCTTGTCGACGGGGGTTGGTCCGTCTGGTAAATCTTTTCGATCGCAGTCCTCAGTCTCAGATCAACACCAAATTTTGCAACACCTTTCTGGGGTCTCACCGCCTGCAAGGCAGTGCTTAAAGCCTTGGATGGTGCAGCACTGCCCACAAAGGAAAGTTTTCGTCGACAGGCAGAACCGGGGATTCCGTTTTCATCAACGCAGAGGGTATTCCCCGTACGTTGAAAAAACCAGGCCCCTAATTTAAGCCGACTGTATCCAGATACGGTTGTCGTGAAATGCCGCTCCGCCGACCGGTGCGACGGGGTCAGCCCCGGTCAATACGTTGATGCCCTTGCCATCGATGAACGCATGGTTGGGCCAGATACTCTCGACAATTGCGACACCTCGTTGCATGCCGTCAAAACATTCTGCATGCACTCGAACCTCACCGCGACCGTTGCCCAGTCGAACGGTGTCGCCTTCTTCTACGCCCAGCATCGAGGCATCCCGGGGATGAAGCATCACGCTCGGCCGGCGCTCGCGTCGAATGGAGGTCGGCGTTTCGTTGAAAGTTGAGTTCAGGTAGTGCCGGGCCGGAGCTGTCACCAGACGAAACGGAAATTCGTCGGTCGCCTCTTCGATGACCGACCAATGATCGGGAAGCGCGGGGGGAATTCGCCCGGCGGGGCCAAAGCCGTGGGGTTTGAAGGCCTGCCAATCGGGAGCAAAGTGAAACTTGCCGTCAGCATGCCCAAAACCGTCGACATAATGAGACTGCGTGAAGGAGGGCTGGCAATCGATCCAGCGCTCTCGCTCCAAGTTTTGAAGGGTGCCCCAACCCGATTCTTGTAGCGTCCAGTCAATCAATTCGCGGGCCGTCATTTCGAACCCGGGATGCGTAACGCCCACGCGCTTGGCGAGGGCGCAGACCAGCTGGTGGTTCGATCGACAACCCTCTGGCGGTTCAACAATCTTTGGCCCCAGGATGATGTGCTGGTGGCCGCCACCTGCGTAGATGTCGTCGTGCTCAAGGAACATCGTCGCCGGCAGCACGATATCGGCCACGGATGCAGTCTCGGTCATGAACTGCTCGTGGACACAGACGAACAAGTCCTTGCGGGCAAAACCCTGATGCACTTGATTAAGATCCGGCGCGACCATCATCGGGTTCGTGTTCTGAATAAACAATGCTGTCACCGGTCCGCCGCCACAAAGCGCATCTTTGTCGCCGGTGAGAACCGCGCCAATCCTCGACTGATCCAGTACCCGAATATCGGGGTCCAGGGCATCGAGCCCCTCGATCATTGTTTTGTTCCAGTGATAAATCGCGCCGTTGTTGTGAAACGCGCCACCCCCTTCATGCAGCCAGGCCCCAGTGACCGCGGGAATACAAAGTGCCGCGTGCATGTTGGCGGCCCCGTTGCGCTGCCGGGAGAAGCCGTAGCCGAGACGAAAGAAACTGCGCGGCGTATTGCCCACAAGATTTGCCAACTGTTCGATCATCGATGCGGGAACGCCGCTGATCTTTTCAGCCCAAGCGGGCGTGCGGGTTTTGAGGTGCGCTTCCAGTTCCCGAGGGCAGTCGGTATACCGGTTCAAATAATCCCAATTGGCATAACCGTCACGAAACAACACGTGCATGATCGCGCAGGCGAGGGCTCCGTCTGTACCGGGCCGCACACACAGGAACAGATCGGCCTGCTTGGCCGTGGCGTTTCGATAGGTGTCAATCACCACTATTTTCGCGCGTCGCTCTCGCTGCGCTTTGAGCGCATGCGTCATCACGTTGATCTGGGTGCTGGCTGCGTTGGTGCCCCAGATCACGACCAGGTCCGAAACCGACATCTCGCGCGGGTCAGCCCCGGCCAAACGACCGGTGCCGGCAATAAAACCATTCCAAGCCAACGTCACACAGATGGTGGAATGCTGACCTGAATATTTTTTCGCGTGGCGCAGCCGATGAATCCCGTCACGCATCACAAGGCCCATCGTGCCCGCGTAAAAATAAGGCCAGATACTTTCGGAGCCGTGCCGTTGTTCTGCGCTCAGCAGCGCCTCGGCGACCTCATCCAGGGCATCGTCCCAGCTGAGGGGTTCAAATTCGCCTGAACTTTTTTCTCCCCGACGACGCAACGGCTGGGTCAGGCGATCGGGGTGGTGGATTCTTTCGCGATAGCGGGCCACCTTGCTGCAGATAACCCCGGCGGTGTAGGAGTTGTCCGCCGCGCCGCGAACCCGGCCAATGTGATGCGAATCGATCTTCTCGACCTCCAGTGCGCAGGTCGAAGGACAATCGTGGGGGCAGACGCTGGTATGTATCAACAGTTAAAGTCCCCGATCTTCCTGGAAGGTTGGTCTGGATCGCGCCGCACGCTCATCCCCTAACCACTTTTGGCCCCGGGAATATTTCCCTTTGCAAAGCACATCCCCAATGATACCAGCCAAAGGGCTCGGGTCTGTTCCCGAGTTCGACATCATTCATTAAGGAACGAAAGAAGCTCGACATTGACCTGGTCCGGGTTCTCGAGTGGCGCCAGGTGATGGAGCTCGTCAAAAATAACCACCCGGGCATCCGACAGATCCTCTGCCATCCGCCGCGCCATCAAAGGGGTCGACCCCACGTCCTTGCCGCCGGTCATGATTAGGGTGGGACAGTGGACCGACTTTAGTGCCGCACCGACGTCGGGTTCGGCGTGCACGAAAACCCGGTACGCGGCAAGATACCCCGCCAAGTCATTGGTGAGCAGCCGGGTTCGAATCTTGTCAATGACCTGTGGATGGTCTTTGACAAACGCATCATCGAACCACCTTGCAATGGCCGCATCCGCTACCGGTGAAAGCCCTTCCTCTTCCGTCATCCGCAAGCGTGCTTCGACGCCCTCTAGTTCTTCCGGCTGGCGTTTATACACCGTATTCATCAACACCAGCCGGGTCAGAAGCTCCGAATGATCTGCAGCGAATCGCTGCGCAATCACGCCACCCATCGACAACCCGACGAGAACAATGCGTCCAAGGCCGAGGTGCTTGAGCAACGCAAAAAGCTGGCGGGTAAACGCATCAAGATTTAAGTCGGCTGGATTGGAAGGGGTCTTCCCATGACCGATGAGGTCATAACGAACCACCTCATAATCGGCACCAAGCGCCGAAACCTGTTGATCCCACATGTGAAGATCGAGGCCCACCCCGTGGCAAAGCACGACCGCCGGGCCTTTCTCATTCCCGCAAACCTGGTACCAGGTGCCGTCGGGGGCATGATTCGAAATCACTTCAAAATCCCCGCAGAAATCTGGGGCCAGGTGACCTGGCCTGCCCCAACGACGAATTCGTCAGATGTTGGCGCATTCGTGATCTCACGAAACAATCCGCGTGTGTTACCTTTGCGTCGAGTGTAACGCGGATCTGGAGTAAAAACGGTGCTCAAGCAATTCAAGGAAATCATTGGC